>JAEWCE010000292.1 GCA_023390785.1 Pseudomonadota bacterium
CCCTCGGGCACCAGCGCAATCCCCATCGCTACGCGCCGGTGCGCCGGCACGTGCGTGATGTCCTGGGCATCGAGCTGGATATGTCCTGACGTCGGCCTGTGCGCACCGGCGATCGCGCGCAGCAACGTCGTCTTGCCGGCGCCCTTGGCGCCGACCAGCGCGACCACCTCGCCGCTCGCCACGTTGAACGACACCTCGCGCACCGCGTGCAGGAGCCCGTGATGCAGGTCGAGACCCTTGATGGCGAGCGCACTCATGCCGGCGCTCCGCCGAGATAGGCTTCGACTACGTTCCTGTCCGCCAGCACCGCCTGCGGCGTGCCATCGGCGATGATCTTGCCGGCATCCATGCAGATCAGCCGTTCGGTCACCTGCACCAGCACCTGCACGATGTGCTCGATCCACACGATCGAGACGCCGCGCCGCCTGAGCGCGCGGATCGTGCCCACCAGTTCGTCGGCCTCGGCATTGGTGAGGCCGCCCCCGATCTCGTCGAGCAGCAGCAGCGACGGCCGCGTCGCCACCGCGCGCGCCAGCTCCAGCCGCTTGCGCGCCAACAGGCCGAGCGTTTCCGCCGGCCGGTTGGCAACCTTGAGCATGTCGCATTGCGCCAGGGCGTCGGTGGCGATGTCATAGGCCTCGTCGCCGCTGGCGCCGCCCGCCTGGCTCGCCGCCACATAGGCATTCTCGAACACCGTCATGCCCGAGAACGGTCGCGGGATCTGATGCGTCCGCGCCAGCCCGCGCCGGCAGCGCGCCGGCGCTCCCAGATGCGTCACGTCATCGTCCTTGAAGCGGATGCTGCCGGCTGACGGAGGCTGGGCCCCCGCCAGTACCGACAGCAGCGTGGTCTTGCCGGCCCCATTGGGGCCGACGATGCCGAGCGCCTCGCCTTCGCCGATGCTGAGGCTGACGCCGTCGAGCACCACAAGCGCGCCGAAGCGCTTGTGCAGCCCCTCGGCGGCGAGGATCGGCGTTGTGGCCTGCATGGCGCGGCTCCGCACTGCTCCCTTGCGATCAGCTGTTATACGGCAACAGCTTGGCCGCGATGGGAACATTCGGATCGGTGGCGTTCTCGACGATCACCAGATCGAACGGATATTTGCTGCCGGCCTTCGACTTGACCCACTGCGCCCCGATGATCGGCGTCTCCGCGACGTTGGCAACCGGGCCGGAGGTGAAGTCGACCTTGCCCACGATCGTCGTCGTGCTGAGGGTCGACAGTGCCTTGGCCACGGCTTCCTTGTCGTTGGGGTTGCTGGACGCCGCGAGCGCGGCAAAGCCGGTATCGAGCAGCGACATCGACGCACCGAGTTGCTGCTGGCGCTGCTTGTTCGCGGTCGCCTCGTAGCCATCGGCCAGATCCATCGAGCTGACGCCGGTGAGCGACGAGCTGTACGGGAAGGTCCAGTGCCAGTAGGCGGCAGTCGCCAGCTTGTCGCCAAGATCGCCCACCGCTTCGATGTCTGACGGGAACAGTCCGGTCTTGGCGATCTGCGCGATCTTGATCTGCTTGGTCAGCCCCTGCTGCGCCGCCTGTCGCCAGAACGCGGCGAAGTCCGGCGGGATCGGGAAGGTGTTGAACATCTCGACACCCTCGTCCTTGAACTTCTGGATCTGCGAGGAATAGTCGGTGGTACCGTCCTCGTACGGACCCGGATCGACGATGGTGTAGCCGCCCTTGGCGAGCAGCGGCGCCAGGGCGCCGCGGATGGCGTTGCCGTCGGCGTCGTTGGGATACATCACGCCGATCTTCTTGTTGGTCTCGATCTGCGGCCACATGCTCAGATAGGCCTTGGCGAAGGTGTCGGTGCCGAAGCTGAAGCAATAGGTCCACTTGAACGGCGAGGGTGCGCCCGGCTTGGCGCCACGGCCGAAATAGAACGATTCCCACGGCACGATCGTGCCCACGCACGGCACGCCGGCCGCCTCGCAGGCGTCGGCCACCGGGTTCACCACTTCGGGGGTGGAGGTGGTGAGCATCAGATCGATGCCCTGGTTGTTGATCAGGTCCTTGGCGAGCTGGCCGGCGCGCGCCGGGTCGGACTGCGTATCCTGGTCGATGATGGTGACCGCATAAGTCTTGTCGCCGACCTTGAAGCCGTTGGCGACGGCCTTGCGCGCGAGGTCGAGGATGTAACCGTCACCTTCGCCGAACCCGCCGAGCGGGCCGGTGCGCGGGCTGATGAAGCCCACCTTCAGCGTGTCTGCGGCCTGGGCCGAATTGGTGCCGGCGCCAAGCGCGACGGCGCCGGCGGCTGCGGCGGACGATGCGAGGAAGCCCCGGCGGGTGAGGCCGGTCCGGTGTTCTGTCATGTCAGTCCTCCCTTGGCGGCCCTCCTGCCGCCGCTGCCCACAATCGAGCACCGTTCCGTATTGGTAAAATGAGAAATTTTGCGATATCCATAACCGAGGGGTTATTCGATGACCGACCTTCCGGTTAAGTTTCGTCATTTGCGCACGCTGGTCGAGGTGGCCCGCCAACAAAGCGTCGGCAAGGCCGCCGAGGTGCTGCATGTGAGCCAGCCGGCCGTGACCAAGACGCTGCGCGAGCTCGAGAACGCCATCGGCACCACGCTGGTCGAGCGCGATGGCCGCGGCATCCGCATCACCCAGTTCGGCGAGGTGTTCCTGCAGCACGCCGGCGCCAGCCTGGCCGCCATCCAGCGTGGCATCGACAGCGTCGCGCGCGCCCGCGCCAATTCCGGCCCGCCGCTTCGGATCGGCGCCCTGCCCACCGTCTCCGCCCGCATCATGCCGGGCGCGCTGGAGCGCTTCCTGGCGCTACACACCGGCAATCCGGTCAAGATCGTCTCCGGTGAGAACATCGTTCTTCTGGAGCAGCTTCGCCTCGGCCAGCTCGACCTCGTCGTCGGGCGCCTCGCTGCTCCCGAGCTGATGACCGGCCTCAGCTTCTCCCATCTCTACACCGAGCCGGTGGTTTTTGCCGTACGCCGCGGCCACCCGCTGCTGCAGGGCCGGGGCTTCGACTTCGCTCGCATCCGCGACTTCACCGTCCTGATGCCGACCCAGGGCTCGGTCATCCGTCCCTTCGTCGAGCGCTTCCTCATCGGCCACGGCATCGGTGACCTGCCGGTCGAGATCGAAACGGTCTCCGACGCCTTCGGCCGCGCCATGATCCGGCAGTCCGACGCGATCTGGGTGATCTCGGAAGGCGTCGTTGCTCCCGACATCGAGTCCGGCGAAACCTGCAGCCTGCCAGTCGACACCTCGGAAACGCGCGGCGCCGTCGGCCTCACCATCCGCGCTGGCGTGCCGGAACCGCCGGGCAGCGCCCTGCTCGCCAACTGCCTGCAGGAAACGGTGCGAGCCATGGGCCTTTAGGCCCGGATCAGTCTCGCTTGTACGCGCCCAGCCCCGGCCGGTAGCTCTTGTCGTCGAGGAACTGCCTGAGCCCCTCGTCGCGCCCGTGGCTCTTGTCGAGCAGCAGCATCTGCTCGAGCTTGGCATAGATGTAGTCGTCCGACGCATCCCACGGCATGCTGCGCACCCGCTTGAACGTGTCCTTGGCGGCCTTGAGCGTTACCGGGTTCTTGTCGAGCAACACCCTGGCGATGTCGTCCACGCGCCGATGCAATTGCGCCAGTGGCACCGCCTCGTTGACCAGCCCCATCGCCGCCGCCTTGCGGCCGTCGAAGATCTCGCCGGTCATGATGTAGTAGAGCGCATCGCGATGCCGCATGACCTCCGCCACCGAGCGCGTGACATTGCCACCCGGCAGGATGCCCCAGTTGATCTCGCTCAGCCCGAACTTTGCGTCTTCGGCCGCGATCGCCAGGTCGCACGCCACCAGCGGCGTGAACGCCCCGCCGAAGCACCAGCCATTGACCATGGCGATGGTCGGCTTCTCGAAATACATCAGCCGCTGCCACCAGGTGCCCGATTGCCGTCGGACCTTGAGCGTCGCCGCGCGCGGCTTGCCGTCATTGTCGCGAAAGTACTCCTTGAGATCCATGCCCGCCGACCACGCCTCGCCGGCGCCGGTCAACACCACCACCCCGACCTCATCGCGGCTTTCGAGATCGTCGAGCACCTCGAGCATGCGCACATTGAGGGCAGGGTTCATGGCATTGCGCTTCTGCGGGCGGTTGAAGGTGACCGTCGCGATGCGCTCGGCAATCTCGACCAGCACGACATCATCGCTCATCCGAACTCTCCATTCATGAGGCGCTGACGCAGCACCGGCTTCAGAACCTTGCCCGCCGCGCTGCGCGGAATGGCCTCGATCACCACCACGCGCGACGGGCACTTGTATTTGGCGAGGTGGGCGGCGCAATGCGAGCCCAGCGCTTCCGCATTGAAACCGGCCGCTGCCCTCGGCACGACAAAGGCGACGCCGGCTTCTCCCCAGCGTGCATCGGGTACTCCCAGCACGGCGACGTCGGCAACCATCTCGCTTGCCACGACGACCGCCTCGACCTCGGCCGGATAGACGTTTTCGCCGCCTGACACATACATGTCCTTGAGCCGGTCGACGATGCGGTACATCCCCGAGATTTCCCGCCGGGCCAGATCCCCCGTACGGTACCAGCCATCGACGAATACCGCCGCCGTCTCGTCCGGCCGGTTCCAATAACCGGGCGTCACCGACGGTCCCCGCAGCCACACCTCGCCGACCTCGCCGTCCGCGACATTTGCGCCGTTCGCTACCAGGCGCACCGAAACATGTGGCGCCGGCAGGCCGACCGCCCCGGCGCTCATCCGCACTGCCTCGCGGTCGATCGGCACATGGATCGCCGTTCCAGCCTCGCTCATGCCATAGCCGTTGACCAGCGGCACACCGAACCCGAGGAAGCGCTCGATCAATGCCGGCGCCAGCGGCGCGCCGCCAACGAAGATTGCGTGCAGGCGCGTCAGCGCAGCGGGATCGAAGGTCGGATCGGCAGCCAGCGCCTCCGCCATCGTCGGCACCGCGAAATAGTGCGTCACCCCCAGCGCCGCATCGCCCAGCGCCGCCAGCGTGCGCGACGCCACGAAGCGGTCGGTCAGCACCAGCGTACCGCCCGCCATCAGCGTCGACCGCGCCACGGCGATCAGCCCTATGGTATGGAACATGGGAAGGTCCGAGAGTGTCACCGACCCCGGGTGAACCTCGCCCACCGCAATGAAATTCAGCGCCGCCGCGAACGCGTTTCGGGCGGTGACGATAACGCCTTTGGGCCGGCCGGTGGTCCCCGACGTATAGAGCACGATGATAGGTCGGTCATGTGGCAGGTCGCGCCGTGGCAAGGCGGGCGTGGCACAGATCGGTGCCAGCACCTCCGTCACGGCGACACCCTCGCGCAGCAGCGGCAGGAACTCGTCCTGCGCGACCACTACCGCGGGCATACAGTCCTCGAGCAGCGCCGCGATCTCGGCGCCCGCGAGCCGCCAGTTGAGGGGCACGAAGATCGCCCCGCAACGCTCGGCCCCCAGCGCCAGAACCAGCAGTTCGACACCGTTGCGCCCCAAATAGGCCAGGCGCTGCCCCTCAGGCGCACCGCCCAGCCGTGCCGCCAGCCATCCCGCCGCCCGGTTTGCGAGTTCGGACAGCGCGGCGTAACTCAGCCGCGCGTCATCCGCCAGCGCAACCACGGCCGTCTTCGCTGGCCGCGCGGCCGCGGCATAGGCCACGGCATCGGTGCTGAACTCTGCGTCGGCCAACCGCTCCTCCGCGATTGTCGTTGCGAAATTTGTATGTAACACGTACAAAATATCCGAGGAGACCGCAAGCATGACCACCACCGCTTCGGATGGCGATCCCGGACCCGCCCTGCAACTGGGTCGGCTCGACGGCTTGCTGGGATTTCACCTGCGCATGGCCAGCGCCGCCGTAGCGCGCGACTTCGCCGACGCGATGCAGGGCCTCGACCTGACGCAGAAACAATACGCCGTGCTGGAGCTGATTGAGGCAAACACCGGGGTCTCGCAGGTCGACCTCGCGGCTATCCTCGGCACCGACCGCGCCACGATGATGGCGATCGTCGACCGCCTCGATGCTCGCAGCCTTCTGGCCCGCCGCCGCTCGGCCAGCGACGGCCGCCGCCAGGTGTTACAACTGACCACTGCGGGTGCGCGCCTCCTCGCCGACGCACGGCAGCGCGTCGCCGCGCACGAGGGGCGCTTCACGGCAGCCCTCGGCAACCACGGCGCGAGGCTAATCGCCTTGCTGCGCGAAATCTACGGCGCGCCCCCCTGACGCTTCGCCGTCGAGCTCGCCCGCGCCACGAGGCGCGGTGTCACTACGAAATGCTCCGGCGTTTCGCGTCCCTTGATCCGCTCGATCAACAGCCGCGCCGCCTGCAGCCCCAGCACCTGCCCGGATTGATCGATCGAGGTCAATGCGTTCTGCGCCAGGTCGCAATAGCCGGTGTTGTCATACCCCACCACGGCGAGATCGCCGGGCACGTTGAGCCCCATGTCGCGTGCCACGCTCAGCACTTCGAGGGCAATGAAGTCGGTCCAGCAGAAGATCGCCTCCGGCCGGGGCCGTCCTTCCAGCAGGCGCCGAGCCGTCACCTGTACCTCGCGCGATGTCTGCTCGGCCGAGGCCACCCTGACGAATCGTTTGAGCCCCGCCTCCTCCATCGCCCGGCGGTAACCCAGTTCGCGCTGCGCGGTCACAGCGCTGCTGTCGACCGGTCGGATGGCGAGGCTGAGCATGGCGATATTTCGGTACCCCTGCTCGGCCAGGTGCTGCACCACCAGCCTCGCCCCCAGGGCGTCATCGTCATTGACCGTGTCGTAGACTTCGGAACGCGCGTGCTGCGCGATGACCGTTATCGGGATGCGCGTGGCGTAGGCTTCGATGGCATCCTGGGAGATACGCGGCCCGATGATCAGGATGCCGTCCATCTGCCGGTCCATCATCGCTTCGATCAGCGCATGCTCCTGCATCGGCTCCGAATTGCCGGCGCCGAGAAGCGCCTGGTACTGGGTCCGCTCCAGCGCAGTGTTCACGCCCGCAAGGATGTCGGTGAAGAACGGGTTGTGGATGTCGGGCATGATTAGGCCCAGCGTATAGGTCTGCCCGCGCATGCCCCGCGCCGCGGCATGCGGCCGGTAACCCAGCTTTTCCATTGAAGAGCGAACACGCGCGCGCAGCGCCTCGCTGACCCCGTAAGCATCGCGCAGCACTTTCGACACCGCAGCGACCGAGACTCCCGCGTCCTCGGCGACGGTACGGATGGTCACCCGCTCACTTTTCTTTCGTGGTGCCAATCGCGCCTCCCCGCGCTCAGGTAGCAGCCCGCCGATGTTCTCGACACCCCTTGACGGAACGTTCGCTGTGTAGAACGATGCACGTAGAACGATACACAAACGCCTGTCGTTCGGGAATGCGCCGATCCCGGCCTTGGAGACTTCTGCGATGAACGAACTTGCGCCCGTCCGGGCGAGCGCCCCTTCACGTCTGGAGTCGGCATGGACCGCCAGGATGGTGCGCCCCACGGCCGACGCGGGCGTCGGACATCCGGCGAGCTTCCTGCGCAAGGAATTCGACCTCGACGTACCGCTGTCGGCCAGCGCCACGCTGCGCATCACCGCGCTCGGCCTCTACCGCGCCTTCATCAATGGCCGGCGCGTCGGCAACGACCTGCTGACGCCGGGCTGGACCACCTATGACCGGCGGCTCGCCTACCAGACCTACGACGTCGCCGACCTGCTGCGCCCCGGCCGCAACGTCATCGACATCTGGCTCGCCGACGGCTGGTACCGCTCGCAGATGATGTGGAAGCAGAACCCGATCTACAATACCTGGGGCAACGACATCGCCGCTCTCGCCGAGCTGCGCGACGACGCCGGCAAGCTGCTGGTCGGCACCGACACGAGCTGGAGCAGCGGCACGCTACCGGTCCGCAAGTCCGGCATCTATTTCGGCGAGATCTACGACGCCCGCCAGCCCCTCGAGGCCAGCGCGCTGAGCCAGGCCCTCGACTTCGACACCTCGATTCTCGTGCCGCATGAAACCGCGCCGGTGCGCGAGTTGGCTCCCCTCGCGCCGCAACTCACCTGGCACGATGCCGAGGGCCGCACCATCCACGATTTCGGCCAGAACGCCGCGGGCTACGTCGCCTTCGCGGTCAAGGGCGAGCCCGGCGCCAGGGTCATCATCGAGCATTCCGAGATCGTCGACCGCGACAACAATTTCGACAATCGCAACTACCGCACCGCCGAGGCGCGGATCGAGTACACCCTCAAGGGCGGCGACGAGGAACACTACCGGCCGGTCTTCACCTTTCAGGGCTTCCGCTATGCCCGCATCACCATCGATGGGACGGCTGAGATCACTCACATCGAGGCGGTGCCGATCAGCTCGGTGCACGTCCCCACCGCAGCGTTCTCTTCCGGCCACAAGCTCGTCGACCGGCTGGTGCAGAACACGCTGTGGTCCCAGCGCTCCAATTTCATCGAAGTGCCCACCGACTGTCCGCAGCGCGACGAACGGCTGGGCTGGACCGGCGATGCCCAGGTGTTCGCCTCCACCGCCTGCTACCTGCACAATTCGGAATCGTTCCTGCGCAAATACCTGCGCGACGTGATGGCGGACCAGCGCGACAACGGCGCGATACCCCACGTTGCCCCTGACCCCACGCGGCAGCAACCGGAGCAGTATCCGGGCTTCTACGGCTCGACCGGTTGGGGCGACGCCATCACCGTCATCCCATGGACGCTCTACCTCCATTACGGCGACAGCGGCGTGCTGCGCGAGACGCTGCCTGCGATGATCAAATGGGTGGATTTCATCTACTCGATCAGCAACGGCCCGATCGTCCGGCCGCCCCGTGAGCGCGGCGGCCGCGGCGCCACCTTCGGTGACTGGCTACAGCCGAAGGGCCCCAGCGAAAAACCGCTGCCCACCATCGGCGACGATGCCGCCGCGACCATCTACCTCTACATCTCTTCCATGCTCACCGCGAAGGCCGCAGCCATCATCGGCGACGCCGCCACAGCGGATCGCATGGACAAGCGGGCGACAGAGGTGAAGGCAGCGTTTGCGCACGAATTCATCACCCCCGCCGGCCGCATCGGCTACGACGACCAGACCTCGTATGCCCTGGCCATCGTCTACGACCTCATTCCTCCCAACCTGCTGCCCGCAGCGAAGGAGTACTTCAAGGCCACCATTGCGCGGTCCGAAGGTCGCATCGGGACGGGATTCATCGGGACGCCCGCACTACTTCCGGCATTGCTGAAGATCGGTGAGCCGGCCTTGGCTGCGGCCGTCTTCCTGCAGGAGGAGGTGCCGGGCTGGCTGTACCAGGTCAAGAACGGCGCCACGACCATCTGGGAACGCTGGGATGCCATCCAGGCCGACGGCACCATCTTTGCCCCCGACATGAACTCGTACAATCACTACGCCTATGGCGCCGTCTGCCAGTGGCTGTTCGAGTCGGTCGCGGGCTTCCGCCCGGACGAAACCGAACCAGGCTTCCGCCACATAATCTT
>JAEWCE010000321.1 GCA_023390785.1 Pseudomonadota bacterium
GCGCCAGCGACGCCGGCAGCACCGCGCCCGCCGCTGTCCAGTCGGCGAAATCAGGCGTTTCGACTTTCAGCAGCGCCACGTCGGTGGAGGGATCGCGCCCGGCGATGGCCGCCCGGGCGCTCGTCCCGCCGTCGAACACAACCTCGACCTCATCCTCGCCGTCGAGTCCTTCCTCCGACGTGACCACGAGGCCGCGCCGCCAGATGAAGCCGCTGAGCGCCCGGCCGCCCCCGCCGCGGACGGCGACGATGCGGTGCCCGATATCGGCGGCGAGAGAGGCGGCGGCGGTGGACAGGTCTGCGAGCAGGGACATGGCTCAGGGCCCCATTGGTTTCAAAGCCGCATGAACGTGCGCGCCTGCCGGGCCGCCCGAAAGCCGCCCAGATGGGCAGGTCAGGCGCCGGCCTTGGCCTTCGCGCCGCTCTTGCCGCCCATCCTGTCCTTGTGCGCCTGCGTGGTCCACGCGACCAGCGCTGACAGCGCCGCGAGGCCGGCCGTGACATAGGCGACGAGGGCGAACGCCCGGTCCGTTGCCGCCACGCGCGCCGCCTCGGCCTCGGGGGGCAGCGGCTGCGGCGGGGCGAGTCCAAAGCTGGTGCCCGCCGGCATGCCGCCGGCCTGTGCGAACACCCAGGCGGCAAGCGCCCCCATCATCGCCACCGCGAACAGACCAGCGACGCGCGCCACGGCATTGTTGATCGCCGAGGCGGTACCCGTATCGCGATCGGCGACCGAGGTCATCACCGCCGTCGACACCGGGCCGGCGACGAAGCTCAGCCCGAAGCCGAATACGAACATCAGCGGCAGCACCGCGAACCAGGCGCTGTGCAGTCCCGCCGTCAGCCCGAGGCCAGCAAAGGCAATGCCGATCACTACCGCGCCGAAGGTCAGCACCGGGCCCGGCCCGAACCGGTCGGTCATCCGCCCGGCAAACGGAGACAGCAGCGACAGACAGATGCCGATGGGCAGCATCACGAGCGACACAACCGCCGGCGACACGGCCCAGCCGGCGATCATCGTCATCGGCAGGTAGAACGAAATTGCAGCGAGGCCGAAATAGAGCCCCAGCGTCAACGCCTGCGCGCCGGAGAAGCCCTTGTCGGCGAACAGCGACAGCGGCAGCATCGGCGCCTTGCTGCGCGTCTCCCAATAGAGGAACAGCGCCAGCACCACGAGGCCGCTCACGAGATAGGCCCAGAACCGTCCGCCGTCGCTGTCGATAAAGGCCAGCGAGATCAGTAGTAGCGCCACCGTCACCGTCACCGCGCCCAGCACGTCGAGCCGGCGTCCGCTCTCCGGCTGGTCGGCCGGCGTCTGCGTCAGCAGCAGCGCGATGGCCGCGCCACCCAGCGGCAGGTTGAGCGCGAAGATCAGCCGCCAGCTCCAGTCCCCCAGCCAGGTGAGGAGGAATCCGCCGATCACCGGGCCGAGCAGCGTCGTCAGCGACGAGGCGGCGGCCCAGATGCCGATGGCGCCGCCGCGCGCGTCGCGGGGGTAGGCCTTGGCGATAATGGCGAGGCTGCCTGGCACCATGAACGCGGCGCCGGCGCCCTGGACGGCGCGCGCCGCGATCAGCAGCGGCGGATTGGGCGCCAGCGCCGACCCGATCGAGGCGACGACGAACACGGCGATACCGCCGACGAACACGTTGCGCAGCCCGAAGCGGTCACCTGCAGCGCCGCCGAGCAGCAGCAGCGACGACAGCGTCAGCAGATAGGCGTTGGACACCCATTGTGCATCGGCGAGCGACGCATCGATGCTGGCGCGGATGGCCGGCGTTGCGATCGAGGTCACCGAGCCGTCGATGAACCCCATCGCCGAGGCGAGGATCGCCGCCACCAGGACGAAGATGCGCTTGCCCTCAGGAACGAACGGCACGTCATTGCTGCTGCTGTCGCTCATCGCTGCTCTCCCTCAGCGGACCCTGAGGCCGCTGCGCGCCCCCATCTGCCGCTCCAGCGCCCGCAGCCCATCGTAGATCAGGATCGCCAGAACGCCTACGACCAGTCCGCCCTGGGCCACGAAAGCGAGGTTGCTATTGATCAGTCCCGCAATGATCGCCTCTCCCAGCGTGCTCGCCGCCACCGTCGAGCCGATGGTCGCGGTGCCGATCGAGATGGTCACCGACAGCCTGAGGCCGGCGAGGATCAGCGGCAGCGCCAGCGGCAATTCGATCTGCGTCAGCCGCTGCCACTCGGTCATACCGGTGCCGCGTGCCGCCTCCTCGATGTCGGGCGGTATGGTGGTGAGACCGGTCAGCGCGTTCTCGAAGATCGGCAGGAGCCCATAGAGAAACAGCGCCACCAGCGTCGGAGCAGTGCCGAAGCCGAGGACCGGCACGGCCAGCGCCAGCACCGCCACCGGCGGAAACGTCTGGCCGGTATTGCTCAGCATGCGCGAGAGCGGCAGGAACTCGGCGCCGGCCGGCCGCGTCACGACGATCGCCAGGCCCACCGCGACGATGCCTGCGGCCAGCGTGGCGATCAGCACGATCAGCAGGTGGTTGATCGTCAGGTTGAGCAGCGAATTCTGCGTGTAGATCGCCGGCTGCCCGTTCTGCGTCAGCGGCGCGAACACGAAGGCGAAGCTCTGCGGCGTCACCAGGAACGCGACCAGCAGCGCCAGCACCACGATGCGGACGACGATCCCGGCGCTCATTGCGGTCGGGCCGCCTGCGCGATCACGGTCTGCAGCGTGACCCGGCCGATCACCTCGCCTTTGTCGTTGGCCACCGGCAGCGCGTCGCGCCCGGTCCACAGCGTTTCCTCGAGCACGTCGCGCAGCGAGGTGGTATCGGCAATCGGCGCACCTGCCGCCGGGCCAGCCTCGACGAAATCGCGCACGGGGCGGAATGACAGCAGCCGGAACGGGCGCTCGCCGCTGCCCAGCAATTCGCCGACGAACTCGGTCGCCGGGTGCACGACCAGCTCGTCGGGGCGCGCATATTGCAGCAGCCGCCCCGCCTCCATCACAGCGATACGGTCGCCGAGTTGCATCGCCTCGTTCATGTCGTGCGTCACCAGCACGATGGTGGTGCCGAGCCGGCGCTGGATGGCGCGCAGATCGCCCTGCGCCTTGGCGCGGATGATCGGGTCGAGCGCGCCGAACGGCTCGTCCATCAGCAGCACCTTGGGCGCCGCCGCCAGCGCCCGCGCCACGCCCACGCGCTGCTGCTGGCCGCCGGAGAGTGCGCCGGGCAGGCGGTCGCGGTAGGTCGCAGGATCGAGCTGGAACAGCGTCAGCAATTCGTCGACCCGCGCGCCGATCTTCGCCCGGTTCCAGCCCAGCAGCCCCGGCACCGTGGCGATGTTCTGCCCCACAGTGCGATGCGGAAACAGCCCGTGCCCCTGGATGGCGTAGCCGATCTGTCGGCGCAGCAGATACGCCGGCCCCGCATGCGTGTCGCGTCCGTCGATCAGCACGCGGCCGCTGTCGGGCTCGATGAGGCGGTTGATCATCCGAAGCAGCGTGGTCTTGCCCGAGCCCGAGGTGCCGACGACCGCGACGATCTCGCCATCGTTGACGCTCAGCGACACGTCGTCGACCACGCGTACGCCCTCGAAGCTCTTGCTCAGGTGCTCGATCTCGATCATGCGGCCTGCCCCCTGTACGACACCATCTCCACCACCGCATCGAGGATGGCGCCCGCAGCAAAGGCCAGCGCCACGGTGGGCACTGCGCCGAGCAGCACCAGATCCATCGCCGTTTGCCCGACGCCCTGGAACACGAACACGCCGAAGCCGCCGCCGCCGATCAGCGCCGCCACCGTTGCGAGCCCGATGTTCTGCACCAAGACGATACGGATGCCGGTGAGGATCACCGGAAATGCCAGCGGCAGCTCGATCTGAAGCAGCCGCTGCATTCCGGTCATCCCCATGCCGCGCGCTGCCTCCTCGGTCTCGGGCGCGACGCCATCGAGCCCGGCCACCGTGTTGGCCACCACCGGCAGCAGCGAATAGAGGAACAGCGCCAGCATCGCCGGGGCGACGCCGATGCCGGCGATACCGAGCGCCGCCGCGCCGGGCACGCTCGCCGCAACCCAGGCGAGCGGTGCGATCAGCAGCCCGAACAGCGCGATCGAGGGAATGGTCTGCACGGCGTTGAGCACATTGAGGATGAAGGCCCTGAGCGGCGGTATGCGATCGCAGACAATGCCGAGCGGGATGCCCACGATCGTGGCTGCCAGCAGCGAGCCCAGCGCCAGAACCAGATGTGTTCCCGCCTCGCGCCAGAAGCTATCGGCGCGATTGGCGTATTCGCGCAGAACTGAAAGATCGTTCCACAGGCCCGACCACAGGATTGCCGCGATGGCGGCTGCCACGGCCGCCAGCAGGCCGATCCGCGTCCACGGTCTGAGCCGCAGACGCGCCACCGCATCCGACGCCATCAGCGCAAAGGCCAGTGTCAGCAGCCAGAAGCCCGCGGCCGGCGAGGTGCGCGAAATCCTGTCGCCATCGGGGGTGAGAAAGCGCGCGGCATCGCCGATGGCGATGGCCAGGGCCAGGAGCGCCGCGAGGCTGACCAGCAGCCTGAATCGCGGCGCCAGCCGCACCAGCGCGATTGCCGCCGCGACCGCGAGCACGACGCCGAGCAGGTCCAACTCCCAGCCGGGCAGGGCCGCGGTCAAGGCGACTGCGTTGCCAGGCACGATACGATTGGCGCGAAAGCCCGCGAACGGCGTCACCGCCCCGGCGACCGCAAGCACGGCGACCACCAGGCCGAGCCGGTCGAACGGAAGGCGGGACGGGGGTGACGCTGCTGCGGCGAGGGCCATGGGAGGGAGACGGGCATGAAACCGCCCGTCTCGTCCAGTGCGATCTTACTTGAGGAAGCCGTTCTGCTTCAGCCAGTCGACGGCCACGGCCTTGGCGCCTTCGCCACCCACCTGGATGCGGCCATTGAGCGTCTGCAGCGTGGTCAGGTCGAGCTTGGCAAACACCGGCGCGAGCAGGTCCTTGATCTGCGGATATTGCTGCAGCACCGCCTCGCGGATGATCGGCGCCGGCTGGTACACCGGCTGTACGCCCTTGTCGTCCTCGAGCACCACGAGGCCGGACGGGGCGATGCCGCCATCCGTGCCATAGACCATCGCAGCGTTGACGCCGTCAGTTTGGTTTGCCGCGGCCGCGATCGTCGCCGCAGTGTCACCGCCAGACAGCGTCACCAATTGCTCCGGCTTCAGCGTGAAGCCGTACACCTCTTCGAACTTCGGCAGCGCCGCCGGCGAGCTCACGAACTCGGCCGACGCGGCGAGCTTGACCTGGCCGCCGCCGGCAACCCATTTGCCGAAATCGCTGAAGGTCACCAGCTTATTCTGCTCTGCCACGTCCTTGCGCAGCGCCACCGCCCAGGTGTTGTTGGCGGGGGCCGGGGCGAGCCAGACGATCTTGTTGGCGTCATAGTCGAGCGTCTTGACCGCGTCATAGGCCTTCTGCGCGTCGTTCCATTCCGGATCGTCCGCCTTGTTGAAGAAGAAGGCGCCGTTGCCGGTGTATTCGGGATAGATGTCGATCTGCCCGGCCGTGATCGCCGAGCGCACCACCGATGTGGCGCCGAGCTGGATCTTTTCGGTCACCGGAACGTTGTTCGCCTGTAGCACCTGCGAGATGATGTTGCCGAGCAAGCCACCCTCGGTGTCGATCTTGGACGATACCACCACCTGGGCATTGGCGACGCCGGCCGTGAGGACGACCGCAAGGCCGGCGGCAGCGAGCTTGGTGAGAAAACGCATGGTTGGTCTCCCTTGATGTCCCGGCTCGAGGGCCGGACGCTTGGACGTTGGCGGAGCGGAACGGCCCCATGCTCAAAACCGGCGCGGGCAAAGAATGTTCCTGAAAAGATGCTGTCTTAGCACCGCCGGAGATGCAAGGCGCATCCCGTCGATGTGAAATAGGGGCCCAAGACCGTGTTGAGAGGGCCCAATAGCGCCGGGGAGCCTTTCGCAAACATGGGGTTGACTCGACTCGCGCAAATGCGCGCTGGCGTGTGGTTGTCAGGCTTCCTGTCAGCCATTTCGACACCGGAATGCCGGTACAGCGGCAGGCGGTCAGCCCTGATGCAGGTAAGTGGCGCGCATTTCGCGCGGTGTCACCCCGTAGGCGGTGCGGAACTGCTCGTAGAACTGGCTCAGCGAATTGAAGCCGCTGCTGTAGGCCACGTTCTCGATCGACAGTTCACCCTCGAACAGCAGGGCCCGCGCCCGGATCAGCCGCATGCGCACCACGAATTTGTGCAGCGACACGTTCATCACCGAACTGAACAGGCTGAGCGCGTAATTGGGATGCAGCCCGACGATTTCGGCCACGTCCTCCGAGCGCAATGGCTCGCCCAGATGCTCGAGCACATGCTTGACCATTGCCACGACGTAACGCAGCGGCGTTGCCGCCCTGGTGCTGGGCACGACCGGCTCGATCCAGGGCGGCAGCATCTCATCCCAGCCTGTCACCGCGGCCCGTCGCAGCATCAGCGCGATCTCCGCGCGCAGGATGTCCCCGCGCTCGGCATCGCCGCGCCGGTAGTCGTCGTACCACCGATGCAGCGTGTCGGTACCGATGGCATCGGGCGAAAGCGCGATCACTCCGCCGCCCATCATCGTGTCGGTGAGCTTGCCCAGATTGGGCATGTGCAGGAACGAATCGAGCGGCAAATAGACGTTGCACTGCCGGCTGTCGCCCGCCGGGCCGCGGTCCACCGCCACCGTGCGGTGCGGGATGCCGGCCCAGAACATCACCAGCCGCCGCGACGGCGCCAGCACGTCGCGCCCGTCGATGACGTAGCGCATGGCGCCGTCGGTGAGCCAGTTGAGCTCGATATGGCCGTGGACGTGCTCGCGCGGCATCACCACCGGGTCGAACCAGCGGATGCCGAAGCGGCCGAAGGCGGCGTTCTGCGCGTAGAATTTGCGGTCGGGACGCGGCACCGGAGCTGGCGTGACCGCGCGTTTCGGGTTGCTGGCTGACGAGGCGGGCATTTCGAGGAAAACCGGAAAACTCGCTTAGGATGCCGGATTGCGAGGCAGGCGGCAAGAGCTAGGGTCGCGCTCCATCCGGCACCCTGCCGGCAGAGGAACGACCAACCATGCCCAGCCCCAAGATCACCTTCATCGGCGCCGGCTCCACCGTGTTCATGAAGAACATCGTCGGCGACGTGCTGCAGCGCGACGCCCTGCGCGACGCGCGCATCGCGCTGATGGACATCAACCCCGAGCGGCTCGAGGAGAGCGCGGTGATCGCCGGCAAGCTGGTGCAGACGCTAGGCACCAAGGCCACGGTCGAAACCTTCACCGACCAGCGCAAGGCACTCGATGGAGCCGATTTCGTCGTCGTCTGCTTCCAGATCGGCGGCTACGACCCCTGCACCATCACCGATTTCGAGCTCCCAAAGCGCGCCGGCCTGCGCCAGACCATCGCCGACACGCTCGGCATCGGTGGCATCATGCGCGGCATCCGCACGGTGCCCCACCTGTGGAAGATCTGCGAGGACATGCTCGCCGTCTGCCCCGAGGCGATCATGCTGCAATACGTCAACCCGATGGCGATCAACACCTGGGCCATCGCGGCGAGATACCCGGCCATCAAGCAGGTCGGCCTCTGCCACTCGGTGCAAGGTACCGCCCACGATCTGGCGCGTGACCTCGACATCGATCCGCACACGCTGCGGTATCGTGCGGCCGGCATCAATCACATGGCGTTCTACCTCGAATTTGAGCAGCGCCAGCCCGACGGCAGCTACTTCGATCTCTACCCCGATCTGCTGCGCGCCTATCGCGAGGGGCGGGCTCCCAAGCCCAACAGCTGGAATCCCCGCTGCCCCAACAAGGTCCGCTACGAGATGCTCACTCGGCTGGGCTATTTCGTCACCGAAAGCTCCGAGCACTTCGCCGAATACGTACCGTGGTTCATCAAGGAGGGCCGCGACGACCTGATCGAGAAATACGGCATTCCGCTCGACGAATATCCCAAGCGCTGTGTCGAGCAGATCGCCCGCTGGAAGCGCGAGGCCGAGCGCTACAAGACGGCCAACACCGTCGAGGTGAAGACCAGCCACGAATACGCCTCCGAGATCATGAACTCGCGCTGGACCGGCCAGCCCTCGGTGATCTACGGCAATGTCCGCAACACCGGCCTCATCACCTCGCTGCCTGAAGGCTGCGCCGTCGAGGTGCCGTGCCTCGTCGACCAGAGCGGCATCCAGCCCACTCATGTCGGCGATCTGCCGCCGCAACTGACGGCGCTGATCCGCACCAACGTCAATGTGCAGGAGTTGACCGTTGCTGCGTTGCTGACCGAGAACCGCGAGCACATCTACCACGCTGCCATGCTCGATCCGCACACGGCCGCCGAGCTCGACCTCGACCAGATCTGGAGCCTCGTCGACGACCTGCTCGTCGCCCACGACCAGTGGTTGCCGGAATGGGCCCGCATCGCGCCGCGTAGCGTTGCGGCCGAATAGCGCCTGTCTGACACGCCGGCGGGTGCTTGATCATGAACGCAAAGCCGTGACACAACCCGCCGGCCAGAAGCGTTGCCAGCAAAAGTGGCCACGATTTCCGGTTCGGAAACGCGTTATCAACGACTCGTCGCTCGGAGGACAATGTGGGCAAGCGCAGGATCGCCGTCATCGGCGTGGGCAAGATCGCCGTCGACCAGCATCTGCCGGTGATCGACCGCTCGGACGAGTTCAAGCTCGCCGCCACGGTGTCGACGCGCCTCGTCGCCCATAACGGCCTGCCGGTGTTCAAGACCGCCGCCGAACTCTACCGGGCGATGCCCGAGGTCGAGCTCGTCGCCATCTGCACCCCGCCGGGCGTGCGCCACGCCTATGTGCGCGAGGCGCTCGACGCCGGCAAGGACGTGCTCATGGAAAAGCCGCCGACGCCGACCATCTCCGAGCTCGACGACCTCGTGGCCTATGCCAAGAAGAAGAAGCGCATCCTGTTCCAGACCTGGCACAGCCGCTACAACGAGGCGGTCGATGCCGCCAGGAAGATCGTCAAGCGCGACGGCGTGAAATCGGTCCGCATCGACTGGCGCGAGAGCGTGCGCAAATGGCATCCGGGGCAGGATTGGGTGTGGCAGCCGGGCGGCTTCGGCGTGTGCGATCCCGGGATCAACGCGCTGTCGATCTTCACAAAGGTGCTGCCCTTCCCGGTGTTCGTCGAAAGCGCCAGCCTGCGCTTCCCGTCCAACCGCCAGACCCCGGTCGACGTCGAGATCAAGTTCAAATCTTCCGAGCCGAACCAGCCGGAGATGTCGGCCGGCTTCAACTGGCTCGAGGAATCGGGGGAGATCTGGACCATCCGCATCGTCACCGGCCGGGGCGATGAACTGCGGCTCGAGAACGGTGGCCGCAAGCTCGTCGTCAACGGCGCCACCACCATCGAGAACCCCGACAACGAATACGAGCAGATCTACGCCCATTTCGCCAAGCTGCTGAAGAAGGAAAAGTCCGACGTGTCGGACGCTCCGCTGCGGCTGGTCGCCGACGCCTTCCTGCTGGGGGCGCGGGAAAATGTGGAAGAGTTCCACTGGTAGGCCGGGGCACGACCCCGCCGCACCCGCCAGGTGTCATCCCCGCGAAAGCGGGGACCCAGCCTTCACCTTGCGCAAGCGGCCAGTTGGGTCCCCGCTTTTGCGGGGATGCCACTCAACGGAGTGCCTACACCCCTACATACCGCGCCAGGATTTCCGGCGAGGCCTTGAGGTCGGTGCTGGTGCCGTCGAACACCACGTGGCCGTTGTTGAGGATGTAGGCGCGGCTGGCGATCGACAGCGCCGCGGCGATGTTCTGTTCGACGATGATGATCGTCTGCCCTTCCGCCGCCAGCCGCTCGCACACGCCCAGCAGGTCGCGCACGATGATCGGGGCCAACCCTTCGAACGGCTCGTCGAGCAGCAGCACTTTCGGGCTGCGCGTCAGCGCCCGGGCGATGGCGAGCATCTGCTGCTCGCCGCCGCTGAGGTCGGTGCCGCGGCTCTGCCGCCGCTCCTTGAGGCGCGGGAACATCTGGTAGATGCGCTCGAGCGGCCAGGCCGACTTCGCCGTCAGCCCGGCCAGAATGATGTTCTCTTCGACGTTGAGGCTGCCGAAGATGCGCCGTTCCTCGTGCACCAATTGCATGTCGGCGAGCGCAATCGTGTGGCTCTTGCGCCCGGCCAGCTCCTGGCCGTCGAGCCGCACCGAGCCGGCGCGCGGCGTCACCACACCCATCAGGCTCTTGAGCGTCGTGCTCTTGCCCGCGCCGTTGCGGCCGAGCAGCGCCACCACCTCGTTGCGCTCTACCTTGAGCCCGACATCGAACAGGATGTGCGAGTCGGCGTAGTAGGTATTGAGCCCTTCGACTTCCAGCAGGCTCATGCGTGTGCCAGCGTGCCGTGCACGCCCCCCAGATAGGCTTCCTGGACCAGCGTGTTGCTCTTGATCTGCTCCGGCGTCCCCTCGACCAGCACCTTGCCCTCCTGCAGCACCGTCACCTGGCCCGCAAGTTCGAACAGCGAATCCATGTCATGGTCGATCACCACCAGCGTGCGCCCCTGTCCGATCGATTTCAGCAATTGCACCGTCTCGGCGCGCTCCGTCGGGCTCATGCCGGCAAGCGGTTCGTCGAGCAATAGCAGGCTCGGCCGTGTCGCCAGCGCCAGCCCCACTTCCAGCCGGCGCTTCTCGCCGTAGGCGAGCTCGGCCACCGGCGTGTCCGGCCGCTGCGTGAGGTTGACCAGCTCCAGCGTCTGGTCGACCTGTTCGGTGATTCCCGGAATCCGCTTGATGCTGCTGAACATGTCGAGACGGAAGCGGCCGCGCAACGCCGCCAGCGCCGCGATGGTCAGGTTCTCGCGCACCGTCAGCCGGTTGAACAACTGGTTGATCTGATAGCTCTTGGTGAGCCCGAGCTGGCACACATCCGCGACCGCCATGCCGGTGATGTCGCGGCCGTCGAACACGATCTTGCCCGAGCTCGGCTTCACTTCGCAGGTCAGCATCTTGAAGAAGGTGCTCTTGACCGCCCCGTTCGGCCCGATGATGCCGCGCAGTTAGCCCTGCCGCACCGAGAAGTCGATGTCGCTGTTGGCGACGATGCCGCCATAGCGCTTGGACAGCCCCGACGCTTCGAGGATGACGCCGGCCGGCTCCTGCGCTGCGACAGCCCGCGGTGCTGCCGCCACCTTCGGTGTCGCGGCCACCGGGGCAGGGGTCGGCGGCGCCTCTGCGGCGGCTGCCGCTGCTGCAGCGCGCTTCGCCTTGCGTCCGGTGAGCAGCCCCCAGATGTCGTCGAGGCCACCGATGAGGCCGCGCCTGAGCCCGCAGACCAGCACCACGAAGATGATGCCGAGCACCAGCTTCCAGGCGGCGCCGAGGCCGGTGGACGATTGCAGGAAGTCCTGCAGGAACAGCCACACCGCCGCGCCCAGCAGCGGCCCGAACAGCGTACCGGTGCCGCCGATCGCGGCCTGCATCACCAACTGTCCGGAGGTGCCGAAGGTGAAGGCATCGGGCGGCATGAACGCCTGCAGCACGCCGAGCATGCCCCCGGCGAAGCCGGCATAGGCGGCCGCGATCACGAAGGCGGTGAGCTTGTAGCCGTGGATGTTGTGGCCGACCGCCGAGGCGCGCAGCGGGTTCTCGCGGATCGCCCGGAAGATGGCGCCGACCGGCGAGCGTACGATCCTCAGTGCCACCACGATGCCGATGAAATAGCAGACCGCGAAGAACTGGTAGAGCGCCCAGCCGGTGCTGAAATCGAGGTCGAGCGAGCCGATGTGGAAATGCGGCGTCGGCACGCCGGGCAGGCCGTTCTCGCCACCGGTCCATTCGGCCAGGGGGTTGAACTCAACGAAGTAGAACACCTCGGCGATCGCCACCGTGATCATGGCGAAATAGATGCCGGTGCGCCGCAGCGCGATGAGGCCGATGAAATAGCCCACCACCGCGGCGGCGATCATGCCCAGCACCAGCGCCATCACCACGCTGGGGAATCCCATACGGGTCAGGAGGTAAGCGGCAAAGAAGCCGCCGGTGCCGAAGAACGCCGACTGGCCGAATGACAGCAGTCCGGTGAAGCCGAACAGGATGTCGAAGCCGATGCCGAACAGGCCCCACACCAGCACGCGGTTGACGGTGTCAGGCGAGGCCCCCAGCCAGGACAGCACGAAAGGCGCGACGACCAGGCCGACAAGGGTCAGGAGTTCGACGAGGAAAGGGTGGTGTCTGAGCATCGATATCGGTCGCCTATTCGCGGCCTGCCGAGCCGAGAAGCCCGTAGGGTCTGAAGACCAGCACTAGCGTCATGGCGACGAACAGCATGACGTAGGCGTAGCCCGGATTGAACATGGAGGTGATGCTGATGATCTCGCCGGCGATCAGTCCGCCGAGCACGGCGCCGGGGAACGAGCCCACGCCCCCGATCACCACCACCACGAAGGTCTGCACCAGGATCGGCTCGCCGACGTCCGGCGCAAGCGATACCACTGGGGCGTTGACGATGCCGGCAAAGCCCGCCGCCGCGGCGCCGATGCCGAACACCAGCATGAAGACGCGATAGACGTTGATGCCGAGCGAGCCGACCATCACCGGATCCTCGATGCCGGCGCGGACGATCATGCCCAGCTTGGTGCGGTAGAGCACGAGATAGAGCACCAGCAGCGCGACGGCGACGATGCCGAACAGCGCCAGCCGGTAGGTCGGATACACCATGAAGCCGAGATTGGTGATGCCGATGAGGCCGGGCGGCGGCGGCACCGATTTGGACAGGCTGCCGAAGAAGAAGCGCACCGCCTCGACGAACACGATCCCGAGCCCGAACGTCACCAGAATCTGGTCTTCCGCCGGTCGGGTGTAGAAATAGCGGATGATGCCGCGTTCCATCAGCACGCCGACCAGCATCACGAACAGCGTTCCGACGACGACGGCCAGCGGGAACGACTCGGTGTAGCTATAGGCTACGTACCCGGCATAGCCGCCGAGCATGAACATGGCGCCGTGCGCCAGATTGAGCACGCCCAGCGTGCCGTAGATGATGGTGAGACCGGACGAGATGAGCGCGAGCAGCGCACCCAGCACCAGCCCGTTGAACATCTGCGACAGGAAATTCGCCCAGTTGACCACGCTCGACCTCGCGTATGGCGGGCCGCCGTCCCCCGGGGGACGGCGGCGGGTTTGTTAAACGATCAGGTGTACGAGCCCAACTGGCAGCCGAACGCATCGGGGGCCTGCATCAGGCCCTCGCCCGGCACGACTTCCAGCACTTCCCAGAAGTCCTCATCGTTCTTCATGTCGCTGGGCTTCTTGCCGCGCACGATGACCACCGGGCGGATGCACTGGTGATCCTCGGGGCGATAGTGCACGTCGCCGAGCAGCGACGGCATGGTCTCGCCCTTCTCCCAGGTCTTGATGACGTCCGGCGGGTAGAAGGTGCCGGCCTGCGTCACCACGCGCGCCCAATGGGCGAAGCTGACATAGGAGTTCTCCGCGCCCCATTCCGGATGGTAGCCGTACTTCTTGAAGAACGACTCCACGAACATCTTGGCCAGCGGATACTGGTCTTCCTGCGTCCACCAGAAATCGGTGGCGGCATAGACGCCTTCCATCACGTCGGCGCCGACTTCCTTGGACAGGAACGGCACCTGGTAGGGCACCACCAGCGTCATCTGCGGCAGCAGGCCGAACTGCTTGGCCTGCTGCGTCGAAAGCACGGCGTCGCGGCCCCAGTTCACGTTGATCAGGAACTCGGCGCCGGAGTTGGCGATGTTGGTCAGGTACTGGCTGAAGTCCTGCGTGCCGAGCGGCGAGACCTGGTCGGTGACCTGCGTCCAGCCCGCGTTCTGCGTCAGGTAGTCGTTGACCGACTTGGTCACGGTGTGGCCGTAGGTGTAGTCCGGCGTCATGAACGCCGCCTTGCGGTTCTTGCCGAACTGCTTGACCAGCACCGGCCCGATCGCCGCCGCGGCCGTCTGGCCAAAGAAGTTCTGGCGGAAGCCGTAGCGCACGCAGTCCTTGCCGGTGGTGTCGTTGGAGCCCGAGATACCGGCGAGGTAGAGCACCTTCTCGCGGTCGGCGAGGTGGTTGAGCGCCACGGCGACGGCGCTCGAGGTGGAGCCCGTCATCAGCACGATCTTGTTGTCGGCGATGAAGCGCTGCTCCGCTTGCACGGCGTCGTTCGGCTTGGCGGCAGAGTCAGCCACCAACAGCTTCACTTCCTTGCCCAGGAGGCCCTTGGTCAGGGTGGGCACGAATTGCTTCATCAGATCGTGGCCGGTGTTGATGTGCTCGACCGCCAGTTCCCAGCCCTTGAGCTCGTCCTCGCCCTGCACCGCATAGGTGCCGGTACGTGGTACCGCGACGCCGATCGAAACCGAGTCGCCCGACGAGCCGGCCGGCCAGGTGCCGATCGGCGGCTGGTCTTCGCCGAACGCGAAGCTCGGCAGCAGGGTCGCGCCGGCGGCGGCACCCGTGGCCAGAAGCATTGTGCGACGGCTGATGCCGCCGCTGATCTTGTAGTGGTCCGTCATATTGGTCCTCCCAAGCTGCACACCGGCCGGTGCCGGCGCGGGCAGTCAAACTTGGCAGGAGACCGGCTCCTGGCATGCGGGCCCGGCGCCTTCTGTCGAGGCGTATCGAGCCCGGGCCATTGGCCTCCTCCTGCCAACTCCCGGGGAAGAGTAGAATCGAGCAAACTGATAGAAGCCTGACCTGTAACTGACCTCAAGCTGACTTTTCCGGCGTGCCCAGCGCCTCTTCCAGCGCCGCCAGCAGCCGGGCGATATCGGCGGCCAGCACCGGCTCCCCCGCCACGAACCGGTCGTCGAGCTCGATTGCGACATTGCCGATCTCGGTATAGCCGAAGGTCCCGGCGGCACCGGCCAGCCCATGCACCAGGCGCTCGAGCTCGCCCAGATTGCCGCTGTCGCTGATCTGGGCGATGGCCTGCCGGTCGCTCTCCAGCCGGGTGCGGAACGACCCGTCGGGATCGAGCAGTTTCAGATCCTGCTCGCTCGGCCGGGGCGTCCGCATCAATGGGGCGCGCCGCCCGACCCCACCAGGCGGTAGCCGATGCCGCGCCGCGTCTCGAGCGCCACCCCGGCGCCGGCCGCCTTCAGTGCGCGCCTGAGCTTGGAGATCTGCGCCTCGATCGAATTGGCGGTGACCTCGTCATCGAAGCCGTAAAGCGCCTCCTCGACCATGCGCTTGGGGGTCATGTGGTTCTTGCGCCGCGCCAGCAGCTCCAGCAGCTGGAACTGCTTGCGCGGCAGCGCCAGGCTTACCCCGTCGACGATCGCCTCGAGCGCGTCGGCGTCCACCACCATGTTGGCGATGGCGATGCGGTGCCCCCTCAGCCGCGACGGCCGTCGCAGCAGCGCCGTGACCCGCGCCCGCATTTCCGGCACCGCGAACGGCTTGATCAGATAATCGTCGGCTCCGCTGGTGAGCCCCATCACCCGGTCTTCGACCCGGCGTCGCGCCGTCAGCATCAGGATCGGCGCTTCCACCGTCCGCCGCCGCATTTCGCGCACCAGATCCAGCCCGTCGCCGTCCGGCAGCCCGAGGTCGACGATCATCAGCGCGTAGTCGTTGGCCCGCGCCGCGAACAACGCGTCCTCGGCAAACCGGACCGTATCCACGGTGTGCCCCAGCCCGCGGAGCTCCCGACCGAGCAGCGCGGAGATATTGTCGTCATCCTCCACCACGAGGATGCGCGCCTGCGCCGCCAGCGGCTCGAGATGCTCCCTGCTGGCCGCCGCGAACCCCTCCGCGTGGCCGTAATCCAGCGTCATCGCCACACTCCTCCTCGTATGCCGACCGGCCGATTGTGTGAGGCTTGTCGCTCAAACACAAGGGGGCTAGGGTCTTTTGGCGGTCAAAGGGAGAGCTGTGCCGCCAGGGAGAAAGCCATTCCGGCCTCGATTCTGATCGCCGACGACGACCCGAACATCCTTCGTGCCTTGACCTTCCTGATGCAGCGCGAGGGACACGAGGTGCGCACAGCGACCGACGGCCAGCAGGCGCTCGCCGCCGTGGCCGACGCCGTTCCCGATGTCCTGCTGCTCGATCTGATGATGCCGCGCGGCAATGGCTACGAGGTCTGTCGCACGCTGCGCGCCTCGACCGACTACGACGGCGTTCGCATCGTGATGCTCACCGCCCGGGGCGGCGACGCCGACCAGCATATCGGCCTCGAACTGGGTGCCGATGCCTATGTCACCAAGCCTTTCGCCATCGCCGAGGTGATCGACTGCGTCGCCGCGGTACTGGCGCGGCCGCGACCGCCGGGACGGGGCTGAGCCATGCTCCGCCGCACCGCCCGGCGAGACCGCCTCATCGGTCTGTTCCTGCTGGCCCTGCTGCTGTTCAACCCGCCGGTGCTCAACCTCTTCGGCGGCAATTTCTTCGGCTGGCCCGGCCTCTATCTGTATCTGTTCGGCGCCTGGGCGCTGATCATCGCCGCCGTCGCCCTGGTAAGCGCGCGTGCGGTCCCCGGCGACGAACGCGAGGAGCGCCGGCCGTGAGCCGCGAGCTCGTCCTTGGCATTGCCATCGCCTACCTGCTGGCCCTGTTCGCCATTGCCTTCATGGTCGAGCGCGGCACCGGCCGCCTGGGCCGGCTGACCGGCTCGAGCCTGGTCTATACCCTGTCGCTCGCTGTCTATTGCAGCTCCTGGACCTTCAATGGCGGCGTCGGCCGCGCCGCCATCAACGGCTTCGACTTCCTGCCCATCTATCTGGGCCCGACGCTCGCCTTCATCCTCGGCCCCATCCTCCTCCGCCGCATGCTGCGCGTCAGCAAAGCCAACAACATAACCTCGATCGCCGACCTGATCGGCGCTCGCTTCGGCCGCTCCGCCGGGCTGGCCGCGCTGGTGACGGTGATCGCCGTGATCGGCCTCATTCCCTATATCGCACTGCAGCTCAAATCGATCGCCCAGGGCTTCGCCGTCCTGACGCTGACCTCGCCCGATCCGGCCGAGCAGCCCCCGCTGCTCGATGGCGCACTGTGGGCCGCCGCCATCCTCACCGTCTTCGCCATGCTGTTCGGCAGCCGCTCCATCCATCCGGGCGAGCACCATCCCGGCATGGTGGTCGCCATCGCTGCCGAATCCATCCTCAAGCTCGTCAGCCTCACCATCATCGGCCTGTTCGTGGTCTACGGCATGTTCCACGGCTTCGGCGACCTCTTCGGCCAGGCTGCGGCGCTGCCCGATTTCGCCGCCCTGTTCAAGCGCACGCCGGACCGCTACGGCTTCTCCTGGGTGGCGATGACGCTGCTGGCGATGCTCGCGACCTTCTGCCTGCCGCGCCAGTTCCAGGTGACGGTGGTCGAGAACGTCGACGAGCGCCATCTCGACCGTGCCGTCTGGCAGTTCCCCCTCTATCTGCTGCTGATCAACCTCTTCGTGCTGCCCATCGCGGTGGCTGGGCGCCTGCTGCTGCCGGGGGAAGGCAATCCTGACAATCTCGTGCTGGCCCTGCCGCTGGTCGGCGGCCAGCCGGTCATCGCCCTCATCGCCTTCCTCGGTGGCGTATCGGCCGCCGCCAGCATGGTGGTGGTCGAGACCACGGCGCTCTCGATCATGGTCTGCAACGACGTCGTCATGCCGGCGCTGCTGCGCGTCCACTCCCTCGGCCTCGCCCAGCGCTCCGACCTCACGCGCCTGCTGCTCTGGGTCCGGCGCTGCGTCATGGTGCTGGTGATGGCGCTCGGATACCTCTACATGCGCCACGACAGCGCCCAGGTGGCGCTCGTCTCCATCGGCCTCATGTCCTTCGTTGCGGTGGCGCAGTTCGCCCCGGCGCTGATCGGCGGTCTGTTCTGGCGCGGCGCCACCAAGGCCGGCGCCTTCGCCGGCATCACCGCCGGCTTCGTCGTCTGGTGCTATACGCTGCTGCTGCCCAGCTTCATCGCCGCGCCGATCGCAAATTTCGTCGCCTACGGTCCGTTCAACATCGGCCTGCTCAGGCCCTATGCGCTCTTCGGCCTGGGCGGGCTCGACCCGGTGACGCATTCGACCTTCTGGTCGCTCCTGGCCAATCTCGGCGCGCTGCTCGGCGTCTCCATGCTCGGCCGCCAGCGCGCCATCGACCGCGCCCACGCCGCGCTGTTCGTCGACGCCGACAATCCGCGCGAGGCCGCGCAGATCTGGCGCCGCACCGCGCTGATCCCGGACCTGCATTCGCTCGCCTCGCGCTTTCTCGGCCGCGACCGCGCCGACGAAGCCTTCGCCACCTGGGCCGCCGGCCGCGGCCTCGACCCGGCCACCGCCGTCACCGCCGACGCCGAGACGGTGCTGTTCTACGAGCGGCTGCTGGCCAGCGTCATCGGCGCCGCTTCCGCCCGCGTGCTGGTCGGCGCCATCGTCGAGGAAGAGCCGCTGGGCGTCGACGAGGTGATGCGCATCCTCGACGAGACGCAGCGCGTGCTCGAGGCCAACCGCCGGCTCGAGGAAAAATCGCTGGCGCTCGAAACCGCGACCGCCGAATTGCAGGCCGCCAACACCCGCCTCAAGGAGCTCGACCGGCTGAAGGACGATTTCGTCGCTACCGTCAACCACGAGCTGAGGACGCCGCTCGCCTCGATCCGCGCCTTCTCCGAAATCCTGCGCGACCATCCGCAGCTCGGCGACAGCGAGCGGCTCGAATTCCTCGCCATCGTCATCGCCGAATCCGAGCGGCTCACCCGCCTCATCGGCCAGTTGCTGCATTTGAGCAAGATCGAGGCGACCGGCACCATGCCGGCACGCGCCGAGCTCGTCGATCTGGCCGCGGTGGTGCGCGAATCCGCCGCTGCCATGCGTCAGGTCTTCGCCGGCGCCGAAGTGACCCTCGATGTCGATATCGCCAGCAACGATGCGCGCATCGTCGGTGATCACGACCGGCTGGTGCAGGTGCTGATCAACCTGCTCGGCAACGCCGCCAAATTCTCGCCGCGCGGCACTGGCCACGCCAACTTGTCGCTGCGCTCGCTGGGCAGCGAGATCGAGCTCGCAGTCGCCGACAATGGTCCGGGCATCCCGCCGACCGAGCGCGGCGTCGTCTTCGACCGCTTCCGCCAGCTCGGCGACGCGCTCGGCGACAAGCCCGAAGGCGTCGGCCTCGGCCTCGCCATCAGCCAGCGCATCGTCACCCAGCACGGCGGCCGCATCTGGATCGAAGACGCCCCCACCGGCGGCGCGGTATTCAGGATCCGTCTGGCCGCCGCGCCCGGCGAATCGCGCAGTCAGGACGCCTCTCCTGTGGCGACGTCGCGGGGAAGGGAGACCACGCGAAGCGTCGTGGAGGGGGCGTGACTGGACTCGGTGTCCCGTGCCCCGCTCTACGCCAGTCGGCCGAACCACATCAGCGACAGCACCCCCGCGGCCATCGCCAGCAGCGCGCCGATGCCCGCAAAGATGAAGGCGATCTCGGTCTTTTTCGTCTCGCCCACCAGCTTGGCCGACAGCGAGCTGTAGACGCGGGTCAACTCGTCCGCCGATTGCGCCGCGAAGTACTCGCCGTCGGTCTTGCGCGCGATCTCCTGCAGCGTGGGTTCGTCGAGCTGCGCCCGCATCGAGCGGCCGGCGAAATCCACCACGGCGCCGTTGCGCGAGCCGAAGCCGACGGTGAACACCCTGACGCCCCAGTCGGCGGCCATCTGGCCCGCCGCGATCGGATCGGGACCGGCCGTGGTGGCGCCGTCGGTCAGGAGCACGATCACCGCGTTCTGGTACGAGCCGGGCGCCACCGGCACGTGGTCGGCGGTATTGTCGGTGGGGTCGGGCGCCAGTAGCGAGCGGCTGTCGATCGAGCCGGAATTGCCGAAATTGCGGCCGAGCCCGCCGGCCAGCAGATTGTTGCCGCCGCCCGGGATGCCGGCATAGAAATTGGTGTCGGGAAAGATCGTCCGCAGCGACGTCAGCAGCCCCGATCCCACCGCCGTGCCGCGCCGCAGCTCGAAATTGTCGATGGCGCTATAGAGCGGCTCGCGCTCCAGCGTCGGCGCCTGCACCAGCAGCGCCCCCGAGGCAAAGGCGACGATGCCGATCTGCACATTGGATGGCTGCTCGGCGATGAACTTCTTGGCCGCCGCCTGCGACGCCTCGAGCCGCGATGGCTTCACGTCGTCGGCCCGCATCGAGCCCGAGACGTCCATGGCGAGGATCACCGTGGCCCGCGACGAAGCCAGCGTCACCACCGCCTCCGGCCGCGCCACCCCGACGATCAGCGCCGCGATTGCCATGAGCAGCAGGACAGGGGGCACATGCCGCCGCCAGCCGGCCGAATTGCCAATTGCCGCCTTGACCAGCGTGAGATTGGCGTAGCGCACCACCGCCCGCTTGCGCCGCCTCAGGATCCACACATAGAGCCCCGCCAGCGCCGGCACCAGCAACAGCAGCCACAATGCCTCCGGCCACACGAAGCTCATGGCGCCGCCTCCGCGCCGCCGCCGGCAAAGCCGGCCACCGCACCGCCGCCTGGCGTGCGCTGCGCCTTGCGCAGATCGGCGAAGCGCCGGATGGCGTCGACCAGGTCGTCGCCGGTCGACAGCTCCAGCACGTCGCAGCCGGCCGCGGCATAGGCGGCAAACAGCGCCGCCTCGTTGCGCTCCGCCTCCGCCCGGAAGCGTTGGCGGAAGCCGCGGTCGCTGGTATCGACGAACAACTGCTCGCCGCTCTCGGCGTCCTCGAACGGCAGGATGCCGAGATCGGGCAACATCGTGTCGAGCGGGTCGATCAAGCGCACCGCCAGCATTTCATGGCGGCGCGTCAGCATCGACAGGCCGCGCTCCCATCCCGGCGCCGACACGAAATCCGAAATCACGAACAGCAGCGAGCGCCGCTTGATCGCCCCCAGCGCCCTGTTGAGGAACAGTCCGATGTCGGTCTTGGGCGCCCGTAGTAGCCGCGGGTTGGCCATGATCCGGTTGATGAGGTGCAGCACATGCTGCCGTCCGCCCCGCGGGGGCACCACGAACAGATTGATGCCGTCATAGAGCAGGGCGCCTACCTTGTTGCCCTGCCGCGTCAACAGCCGCGCCAGCACCGCCACGAATTCGGTCAATACCGCCCGCTTGCTGATATCAGTCGAACCGAAATCCACCGACGGGCTGAGGTCGCACAGGAACCACGCCGTCACCTCGCGGTCCTCGTTGTAGACGCGCACGTGCGGCACCTGGGTGCGCGCCGTCACGTTCCAGTCGATGTGCCGCACGTCGTCATGCGCCTGGTATTCGCGCAGATCGGCGAGGTCGAGGCCGAAGCCGCGGAACAGCGTGCGATAGTCGCCCTGCAGCAGCCCGTCGAGCCGCCGGATCACCGTCCATTCGAGCCGCTTCAGCAGCCGCTCGGCGCTGTCAGGCGACGTGGACATGGCTCTGCAACACCTTCTCGGGCCTGGGCACGGCCTTGAGGATCTGGCGGATGAGATCGTCGGCGCTGGTGCCGTCCGACAGCGCCTCGTAGCTCAGCACCACCCGGTGGCGCAGCACGTCGGGCGTCACGTCGACCACGTCCTCGGGCAGCACGTAGTCGCGCCCACGCAAAAAGGCCAGTGCCCGACCCGCCTCGATCATGCCGATGGTGGCGCGCGGGCTGGCGCCGTAGAGCACCAGCCGGCCGGCATCGGCCAGCCCCGCCTTCTCCGGCTCGCGCGTTGCCGCCACCACCTTCACCGCGTAATGCAGCAGCGACGGGTCGACATAGAGCTCGCGCACCTTCTTCTGCAGGGCCAGCAATTGCTCGGTGGTCGCCACCCGCGCCACTGCCTGCGCGGCGCCGGTGACACGCGACACGATCACATATTCTTCCTCTTCGCTCGGATAGCCCACCAGCACCTTCATCATGAAGCGGTCGACCTGCGCCTCGGGCAAGGCATAGGTGCCCTCGGTCTCGATCGGGTTCTGCGTCGCCATCACCACGAACGGATTGGGCACCCTGTGCGTCTCGCCGGCGATGGTGACCTGCCGCTCCTGCATGACCTCGAGCAGCGCGCTCTGCACCTTGGCCGGGGCACGGTTGATTTCGTCGGCCAGCAGCAGATTGCAGAATACCGGCCCGAGCAGCGTCGAGAAATCCCCACTCTTCTGGCTGTAGATGCGCGTTCCAATCAGGTCCGCCGGCACCAGGTCCGGCGTGAACTGGATGCGCTTGAAGCTGCCGCCGATCACCTCGGCTAAGGTGTTGACCGTCAGCGTCTTGGCCAGACCCGGCACGCCCTCGACCAGAAGGTGCCCGCGCGCCAGCAGCGCCACCAGCACCCGCTCGAGGAAGCGATCCTGCCCGACCACGATCTTCTTCACCTCGTACAGCACCTGCTCCATCAGCGGGGCGGCGGCGGTCTCGGTGGCATCGTCCATCGTCGTGCTCCTCATAGCGGGTTCTCGCCGGCGGCCTGCGCCGCCGATTCGATCGGCATGGCAAAGCCGATGCCGGCAAAGGTGCGGGTACCCGAGGGGTTGAGGATTGCCGTCACGATCCCCACCACCTCGCCGCCGGCATTGAGCAGCGGCCCGCCCGAATTTCCCGGGTTGGCCGCCGCGTCGAACTGGATCAGATCGGTCAGCTTGCGGTTGTGCTCGTCCTCGAAGGCGCGGTGCAGCCCCGACACCACTCCGTCCGACACCGATGGCCCGATGCCGAACGGAAAGCCCACGGCCACCACCTCGTCGCCGGGGCGCAGCGACGTGCTCGACGTCATCGTCGCCGGCTGCAGATCGTCGGGGATCGTCGTCGGCCGCACCACCGCCAGGTCGTCCTCCGGCTGCGCCGCGATCAGGAAGCCCTTGCTCTCGGTGCCGTCCATGAACAGCACCTGCAGCTTGGCCGCCGACGCCGCCACGTGGAAATTTGTGAGAATGGTGCCCTGCTCGTCGATCACCACACCGGTGCCGATGGTTTCGGGCTTGTCGACGATCTCGAACCAGTTGCGCATCCAGGCCTTGGCCGGCCATCTGTCGTTGCTGACGGGCAGCTGGTCCTTGCTGAACCCGGCGATCCGCACCACCGAGGGGATGATCTTGGCATAGGCAATCGAGGCCAGCGACGGCGGCCGGTCGCGATGGTCCACCACCGTGTTCACCGCCGCGATGAAGTCGTGGTCGCTGCTGCGCGGGATCGGCGGACGCGTCACATGGTAGAGCCCGACGATGCCCAGCGCGATCAGTGCGCTGGCCGCGATGATTGTCTTGCCCTGGTGCTTGCGGTAGCGCGGCTCGATCCAGGCCCAGACCCGCTGCCTGAGGCTTGGCCCGCGGGCCAACTCGGGAAGCTCGGCATACACGGCGGGCACCGCCGGCAGCGGCGCAAAACCCCTCCCGCCGCCCGTACGCGGCTTGCCAGACCGGCTGTAGAGAGGCCGTCTCTTCGACACGCCTGGCTGTTCCTTGCCTGCGATCGTCGACGCTTACCCCGAACGCTAGTCCCGGCTGCCGCCCGCTGCCAGTGCAAAACGTACGCCGGGCCACTCACTTTCTGGGGATCGGCATCGTCCGCGGCACACATCGAGGCGAGACAGTTCCAGCCAGATTGCTATGCTGCACCCGCTCGACCGCTGTCATTGGCGGCGAAACTGGAGGAACGAGTGGATATTCCAACCATCAAGCGGCCGCCCCGGCACATCATCGATGCGCTCCGGGACATCGGCACCGCGACCGTCGCCGGCTCGCTGGGCCATGCCGGCTTCCGCAACCCGCACATGCTGGGGCCGGTGAGCCAGCAGCGCGGCAAATCGATCGTCGGCCCGGCGCTGACCCTGCAGTTCCTGCCGCAGCGCCCCGATTTGTTCAGCGAAGGCGAATACGCCGATCCCGAGACGCAATTGCACCGCCACGTCCTCTACCAGGTCGAGGAAGGCGACGTGGTCGTCGTCGATGCCCGCGGCGACATGAGTTCCGGCGTCTTCGGCGACATGATGTCGACCTATTTCAAGGGGCGCGGCGGCGCCGGCATCGTCATCGACGGCGTCATGCGCGACCGCCCGAACGTCGAAAAGCTCGATCTGGCCCTGTGGCTGCGCGGCTGGACGCCCAACTACCACGTGCAGACCAGCATCTTCCCCAACGCCGTGAACGTCCCCATCGCCTGCGGCGGCGTCACCGTCATCCCCGGCGACATCATCATGGCCGACGACGACGGCGTCATCGTGCTGCCGCCGTCGATGGCCGAGCAGGTCATCGAGGATTCGCGCAAGCACGCCGAATGGGAAGTGTTCAGCCGCGAAAAGCTGAAGCAGGGCGCCGACCTCCGTCGCTACTATCCCCTGCATCCCGACGCCGAGGACGAATACGCCGCCTGGCGCAAGCTCAATCCGGTCAAGCCGTAGGCCCGCACGATGCCTCGATTACCCTCCCCTCGCGGGGAGGGTAGTGGAGCTGGGCGGACGAAGCCCGCCTGGCGAAACCAGGGTGGGGGAGACGGCAGCTCAAGACTGACTGCCTCACCAGGACCTACGTCTCGCCGGCGATTCCCCCGCAAAGGCAAGCGGCTGCCGCTCGCTCTAGTCGCGCCAGTGCACCCTGGGCTCGCCCAGCGTGCGCAGCGCCTCGGCCGGCTCGCCGTCGATGCGCCGGATCAAGAGCCGCGCCAGTTCCATGCCGGCAGCCAGCACGTCTTCCTCGATGGTATCGACCTGCGGGTAGAGCGCCGGCAGCAGGTCCGAGGTCTGCTTGCAGATGAAGTGGAGATCGCGGCCGGTCCCCACCCCTTCGTCCTCGAGCCCGGCGATCATGAAGATCGAGCGCAATTCGTTGTCGCAGATGATGCCGTCGGGACGCGGCGACATATGCGCGATATCGCGACCGAACTGTCGCATTTCGGCCGCGGCCGGGCGGTTGCCCCGCGGGCTGATCACCTGTGTCTCGATGCCGAGCCGCGCCCCTGTCCGCTCGAAAGTCGTAATGATCGTGTGCGAGTTGAAGGTGCTCTCGCGCCCCTCGACCAGCATCACTCGCCGGCGGCCCTTTTCCGCCATCCGCTCCACCGCCAGCCGCACGAACTCCTCGGAATGGTAGTCGTGATACGGATGCGGTGTCTGGAACTCCGTTCTTCCATGCGTGACGAACGGAAAGTTCCGCTCCATCATCAATTGCACCCGTGCGTCGCGCGCCGTCGTGTGGGTGATGATCACCCCATCGGCCAGCCGGTTGTCGATGATGTGGCGGATCGGTTCGACCGAGGCGCCGCTGGCAAAGTCCGGAGTCACGTTCATGTGGTAACGCGTGCCTTGCACGGCGTGGCCAATGCCCTGGATCAGATAGCGCGCGAAATCGATGGTTTCGTCGGTGCGCTCGAGGACGAGGGCGATGACGTTGGTCTTGCCGGTCCGCAGCCGCACCCCGGCGCGGTCGGGAACGTAGCCGAGCTTTTCGGCCGCCTCCGTCACCCGCCGGTAGGTTTCGGGCTTCAGTCGTTCGCCGCCGCGCAACGCCAGCGACACCGTCGACGGGCTGAGCCCGGTCAGCTCGGAAATCGTCCGCAGCGTGGCACGCGGATTGGCCGGTTCGCCGGATTTCTCGCTCGGTGGGGTGCTCATCGCTGGGATCCTCGCCGGCATCTGTCCCACAAGCGCCCGGGCATTTCAACGCTCCCCGCCTGGCAGGATGCGGGCCGGTCCTGCCGGGTGCCGGTACTGCGCCAGATGTTGAACGCTGTCCCACATCCGTCGCCCTTCCACCACGCCTAAGCCCTTTTTGCGCCGCGCTTTTCAGCTTATGGTCCGCGGCGGTTTGGGGTTATCGGTCGTTGGGCAAGATCTTCATTTCGCATTCGTCGGCCAACAATGCCGAAGCGCTGGCCATTCACGACTGGCTGGCCGAGAACGGCTGGGGCGATGTCTTCCTCGATCTCGATCCGCGCCGCGGCCTCGTCGCCGGCGATCGCTGGCAGGCCGCCCTCAAAGCTGCCGCCGAACAATGCGAGCTGATCCTCATCGTCGTCAGCCCGGAATGGGCCAGGTCGAAATGGTGCCTCGCCGAGTTCTTGCTCGCCAAGCAGATGAACAAGCAGATCCTCGGCGTCGTGGTAAAGCAGACCCCGATCGCCGACCTCCCGGTCGAACTCACCGCCGAGTGGCAGCTCGTCGACCTCAGCGCCACCGATCCGGGCTGGTCCACCACCATTTCGCCTCCGCGCTACGAGCCCGAGACCAAGGTCAGCTTCTCCGGCACCGGTCTCGCCCGCCTCGCTGCCGGCCTGGAAAAGGCCGGGCTCGACGCCACCAATTTCAACTGGCCGCCCGAAAGCGACCCGCAGCGCGCGCCCTATCGCGGCCTCAAGCCCCTCGATGCCGACGATGCCGGCATCTTCTTCGGCCGCGACGGGGCCATCGTCCTCACCCTGGATGCGCTGCGCGGGCTGCAGGCATCGGCGCCGCCGCGCATGCTGACCATTCT
>JAEWCE010000055.1 GCA_023390785.1 Pseudomonadota bacterium
GGCTCGGGCAAGTCGACGCTGCTGCGTTCGATCATGAACCTCAACCGCGACTGGGACGGCCGCATCGCCATCAACGGCCTCGACGCGCATGCGACGCCGCGCAAGCGCCTGGCGCGCGAAATCCAGATGGTGTTCCAGGACCCCTACGCCTCGCTGCATCCGCGCTACGTCGTCGGCGAGCAGATCGCCGAACCGATGCGAATCAACGGCATGGCCGATATCGAGCGGCGCACGGTGGAGCTGCTCGAGCTCATCGGGCTCGGGGCGAAATTCCGCTTCCGCTTTCCGCATGAGCTCAGTGGCGGGCAGCGCCAGCGCGTGTCGATCGCGCGGGCGCTGGCCCTCAGCCCCAAGATCCTCTTGCTCGACGAGCCGACTTCGGCGCTCGACGTATCGATCCAGGCCGAAATCCTCAATCTGCTGAACCGCCTGCGGCGCGAATTGAGCCTCACCTTCGTGATCGTCAGCCACGACCTGGCGGTGATCAGCTATATGTGCGACCGGCTGGCGGTGATGCGCAATGCGCAGATGGTGGAGACGCTGACGCGCGAGGCGCTGCGGGCGCGTGAGATCAACAGCGAGTATACGCGGGCGCTGGTCGCCGCCAGCTAGGCGCTGGCCGAGGCCGGAAGCGCCGGGCGCCGCCGCAGGGCGCCGCTGAGGACAGCGAGGAGCCGTCGTTCGAGCAGCAGATGCAGGCTCAGGGCAACGCCGAGGGCCACCACGATGCACGTGGCAACGAACAGCCACGGGGCGTCGACGTGCAGCTTCTGCCAGCCCAGGATCACGACATTGATCGAGAACGGATGCGACAGGTACAGCACGTACGAGGCATCACCCCCCAGCACCAGCGCGCGACCGAAGGGTCCCGGTTCGCGCGTCCTGGAGAACACCGTTCCAGCCACAACCAGGGCCGCCGGAACGCCGGCGGTCAGCATCCGCTCGAACGGACCGCCGATCGCGACAAGCTGGCCGAAGCCCAGCCCGGCGATACCCGTGAACAGCAGCAGCGGCGGCAGCCAGCCGGGCAGGACCAGGCCGCGCCGGACGAGCAGCGCCAGGCCGATGCCGAAGAGGAATTCGAGGATGATCGGATCGGTCCACACGGTCAGCTGCACCGCATCGGGTGGCACCGCCAGATGTGCCGCAACGAGCAGCACGAACAGGCCGGCGAGCGTCCCCAGTGCGGCGCGCAGCGGCAGCAGCAGCACCACGGCGAAGACGACGTAGAAATACATCTCGTAATTGAGCGTCCAACCGAGCCCGAGGATCGGGTGGGCGATGCCGGTCGAATCCAGCCATGGGATGAAACCGAAGGAGGCGACGATATGAGCGGGGTCGAGCCTGGTGTGCGCGAGCTGGCCCGGCAGCAGCAGCATGGCCGCCAGCATGGCCAGCGTGAACAGCCAGTAGAGCGGCACCAGCCGCACGATCCGGCGCAGCAGGAAATCGCCCGCCGCGCCCGGCCGGCCGAATTTGCCGGCCGAGATGTGCAGCATGATGAAGCCGGAGATGACGAAGAAGACGTCGACGCCGACGCCGAAATCGACCGGCTCGAGCGTCGCGATCATGCTGTTGGGGGTGATGCCGAAGCTCAGCGCCTCGTGCAGCACGTGCTCCATCAGCACGGCGAAAGCCGCAAAGAAACGCAGGATCTGAAGGCCGTAAAGGCGTTGGCTGGCGGGGCTCGACATGGTGCGCGGGGGCGAAAACTCCGGCAAACCGTACGCCTCGCGCGGCCAATGCGCCGCAACGGGCCGTGCGCAGAGTTAACGCCAGGCTAGGAGGCAGGCGCGGGCCGCTGGCCTGTTGCGCTCTGTCGAGCGAGCCTGAGAAGGTTCGTTCGGCCAACCGCTATTGCGGGCAGTCCTTGCCGAGGTCGAAGACCCGGCTGGGATCAAGCGTGGTGTCGTCGGCGGCGGCGATCTGGGCGCTCAGGCACTTGAGCCCCGGCCCGTCGGCGACAAACTGGGTGTCGAGCGGGGCGGTGCCGGTGGAGTTGCCGGTCGGCAGGCCACCGCGCGTCTGGCAGTCGCTGAGATCGACGATGACGAAGCCCTTGCCGCTCTGGGTCAGCGCCGCGATCTCGTCGTCGGCCCGGTTGGCGAAGCAGGTGGCGAGCGCAGAATCGAGGCGGACGGCGGAATTGCACAGGGTGCAGAAGGCGAGGGCCGGGGTGGCCAGCGCCGCAAGGGCGAGGGCAGCGGCAAAAACGGCGGTCGAGCGCATGACGGTCCCGTGTTGTTCGCGCGACTTGGCCACGCCAAGCCGGCAAATTCAAGACGCCGGCAATATTGCCGGGTAGCTAGATTTGAGCGGCGGGCGCCGTGGTGGGCTGCTAGAGTCGGCGTTGTTGCCGTTGTTGTTTCGAGTCACGCCTTTTTCACGCCATAGGTCGTTTGTTATCGTTGCCATAGTTTGGGGGCCGGTATTTTGGATGACACCGGAAAGGGCGCGGACCGTTCGGTTCGCGTGGAGGATGTGGCCCGCGTCGCGGGCGTTTCGCCGATCACCGTATCGCGCACGCTGCGCACGCCGGACATCGTCAAGCCCGAGACCCGGCGGCGCGTCGAAGAGGCCGTGGCCAAGACCGGCTATGTGGTCAACACCATCGCCTCGAGCCTGAGGTCGGGCCAGTCGGCGTTTATTTCGGTGTTCGTCGCCAGCCTGCAGAACCCGCATTACGCCGCCGCGATACAGGGGATGATCGACGCCTTCGAGGGGACGCGCTTCCGTCTCACCTTCTCGCAGTCCGGTTATGCCGAGGACATGTCGGCCGAGCAGTTGCGCATGCTGCTGCCATTCCGGCCAGCGGCGTTCGTGTTTTCCGGCGTGGTGCGCAATGAGGAGGCGCGGACCTATCTGCGCTCCCTGCATGTGCCGGTGATGGAGATGTGGGGCGAAGCCGAGAGTCCCATCGACATGCTGGTCGCCTCGCCCGGCCGTGAGGGCGGGCGACTCCTGGGCGAGCACCTGGTCGGGCTGGGCGTCGGGCATATCGCCTATATCGGCCACACCAACAGCCGCGCGGCGCCGCGCATCGAGGGCTTTCGCGCCGCCCTGCGCGGGGCGCACCTCGACATCGCGCTGCTGCATTCGGTCGAGGGGACCACAGAGATGGAGGAGGGCCTGGCGGTGGTCGACACCGTTCTCGACCAACTGCCGCAGTGCGATGCCATGGTGTTCGGCACCGATGTGATGGCTGCCGGCGCCCTGCTCCGGCTCCAGGAGATGGGCAAACGGGTCCCCGACGACATCGCCGTTGCCGGTTATGGCGATTTGTTCTTTGCAGCACACACGCGGCCGCGGCTGACGTCGATCCGCACGGCGCCCTATGATGTCGGCCGCCGTGCCGGCGAGCTGCTGCGCACCCGGCTGACGGTCGGTCGTGCGGCAGAGCCTGTCATACAGGTACCGCTCAGTCTCGTCATCCGCGAGAGTACCGTCAGAAAACCCTAAAATCTGGACACGAAAGCCGACGTTGGGGCTCTCTTTCCGGACGCCGATGCGCTATGGCTTCGCGCAGACTCTTCACTTCGAGGCCAAAGATGACGACGATGGGTAAAGGCATGTCTGACAGGAAGCTCAGATCGCGTGCCTGGTTCGACAATCCCGACAATCCGGACATGACAGCGCTCTATCTCGAGCGCTACCTCAATTTCGGACTGAGCCGGGAGGAACTGCAATCGGGCAAGCCGATCATCGGCATCGCGCAGACTGGCTCCGATCTCAGCCCATGCAACCGCCACCACCTGGTTCTGGCGCAGCGCGTGCGCGAAGGCATCCGTGAAGCGGGCGGCATTGCCATCGAATTTCCGGTCCATCCGATCCAGGAGACGGGCAAGCGGCCGACCGCGGGCCTCGACCGCAACCTCGCCTATCTGGGGCTCGTCGAGGTTCTGTACGGCTACCCGCTCGACGGCGTGGTGCTGACGGTCGGCTGCGACAAGACCACCCCGGCCATGCTGATGGGTGCGGCGACGGTCAACATTCCGGCGATCGCGCTCTCGGTCGGCCCGATGCTCAATGGCTATTTCAAGGGCGAGCGCACTGGCTCCGGCACGATCGTGTGGAAGGCCCGGCAGATGATGGCCGCCGGCGAGATCGACTACAAAGGTTTCGTTGACCTCGTCGCCTCCTCGGCGCCCTCGACCGGCTATTGCAACACCATGGGTACCGCCTCGACCATGAACTCGCTGGCCGAGGCGCTGGGCATGGAGCTGCCGGGCGGCGCCGCCATTCCGGCGCCCTATCGCGACCGGCAGGAAATGGCCTACCGCACCGGGCTCAGGATCGTCGACATGGTGAAGGAGGACTTGAAGCCCTCCGACATCCTGACCAGGGAGAATTTCCTCAACGCCATCGTGGTCAATTCGGCGATCGGCGGCTCGACCAACGCGCCGATCCACATCAACGCCATTGCCCGCCATATCGGCGTCGACCTCAAGATCGAGGAATGGCAGAGCGTCGGCCACAAGGTGCCGCTGCTGGTCAATCTGCAGCCGGCCGGCGAGTATCTGGGCGAAGACTACTACCATGCCGGTGGCGTGCCGGCGGTGGTCAACGAGCTGATGCAGCAGGGGCTGATCCACGAGGACGCCCCGACCGTCAACGGCAAGAGCATCGGCGAGAACTGCCGCAATACCCCGATCCAGGACGACAAGGTGATCCGGCACTTCGACAATCCGCTCAAGGCAGAGGCCGGCTTCCTGGTGCTGCGCGGCAATTTGTTCGACAACGCGATCATGAAGACCTCGGTGATCAGCCAGGAATTCCGCGACCGCTACCTCAGCGACCCCGAGCATCCCAACATGTTCGAGGGCAAGGCGGTGGTGTTCGACGGGCCCGAGGACTACCACCACCGCATCGACGATCCGGCGCTCGAGATCGACGAATACACCATGCTGTTCATGCGCGGCACCGGGCCGATCGGCTATCCGGGCTCGGCCGAAGTGGTGAACATGCGGCCGCCGGCCTACCTCATCAAGAAGGGCGTGCACTCGCTGCCCTGCATCGGTGACGGACGGCAGTCGGGCACGTCGGGCTCGCCCTCGATCCTCAATGCGTCCCCGGAAGCGGCGGCGGGCGGCAACCTCGCGATCCTCAGGACCGGCGACAGGGTGCGCATCGACCTCAACAGCGGCCATGCCGACATCCTGATCTCGGACGACGAGCTGAGGGCGCGGCAAGCCGACCTCGCCTCGATGGGCGGCTACCAATATCCCAAGCACCAGACGCCGTGGCAGGAGATCCAGCGCGGCATCACCGCCCAGCTCGGCGAGGGCGCGGTGCTGAAGCCGGCCGTCAAGTACCAGCGGCTGGCGCAGACCGCGGGCATTCCGCGCGACAATCACTGACAGGTCGCGCCTGTTTTCCGTGCAATCTGCGGCTTTGCCTGCAGATTGCACGGAACGATGCTTTGCTCTATTGGGGCGAGATCG
>JAEWCE010000215.1 GCA_023390785.1 Pseudomonadota bacterium
GCCGCGCACTGTGCCGCCAGTCCGGCGCGGAAGGCGAGGATGTCCTCGCCGCGCCCGCCGTGCCGCGCCGCAAACAGCGCATCCGCCGCCGCATCCACCAGCAGCGCCGCGAGCCACGCTTTCTTCACCGACAGCGGCGCCGCCCGCGCCGCCGCCACCGCCGCGCTGGCTTGCGCCAGCGCAAGAGAGACCGCGCCGGTGGCGTGCGACGCGCTCACCCCAGATGCTTGTGAAAAAACTCCAGCGTCCGCGCGCTGGCCTTCTTGCAGCTCGCCTCGTCGAACTTGTCCGGCCGGTCGGAATTGCAGAAGCCGTGGCCCGCATCATAGGTATAGACGCTCACATTCGGGTGCCGCGCCTTCAGCGCCTCGATCTGCTCGAGCGGGATTCCACTGTCCTTGTCGCCATAGTGCATCTCCAGCGGCACCTGCGGCTCGAGGTCGATGTAGTTGGGAATGCCGCCGCCGTAATAGCCCGAGCCGGCGCTCAGCCCCAGCCCCGCATGGCAGGCCCGCCAGGTGGTGGCGCCGCCGAAGCAATAGCCGGTGATCCCCACCTTGCCGCCCTCCGCCGCCGCCTTCACCGCCGCCTCCACGTCGAGCAGCGCCGTGTCGAACGAAAAGCTCTTCATCTGCTCGGCCATCGTCGAATAGACGCTGCCCGCCGCATAATCCTCGCTCTCGAAGCCGGGCTTCAGCCGGTCGAACAGGTTAGGCGCCACCGTCAGGTAGCCGTGCCGCGCAAACCGGTCCACCACTTCGCGCACCCAGCTGTTGACCCCCCAGACCTCCCCGATCACCACCACCCCGCCGCGCGCCTTCCCCTCCGGCGCGGCGCGATACCCCATCCCCGCATGCCCGTCCGCTGCCGTAAGTCTGATGCGCTCGCCCATAGGGCTGCCTCCGGTCTGTTTGTTGTCGTTGCCCGCGATGGGAGCAGGAAAACGCCGGAAAGGCTAGAGGCGGCCGGTCACGGCGAGGTGATCGGCATTTCACGCTGAACCTTGCGTGCGTCGTGGCGTTCTGTTCCATCCAAGGGAGGTTCCCATGACCGCAAACATCACTGAACACATGGAAATCATCGGCGCCGACGGCGTGCGGGTCGGCACGGTGGATCGCGTCGAGGACGGGCGGATCAAGCTGGTCAAGGACGATGCGGGCGAGGGGCGGCATCGCGGCCATGACCACTATATCGATACCAGCCTCGTCGCCGGCATCGAAGATGGCGTGGTGCGCCTCAGCGCCGATGCCGATGTCGCCGTGCTCGACGAGACCGAGGCCGACGGCAAGCCGCTCGACTGACGCGGGGCGACGCATGTCGCTCACCCGCTTCCTCACCGCGCAGGCGCCGATCTACGACACCGTTCTGGCCGAGCTGCACGCCGGCCGGAAGCGCTCGCACTGGATGTGGTTCGTCTTCCCCCAGCTCAAGGCGCTCGGCCGCTCGCCCACCGCCAAATTCTACGGCATCGCCGATCTCGACGAGGCGCGCGCCTACCTCGCCCACCCGGTGCTCGGCTCGCGGCTCGGCGAGTGCACCCGGCTCGTCAACGCCATTCCCGGCAAATCCGCCCACGCCATCTTCGGCTTCCCCGACGATCTCAAATTTCATTCCTCTGTAACGCTGTTCCGCCACGCCGGCGGCGGGCAGGAGTTCGCCGACGCCCTCTCCAGATACTACGGCGGCACCGAAGACGCCCTCACCCTCGCCGCCCTCGCGCCCCCCTGAACCCGCAGCCGGAACCCTTCCCCGGCCGGCGCGGGAAGGTCGCGCCAAGGCGACGAACGGGCGGCCCGCACCGATGCCTGTCGCCGTCCCGTCCCCCCGCGGGGAGGACAGCGCAAGCTAGGATCGGCGTTTGATGTTAGGTATCGGGAATGGGTCCCCAACCACGGGGGGCTGCGGCGCCCGCCTCCAGCTTTGCCGGGTCCCCGCGGCTCGTCCCCCCGTCATCATTCCCACATCATTGCGGCTTCCCTTGGCAGCCGCCCGGCGTTCGGTGCATGCTCGGGCGCGTGGAGGTTTGTCATGCGTATGCGTTCGCGTCTCGACTTCGCCCTGGCCCTCGGCCTCGGGGCCGCCCTGCTGGCGCCGCTGCCGGCGCTGGCCGAGACCAGCCTCACCGCGTTCGACGCGGCGCGGCAGGCGCTGCTCTCCATCTGGGCCGAGCTGCCGCTCACCGTGCGTAACGTCACCCTCACCGACGGGCCGGCTGCCGGCTACGGCAACTACACCGTGCACCCCGGCTCCGAATTCAGGGCCGGCGAGAAGATCCACGTCTATGTCGAGGTGCTCGGCTATGGCTGGAAAGACAATGGCGACGGCACCCTGAGCGAAGTGCTCGATGCCGATCTCAACCTGCTCGATGCCCAGGGCACCACCGTGGCCAGCCAGCAGCATTTCCTCACCGCCGACATCCGGTCGCGCCAGAAGCTGCTCGAGACCTTCCTCACCCTCGATGCCACGCTGACCTCGTTCGATCCGGGCGCCTACAAGCTGCAATACGTGCTGCACGACCGGGCAGGGGGCAAGCAGGCCACCTTCGAGGTGCCGATCACCCTCGTCGCCGCCGATGCCTCCGCCCCGCCGGCCGATGCCTCCTCGTCTGCCGCCTCGGCCGCGTCCGCCTCGGCGGCCGGGTAGCGGGGGCTGGCGCCGGGCGCCGAAGCGCCCTAAATGCCCGGCATGACCCCTCCCGCCGCGCTGAGCCCCTTCTCCGCCGTCGTCTTCGACATGGACGGCACGCTTCTCGATACCGAACTGGTGTTCCGGCAGATCGTCTGGGACGTGACGCGCGACCTCGGCTTCACCATGACCGACGATGTGCATGGCCGCATGGTCGGCGCCTCGCACGAGGCCACCAATGCGCTCCTGGTCGAGGCCTATGGCGTCGCCTTCCCCTACGAGCTGTTCGATGCCGAATGCCGCCGCCTCATGCATGCGCGCATGCAGCAATCGGTGCCGGTCAAGGCCGGCGTGCCCGAGCTCCTGGCCGAACTGCGCGAGCGCGGCATTCCCGCCGCCGTCGCCACCTCGTCGCGGGCGGCGCATGCGCTGGGGCATCTGGGCACCGCCGGGCTCCTCGGCATGTTCGCGACCGTGGTGACCCGCGACGACGTCCTCCGGCCCAAGCCGCACCCCGAGCCCTACCTCACCGCCGCCCGGCGGCTGGGGCTGGCGCCGGGCGCCTGCCTCGCCATCGAGGATTCGCATTCGGGCGTCCGCGCCGCCCATGGCGCCGGCATGCAGACCATCATGGTCCCCGACCTGGTGCCGCCCTCCGACGAGATTCGCGGCCTCTGCACCATCCTCGAGAGCCTGCACGATGTCCGCGCCGCCGCCTTCGGCGCCGGGGTGGACGGCTGAGGGCGATTTTACGTCCCGCAAGGCCATATCTCGGTGGATAGCGGCGCCGATGGGCGCAATTTGAATTAACTACGATTCGCCGCCGCAAGCCCCCGCTTACCGCCTCCAAAACCTTGGGAAATATGGGGTTTCCCCGTACCCGCGGGGCCGTTAACGTCGCTTTAGCAACCTAACGTGTATGGTTAAGGCACGGTAAATTCTGGTTTGCAGGCCGAAAAACCTCGGCTACAAACACTGCGGGAAACACGGCCAAAAGCCGGCACGCCACGGGGGCGGGGCTGGGGGAAGGACGGGGGATTGCGGGTTAACGCGCTCACACGCGCGCTGTGGATTGCGGCAACCATGGGTGCTGGTGCGCTCATGGGGCTTGGCGCATCGGCTCCCGCCCAGGCGGTCGACCTGCAGGTCGCCTATGTCACCCCCGCTGAAATGACCCCCGAACTGGCCGCCGCGCGCGAGGCGCCGGCCACCGTGCCGCTCCGCCCGAGCTTTTCCGCGCAGCCGCCGCTGACCAACGATCTTCTGGCCGCCTACGTCGCCCGCCAGCAACAACTCAAGAGTTTCAATGCCTTCGACGTGCAGCCGGCCGGCAAGCTGACCGAGCAGGTGCTGCTCGCCTATGTCGATCGCACCCGCAATGTCAGCACCCCGGCGCTCGACGCCATCACCTCGATGACCGACCAGCCGGCGCTCAACAACGCCGTCCTCGAGACCTACGCGCAGAAGCATTTCACGCCCACGGTCAAGAAGGTGCAGCTCACCAATCAGGAAAAGCTCTGCCTCGCCCAGGCCATCTACCACGAGGCCCGCGGCGAGAGCGAAGAGGGCCAGTGGGCCGTCGCCAACGTCATCATCAACCGGGCGATGAGCAAAAAATTCCCCTCCACCCTGTGCGGCGTCGTGTTCCAGAATGCCGACCAGGGCTACCACCGCTGCCAGTTCACTTTCGCCTGCGACGGCCGCTCCGACATGGGCACCGAGAAGGCGGCCTGGACCCGTGCCACCAAGATGGCCGCCGTGGCCTACAGCGAATTCCGTCAGGGCGACCGCCCCGGCGTGATCCCCAATTCGGCGCTCTATTACCACACCGTGTCGGTCAATCCCGGCTGGTCCGACAAGTTCAAGCGCGTCGCCACCATCGGCGCCCACGAGTTCTACTCGGTCCGCTGAGTTTCCCTCTCCGCCCTCCTCGCCCGCCCGCACCTGTTGCGGGCGTTGTTGTTCCTGGGGGACGGACGCCGGCGGCGATCGCCGGCGCCTGCTACTCCGCCGCCATCGCCGTCGGCTTGCGCTCGAGCTTGCGTGCCGCCTCGGCGAACATGCCGGCAAGCCTGTCGGCCGCCGCGTCATAGGCCGCTGCGTCGGTCCAGTTCGCGCGCGGATCGAGCAGGCGCTTCGGCAGTCCCTCCACGCTGAGCGGCACGGCAAGGCCAAACACCGGATCGGTCCGCATCGCGGCGCCATCGAGCTCGCCGCCGAGCGCCGCCGCCACCAGCCGCCGGGTGGCCGCGATGTCGATGCGTTTGCCCACGCCATGGGCGCCGCCGATCCAGCCGGTATTGATCAGCCACACGCTGGCGCCGCTGGCCTCGAGCCGCTCGGCCAGCAACTCGCCATAGACCTGCGGATGGTGCGAGATGAACGGCGCGCCGAAGCAGGCCGAAAACGTCGCGACCGGCTCGGTCACGCCCCGCTCGGTGCCGGCCACCTTGGCCGTGTAGCCCAGAAGGAACAGGCGGATCGCTTGCTCGCGGTCGAGCCGGGCGATCGGCGGCAGCACCCCGAAGGCGTCCGCGGTCAGCAGTACCACCGCCTTCGGCGTCGGCCCGGTGCCATGCGGCACGACCGACGCCAGCGTCTCCAACGGATAGGCGGCGCGGGTGTTCTCGGTCGGCGCCAGATCGTCGAAATCGGGCTCGCCGTCGCGGATGACCACATTTTCGAGCACCGTGCCGAAGCTCTGGCTCGCCGCATGGATCTCGGGCTCGGCGGCGGCGCTGAGCCTGGCCGTCTTGGCGTAACAGCCGCCCTCGATATTGGCGACGCCCGCGGCGCTCCACACATGCTCGTCGTCCCCGATCAGCGGGCGACCCGGGTCGGAACTGAGCGTCGTCTTGCCGGTACCGCTGAGCCCGAAGAACAGGGCCGTATCGCCGTCGGCCCCGACATTGGCCGAGCAGTGCATCGGAAACACGCCCTGGAGCGGCGCGTGGAAGTTGATCAGCGAGAACACCGATTTCTTGATCTCGCCGGCATAGGCGCTGCCGCCGATCAGAACGATGTTCCGGCTCATGTCGAGCGCGATCACCGTGCCGCTGCGCGTCCCGTGCCGTGCCGGGTCGGCGACAAAGCCGGGAAGCTGCAGGATCGTCGCGTGCAGCGTCGGCTCCGCCAGCCGGTCGCGCAGCAGGTTGCGGATGAACAGCGCGTGCCAGGCGGTTTCGGTTACGACGTCGACCGCCATATGCAAGGCCGGGTCGGCACCGGCGCCCAGCGCCTCGTGATAGAGATCGCGGCCGCGCGCATAGTCCAGCATGTCTTCGAGCAGTTGCTCGAACGCCTCGGGCGCCATCGCAGCGGTATTGTCCCACCACACATGCGGCGCCGTCAGCCCGTCGCGCACGATATACTTGTCCTTGGGCGCGCGGCCGGTGTGCACGCCCGTCGCCACGGCCAGTGCGCCGGCATTGGTGAGCTGCCCCTCTCCGGCCATCAATGCGGCCGTGACCATTTGCGCCCGATTGCCGCCGCGACGGATCCGCGCAATGCCTTCGAGCCGGCCAATCAGCTCCGCAGTTTGAGCCATTTCGTCCCCTATCCGGTAAGAATATTCGGCGTCGGCATAGCTATGGCGGGGCCGGCGAAGGGGACAGCGGGCAATCGGTCGTAAGACGGAAGTTTGAGAATCTGGAGAGCCGAACCCAAGGAATGGCGGCTCAGCAGCGTCTGGTATATAGCGGGCAGGCGCCTTACTTTATGCGCAATTGTGGCAATTCCGTTCCGCCACATTTGGCAGGCCCTGGCCGAACCGAGCCAACTGACCCAAAGAAAGGGACTTGGATGCCTAAGATCGCCCTGGTGGACGATGACCGCAACATTCTCACATCCGTCTCGCTGACGCTCGAGGCCGAGGGGTACAACGTCTCCACCTATACCGACGGCGCTTCGGGTCTCGAGGGCCTGACGTCGGACAAGCCCGACCTCGCCATTCTCGACATCAAGATGCCGCGCATGGACGGCATGGAGCTGTTGCGCCGGCTGCGCCAGAAATCCGACCTGCCGGTGATCTTCCTCACCAGCAAGGACGAGGAGATCGATGAATTGTTCGGCCTCAAGATGGGCGCCGACGATTTCATCAAGAAGCCCTTCAGCCAGCGGCTTCTCGTCGAGCGCGTCAAATCCATCCTGCGCCGTGCCGCTCCGCGCGACGGCCAGCCCGGCACCAGCGCCGAGCCGCAGCCGGGCAAGGCGCTGATCGAGCGCGGCAATCTGGTGATGGACGAGGAACGCCACACCTGCACCTGGAAGGGCCAGCGGGTAACGCTCACCGTCACCGAATTCCTCATCCTGCAGGCGCTGGCGCTGCGGCCCGGCGTGGTCAAGTCCCGCAACGCCCTGATGGATGCGGCCTACGACGACCAGGTCTATGTCGACGATCGCACCATCGACAGCCACATCAAGCGGCTGCGCAAGAAGTTCAAGGCGGTCGACGACGATTTCGAGATGATCGAAACGCTCTACGGCGTCGGCTACCGGTTCAAGGAACAATAAGGCCACATGGCCGTCACCGGTCACGATCTGCCCGGGCTCAACAAGCCCACCACCGAGGCGCGTCGCCGCGAGACGGCGCCGTCACGGTGGTGGAGCGGCCTTTCGCACGAGGCGCAGAAGGGCATCGTCGGGGTGTCGCGCGTCCTCGGCTCGGTGGTGTTCGGCAGCCTCACCCGTCGCATCGTGGTGCTCAACCTCGTGGCGCTCGCGGTGCTGGTCACCGGCATCCTCTATCTCAACCAGTGGCGCGCTGGCCTGATCGATGCCCGCGTGCAGTCACTGCGCGTCCAGGGCGAGATCATCGCCGCCGCCATCGCCGCGTCGGCGACGGTGGACAGCGACGTCATCCAGGTCGACCCCGATCGGCTGCTGCAGCTCAAATCCGGCAGCGCGGTCTCGCCCTTCTCCTACTACGATCCGAACCTCGAATTTCCGATCAACCCGGAACGCGTCGCCCCGCTGCTGCGCAATCTGGTGACGCCGACGCGCACCCGCGCCCGCATCTACGATCAGTCCGGCTTCATGATCGTCGATAGCGCCTCGATCTATACCAAGGGCGAGGTGATCCGGTCCGGCAGGCCGCTGGCGGGCTCCACCGCCGACGCCAGGGGCGACTGGTGGACCACGCTGATGAGCTGGGTCCCCGGCGACGACTTTCCGCCCTACAAGGAATATGGGGCCGACGAAGGTACCAAATACCCCGAGGTCGCCGCGGCCCTGAACGGCGCCCCGGCCGACGTGGTGCGTGTCGATTCCGACCACCAATTGGTGATCTCGGTGGCCGTTCCGGTGCAGCGTGTGCGTGCCACTGTGGGCGTGCTGCTGCTGTCGACCGCACCGGGCGAGATCGACTCCATCGTCGCCACCGAGCGCTGGGGGGTGCTGCGCATCGCGCTGGTTGCGGCCACGGTGACGATCGTGCTGTCGCTGCTGCTCGCTTCCACCATCGCCGGACCGCTCCGCCGGCTGTCCGAGGCCGCCGAGAAGGTGCAGACCTCGCCCAGCTCGCGCGAGGAAATCCCCGATTTCACCTACCGCACCGACGAGGTCGGGCATCTGAGCCGCGCCCTGCGCTCGATGACCAGCTCGCTCTACAACCGTATCGAGGCGATCGAGCGCTTCGCCGCCGACGTGGCACACGAGCTCAAGAACCCGCTGACCTCGCTGCGGTCGGCCGTCGAGACCCTGCCGCGGGCGAAGAAGCCGGAGGACGTCGAACGGCTCAACGCCATCATCCAGCACGACGTGCGCCGCCTCGACCGGCTGATCTCCGATATCTCCAATGCCAGTCGCCTCGATGCCGAGTTGGCGCGCGGCACGTCCGAGCCGATCGAGCTCGACAAGCTGTGCGACGCCATGGTGGCCATCCAGAAGGACCTCGCCGCGTCGCGCGAGGTGAACGTCGTTCTGGACAGGCGCCAGGGCAAGTTCCCCGCTACCGTCATGGGCCACGACAGCCGCCTGGCACAGGTGTTCAACAACCTCATCGACAACGCCGTGAGCTTTTCGCCCAGGGGCAGCACCGTCACCGTGTCGATCGCCACGCTCGACGACAAGGTCGTCACCACCGTCCAGGACGAGGGCCCCGGCATCCGCGGTGACATCTCGCGCATCTTCCAGCGCTTCTATACCGACCGTCCGGACGGCGAACATTTCGGTGACCATTCCGGCCTCGGCCTCGCCATCAGCAAGCAGATCATCGAGGCGCATCGCGGCACCATCTCCGCCGCCAATCGCACCGACCGCTCCGGCGCCATCTTCACGGTCACGCTGCCGCGCGTCGTCATCGACAAGCCGCAGCGCCCGCGCAAATGAGCCGCACCAACATCCATGCCACCGGGCTGGTGCTGGGCAAGACCGGCTTGATCCTGCGCGGCGTACCGGGTGCCGGCAAATCCATCCTCGCCCTCGAGCTGCTGGACGAGTGGGAGCTGCGCGGCGCCCCGGCAAAGCTGGTCAGCGACGACCGCATCGATATCGAGGCGACATCGGGCGGCCTCGTCATGCACGCCCCCAGGGCGATCGAGGGGCTCATCGAGCTGCGCGGCCGCGGCATCGTCGCCCGGCCGTTCGTGCGCCGTGCCCCGCTGCATCTCGTGATCGACCTCGTCGACAGCCTCGAGCGCATGGTGGAGGAAGACGCGCTGGTCACCACGCTCGAGGGCATCGCCCTCGCGCGCTGCCCGGTGCCGCGCGCCGGCACGGTGGATAGCCGCCATCAGGTGTTGCTGATCCGCGAGGCGCTTCGGGCACTTAGCGCAACTCCCCCGGCGCGGAAAAAAACCGCTTGAAACACCTGAGTCGAGGGGCAAGACTCTGCGCTTCACATCGGGGCCGGCTCCAGGACAGGGCCTCCCGCTCGGTGCAGCCGCGTCAGGGGACTGGCGCGTTTGGGGATGGTGGATGATCGGTCTGGTTCTGGTGACGCATGGAGCGCTCGCCGTCGAGTTCAAATCCGCCCTCGAGCATGTGGTCGGCCCGCAGGATCAAGTCGAAACCGTCTGCATCGGCCCCGATGACGACATGGAGGCTCGACGCGAGGACATCATCGCCGCTGTCGGCAAGGCCAACACCGGCGACGGCGTCGTGATCCTCACCGACATGTTCGGCGGCACTCCGTCCAACCTCGCCATTTCGGTGATGAAGACCGTCGGCGCCGAAGTCATCGCCGGCGTCAACCTGCCCATGCTGGTGAAACTCGCGCGCGTCCGCTCCGACCTCGAGATCAAGCAGGCCGTCAGCATGGCCGCCGAGGCCGGGCGGAAATACATCAACGTCGCCAGCGAGTCGCTTGGCGGCTGACCCGTTTCGGGCTTAGACTTTTGCCTATGGATGCTGCGGTGAATGCCGGCCGGGCGCTGGCGCAACAACTGACCATTGTCAATCGCAAGGGCCTGCACGCCCGCGCCTCGGCGCGCTTCGTGCGCATGGCCGAATGCTTCGAGGCCGACATCAAGGTCACCCGGGACGGCACCACCGTCTCCGGCGGCTCGATCATGGGCCTGATGATGCTCGGCGCCGGCCCCGGCAGCACCATTCTCGTGCAAGCCACCGGCCGCCAGGCCCGCGAAGCCCTCGACGCCATAACCACCCTGGTCGAAAACGGCTTCGACGAAGACAACGAAGGCGTCGGCGCCGGCTGACTGCGAGTGATATAAAGCTTTCTTTATATCACCTTGCCCGTTGACCCGTCCGTCTCTATAAGGCGCCGCACACGCTTTCCGGAGACAGCACAATGGCCGATTACGCCGTCAAAGACATTTCGCTCGCCGACTATGGCCGCAAGGAAATCGGCATGGCCGAGATCGAGATGCCGGGCCTGATGGCCATCCGCGAGGAATTCGCCGGCCAGCAGCCGCTCAAGGGCGCGCGCATTGCCGGCTCGCTGCACATGACCATCCAGACCGCGGTGCTGATCGAGACGCTGGTGGCGCTCGGCGCCGAGGTGCGCTGGGTGAGCTGCAACATCTTTTCGACCCAGGACCATGCTGCCGCCGCCATCGCCAGGGCCGGCATTCCCGTGTTCGCCCACAAGGGCGAAAGCCTCGAGGAGTACTGGGCCTTCACCGACCGCATGATGGACTGGCCGGGCGGGCTGACCCCCAACATGATCCTCGATGATGGCGGCGATGCCACCATGCTGATCCTCACCGGCGCCAAGGCAGAGCAGGATCCCTCGATCCTCGCCAGGCCGGGCAACGAGGAAGAGGAGATTTTCTTTGCCACCATCAAGGCGCGCCTCGCCAAAAGCCCGAATTTCTATTCCAGAATTCGCGCCAACATCCGCGGCGGCTCCGAGGAGACCACCACCGGCGTGATGCGGCTCTATCAGCTGCAGGAAAAGGGCGAGCTGCCCTTCCCGGCGATCAACGTCAACGACAGCGTCACCAAGTCGAAGTTCGACAACAAATACGGCACCCGTGAATCGCTGGTCGACGCCATCCGTCGCGGCACGGATGTGATGCTGGCCGGCAAGGTCGCCATCGTCTGCGGCTATGGCGATGTGGGCAAGGGCTCGGCCGCCTCGCTGCGCGGCGCCGGTGCCCGCGTGCTGGTCACCGAAGTCGATCCGATCTGCGCCCTGCAGGCGGCCATGGACGGCTTCGAGGTGGTGACCCTCGACGACGCCGCGCATCGTGCCGACATCGTCGTCAGCGCCACCGGCAACAAGGACATCATCACCGTCGATGCCATGCGCCAGATGAAGGACATGACCATCGTCTGCAACATCGGCCATTTCGACAACGAGATCGACGTTGCCGGCCTGCGCAATTTCAAATGGACCAACGTCAAGCCGCAGGTCGACCTCGTCGAGCTCGCCTCGGGCAAGCGCATCGTGCTGCTGAGCGAGGGCCGCCTCGTCAACCTCGGCAACGCCACCGGCCATCCGAGCTTCGTGATGTCGGCGTCGTTCTCCAACCAGACGCTGGCGCAGATCGAGCTGTGGACCAACGGCAAGTCGCTCGAGCACAAGGTGCACGTCCTGCCCAAGCGTCTCGACGAGAAGGTGGCTGAACTGCACCTCGCCAAGCTCGGCGCCAAGCTGACCCAGCTCACCAAGGCGCAGGCCGACTACATCGGCGTGCCGCAGCACGGCCCGTTCAAGTCCGACCAGTACCGTTACTGATCGGGACCGGCCATCTCACGGGCGACGCCGTCGCGGCGTCGCTCACCCCTCCACCATTGACGATTGCCGCCTGCTGAGCTTCAGCGCGTGCGCGGAGCAGGTGCCGCGCCTCTGCCGCCGGCGCACCGCGCGCCGTCCGTCGATGCCGCGTGACCAGCCCCGGCCCCCGGCATTAACCATTCGTTCACTGTTCGATCCGCGGTCAATCGTGATGTTTGGCGATTTGCCCGCTGTGCACAACGACGAGGACTCTTTTTCGCGACTCGGCGCCTCGCTATGTTTGGATGATTCGGGGGCACCCTCACAGCCCGGCGCTGCCGGGACGCCGTGGGGAAGCGGTCGATGGGCGCCAGCGTTTTCCGGCGATTGAAGTGATCTGCCCGGCGGGCAGATGGTGGCGGGTTCACTTTACCGGAGTGGGTGCATGCGGCCGGAGCGATTCCGGAGACGATTGGGATTCGCGCTTTGCGCATCGGCTCCCTTGACGCTTCTAACGGCCGCCCCGGCCCTCAGCGACACCCTGGGGACACCCAGCCTGACCAGCACCGTCCCGCTTGCCATTGCGCTCGGCGCCGGTGCTTTCGCCCTCGTCGCGCTGGCATTGGTGCGCCGCCTCCTGCGCGACAGTCGCGCCTCGCAACGGCGCGCTACCGACCAGGTTGCCTCGCTGCGCGCCATGGTCGACGACTATGAGGCGCTGCTGTCGGGCACGAGCGAGGTCACCGTGGTGTGGGGCGGCCGCACCGGCAACACGCGCTTCCTCGGTCCTGCATCCGCGGTGCTGCCGAACGGCCGCCGCGTCGAGGCCATCCTCGATTTCGACGTCTGGCTGAACGAGCAGGATGCGGCGCTGCTGGCCGGCCGGGTCAACGATCTGCGCACCGGCGGGCAGGGCTTCGACATGATGCTGCCCGCCCGCGACGGCCGCCAGATGCGGGTGATGGGCTGGGCGCTCGGCGCCGGCGCCGCCATGCGCGTGCGCCCCACACTGTACCAGCCTGCGGCGAACGCCCCTGGCCACGCCGACGACGTCACCGCCGTGCTGGCCAGCCTGCCGGACCCCGCGGTGCTGTTCGGCGAGGGCAAGACAGTGGCCTTCGCCAACTCGGCATATGCCGCGCTGAGCCGCGGCCAGCCGCTGGCGCCGGCCGAAATCGCCGCGGCGCACGGTCTCGATCTGCTCGAGGTGACGCTGCCGGTCGGTCGCATCGGCTATCTGCGTCAGCGCCCGATGCCCGCCAAGGCCGCCGCCGCCGCACCGGCACCGGCCGATGGCCTCGCCCATCTGGGCGCCATCATCGACGCCCTCGCCACCCCGATCGCCATCTTCAATGCCAACCGCGAGCTGGTGCAGTCGAACCGCGCCTATGCCGCGCTCTGGCGGCTCGATCCGAAATGGCTGAAGCCGGGAATGGACGAGCGCGCCATCCTCGACAAGCTGAGGACGATGGGCATGCTGCCCGCCGAGCCCGACTACCAGGCCTGGCGCGCCAGGCACCTGCAATCCTACACCATCAGGGCGCCGCGCGAGAGCGACCCCTGGTACCTGCCCGACGGCCGTGTGGTGCAGGTGATCTCGGCGCCCGCGGGACCGCAGGGCGGCGTCATCTATGTCTTCGAGGACATCACCGACCAGCTCAAGCTTAAGAGCCAGCACCGCACCCAGATCGACGTGCAGCGCTCGACCCTCAATGCCCTCACCGAGGGCGTCGCCGTGTTCGGCACCAATGGCCGGTTGACCCTGTCCAACCCGCGCCTGTCGACGCTGTGGAAGCTGCCGACCAACCTGCTCGAGACCAATCCGCATATCGACCAGATCATCGAGGCCGTCGGCCGCGTGCTGCCCGAGGATGGCGTCAATCTCTGGCGCGGCCTCAAGCGTGGCATCGTCGACCTCAACCCCACGCGCACCGACACCAGCGGCCGCATCACCCGCGCCGACGGCCGCATGCTCGACTACGCCATCACCCGCCTGCCTGACGGGCAGACCATGATGACCTTCGTCGATGTCACCGAAAGCGCCAACTACCAGCGCGTGCTGACCGAGCGCAACGAAGCGTTGATCACCGCCGACCGGCTGAAGGACGCCTTTGTGCAGAACGTCAGCTACGAGCTGCGCAGCCCGCTGACCAATATCATCGGCTTTGCCGATCTGCTTGCCTCCGAATCGGTCGGGCCGCTCAACGACAAGCAGAAGGCCTATACCGACTACATCCGCGCGTCGTCGGTGACGCTGGGTGTTCTCATCGACAACATCCTCGATCTCGCCACCGTCGATGCCGGCATTGCCCAGGTGCAGCCTGAGCCGCAGGACGTGCCGGCGCTGATCGAAAAGGCCCGCGCCGGCCTTGCCGCCACCTTCCCGGAGATCGACGGCGAAAAACCGCTCAACATCCGCGTCCAGATCCCCGAGGACCTGCCGCCGCTCTACGCCGACGGCACCCGCATCGTGCAGGTCCTCTACAACCTGCTGTCCACCGCCGCGCGCTTCTCCGAGCCGGGCGAGCTGGTGACGCTGACGGCGATCTCGCGCGGCGGCCGCATGCTCTTCACCGTCGAGGACGAAGGCACCCAGACCAGCGAGGAAATGCGCGCAGCGCACAGCGATCGCGGCGATGCCGCCGGCCGCCAGCGGGGTGCCGGCCTCGGCCTCGCCATCGTACGCAGCTTCGTCAGCCTGCATGGCGGCACCATCAGCGTCGCGCGGCGCGAGCCGCGCGGCAGCCGCGTGGTGGTGAGCCTGCCGCTGCGCGCCGCCATCGCCACGCCCACGGCGGCGGAATAGGCGTTTCCGGCCGGTGTGTGCTAGTCCTCCAGCATGGGAATCGAGCGCATCTTTCTGGCTGATGACGCTGCCACCGCGGCGCTGGGGCAACGCCTTGCCGCGAGCCTGCAGCCGGGCGATACGGTGCTGCTCGAGGGCGATCTCGGGGCCGGCAAGACCACGCTGGCCCGGGCCCTCGTCCGCGCCCTCGCGGGCGATGCCGAGCTCGACGTGCCATCCCCCAGCTTCGCCCTGGTGCAGCCCTACGAAACCCCCGGCGGCGTGCCGATCCTGCATGCCGATCTCTACCGCATCGTCGATCCGCGCGAGCTCGACGAACTCGGCCTGTTCGACCGTCCCGATGCCATCGTGCTGATCGAATGGCCCGAGCGCGCCCGTGACATACTGTCTGGTTCTCTGCGGTCGGTGACGCTGTCGATTCCCGATACCCGCGCCGGGCGCGTCGCGGAGGTGGCCTGGTGAGCCGGCGCGGCCTGTGGTCGATCCCGCCCAACGCGCGCTTCCTGCCGACCCTCGTCGACAAGGTGCTCGATGGCACCCTGCTGTCCGGCTGGGACCACACCGGGCCGTTCTGGCTCTCCGACGTGACCATCATCCTGCCGACACGCAGGGCCCGGCTGCAACTGGCCGAGCTGTTCGCCGGCCGGCTCGGCGGCGCGGCCCTCTTGCCCGACATCCGTACCTTCGGCGGCGACGCCGGCGAGGAGGAGCCGTTCCTGCCGCCCATCGATGCGCCATCGCCACCGCCGGCCGCGAGCCCGATGCAGCGGCGGCTGGTGCTGTCCCGGTTGGTGCAGGCCTTCGCCCAGGGCGCGGGCGGCTTCGCCTCGCCCCCCAACGCCGCCGAGATCTTCTGGCTCGCCGATTCGCTCGGCGCGCTGCTCGACGATTTCACCATCGAGGATGTGCGGCACGAGCGCCTCGGCGATCTGGTGCCCGACGAGCTCGCCGCCAACTGGCAGCAGGTGCTGGCCTTCCTCGAGATCGCGCTCAAGGCCTGGCCGGCGCATCTGCGCGACATCGGCAGGACCGACGCCGCCGCCGCCCGCAATGACCGCCTGCGCCGGCAGGCCGAAACCGCGCATCTGCTCTATGGCGAGCGCCCGGTGATCGCCGCCGGCACCACCGGCTCGATCCCCGCGACTGCCGCGCTGCTGGGCGCCGTCGCCGCTCTGCCGCGCGGCGCGCTGGTGCTGCCCGGTCTCGACACCAGCCTCACGCCCGAACAGCACAAGCTGCTGCTCGATGGCGACGCGCTCGAGGGCCATCCGCAGTACGGGCTCGTGACCCTGCTGCGCCGTCTCGGCGCCGGCATTGCCGATGTCGAGGACCTGGCGCCAGGCAGCGAGCGCACGCGCCTCGTACGTGCGGCGCTGGCTCCGGCCGATCAGACCGGGCATTGGGAGCGTGACCGGCAGGCGATCGACATCGCCGCGGCGCTTCGCAATGTGTCGATCATTGCGGCCCCCAACGCCGATATCGAGGCACGCGCCGTGGCGCTGGCCGCACGCCACGCCGTCGCGGCGCACCGCAGCGTCGGCATCGTCACCCGCGACCAGACGTTGGCCCGACGCATCGCCGCCGAGCTGCACCGGCACGACATCGATGTCGACGATCCGGCCGGAACGCCGCTCTACCAGTCGCGCGCCGGACGCCTTGCGCGCCAGATCCTGACGCTCGCCACCGAGCGCTTCGCCCCGGTCGACGTGATCGCGCTGCTGCGCAATGCCGCCGTGACCCTTGGCGGCGCGCGCAGCGAGGTACAAAAGCTCGCAACCCGGCTCGATCTCAGGCTGCGCCGCGACCGCACCTTGCCCGGCCTCGCCGGCGTGCTGGCGCTCGTCGACAGCGACGAGCTGCGGGATCTGCTCACCGCGCTCGGCCAGGCGGTGGCGCCGATCTGCGCCCTGGTCGAGACGCCCGAGATCGACGCCGGACAGCTTGCCGCGGCCCTCGACGGCGCGGTAACGGCACTGGTCGATGGCGCCGACATGCCGGGCATGCTGGAACTGCGCCAATGGGCGCGCGAGCTGTCGGCCGAAACCGATGCCGGCGCCCGCTTCCGCCCGGTCAATCTCGACGGCGTGCTGAAGGCGCTGATGGAGGGCAGCAACGTACCGCCCGCCGAACGCCGGCGCGACGACATCCACATCTGGGGCGAGCTCGAAGCCCGCCTGATGAGCCCCGATCTGATGATCCTCGCCGGCGTCAACGAGGACGTCTGGCCGGCGCCCGCCGATCCCGGCCCGTGGATGAGCCGCGGCATGCGCCTCGCCGTCGGCCTCGAGCCGCCGGAGCGTCAGCAGGGCCTCGCCGCACACGATTTCGAGATGGCCTTCGGCAATGCCGAGATCATCGTCGCCTACGCCACGCGCCTCGGTACCGCCCCGGCGCTGCCCTCGCGCCTGCTGCAGCGGCTCGACGCCTTTGCCGGCGACGCGGCGGCCCGTGAGCTGCGCGCGCGCGGCGCGGTATGGCTGCAGC
>JAEWCE010000159.1 GCA_023390785.1 Pseudomonadota bacterium
GCCGCACCCTCGCCGATGGCCCCGATCAGCGAGCCGACATTGACCGTGTCGCCAGGCTGCGCCGAGATCGCCTCGAGCACGCCCGCGGCGGGCGCCGGCACCTCGATGGTCACCTTGTCGGTTTCGAGCTCGACCACCGGCTCGTCGGCGGCGCCGGCGTCGCCCACCTTCTTGAACCACAGTCCGCTCGTCGCCTCGGTGCCGCTTTCGCCCAGCGCCGGAACCCGGATGTCGGTTGCCATCTCGTCTCTTTCTTTACTTCGCGAAGGCTTCTTCGAGGAATTGCTGCAGTTGCGCAAGGTGCGTGCGCATCAATCCCGTGGCGGTCGAGGCCGAGGCCGGCCGGCCGACATAGCGTGGCCGGTCGTTGGTGCGGCCCATCTGCTCCAGCACCCAGTCGATATAGGGCTGCACGAATGTCCAGCTCCCCATGTTCTTGGGCTCTTCCTGGCACCACACCACTTCGGCGTTCTTGAACCGCCCGAGCTCGTCGAGCAGCGCCTTGGCCGGGAATGGATAGAGCTGCTCGAGCCGGAGCAGGTACACGTCGTTGATGCCGCGCTTCTCGCGGTCCTCGAGCAGGTCGTAATACACCTTGCCCGAGCACAGCACGACGCGCCGGATCTGCTCGTCGGGTGCCAGCTGGATCGTGGTCTTCTTCGGTCCCGGCGCCTCGGCGTCGTCCCACAGCAAGCGGTGGAAGCAGCTCTCCGGCCCCATCTCGCTCAGCGTCGACGTCGCCCGCTTGTGGCGAAGCAGCGACTTCGGCGTCATCAGGATCAGCGGCTTGCGGAAATCGCGCTTCACCTGCCGGCGCAGCACGTGGAAGTAGTTGGCCGGCGTCGTGCAGTTGCAGACCTGCATGTTGTCTTCGGCGCAAAGCTGCAGATAGCGCTCGAGCCGGGCGGAACTGTGCTCCGGCCCCTGTCCCTCATAGCCATGCGGCAGCAGCATCACCAGGCCCGACATGCGGAACCACTTGCGTTCGCCCGAGCTGATGAACTGGTCGACCACCACCTGCGCGCCATTGGCAAAGTCGCCGAACTGCGCTTCCCACAGCGTCAGCGTGTTCGGCTCCGCTGCCGAATAGCCGTACTCGAAGCCGAGCACCGCCTCTTCCGACAGCATCGAGTTGATGACCTCGTAGCGCTGCTGGTTGGGCGCGATGTTGTTGAGCGGCGTATAGGTGCCATCGGCCTCCTGGTCATTGAGCACCGAATGGCGCTGCGTGAAGGTGCCGCGCTCGGAGTCCTGGCCGCTGAGGCGGACCGGATGCCCCTCGACGAGCAGCGAGCCGAACGCCAGCGCTTCGCCGGTCGCCCAGTCGATGCCCTCGCCGCTTTCGATCGCCGCCAGCCGATGGTCGAGGAACCGCTTCACGGTCTTGTGGATGCTGAAGCCCTCGGGCACCCGGGTGATCGCCGTGCCGATCCTGACCAGCTCGTCGATGGCAACGCCGGTGTCGCCCCGCCGCGGCCCGTCCGCGTCGGCGCGCTTCATGTCCTTCCACTGCCCGTCGAGCCAGTCGGTCTTGTTCGGACGGAAATCCTGCCCCGCCTCGAACTCGCTCTCGAGATGCGCGCGCCAGCCCGACTTCATCGTCTCGATTTCGTCGGTGGTCAGCAGGCCCTCGGCCACCAGCCGCTTGGAATAGAGTTCCAGCGTCGTCTCGTGGCTGCGGATGCGCGAGTACATCAGCGGCTGCGTGAAGCTCGGCTCGTCGCCTTCATTGTGCCCGAAGCGGCGGTAGCAGAACATGTCGATGACCACCGGCCGGCCGAAGCGCTGCCGGAACTCGGTCGCCACCTTGCTGACATAGACCACCGCTTCCGGATCGTCGCCGTTGACGTGAAACACCGGCGCCTCGATCATCTTGGCGACATCGGTCGGATACGGCGAAGAACGCGAATTGATCGGCGAGGTGGTGAAGCCGATCTGGTTGTTGATGACGAAATGCACCGAGCCGCCGGTGCGGTGGCCCTTGAGGCCGCTCAGCCCCAGGCACTCGTAGATGATGCCCTGGCCGGCGAACGCCGCATCGCCATGGATCAGCAGCGGCATCACCACCGAGCGGTCGGTCTGGCGCGTATCGAAGACGAAATGCCCATCGACCGCCGAGCGCTGGTCCTGCTTGGCGCGCGCCTTGCCCAGCACCACCGGATCGACGATCTCGAGATGGCTCGGGTTGGCAGTGAGCGACAGGTGCACCTGCTTGCCGTCGAACTCGCGGTCCGACGAAGCACCCAGGTGGTACTTCACGTCGCCCGAGCCTTCGACGTCCTCGGAATAATAGGCGCCGCCCTTGAACTCGTGGAACAGCGCGCGGTGCGGCTTGTGCATCACCTGCGTCAACACGTTGAGCCGGCCGCGATGCGCCATGCCCAGCACGATGTCCTTCACCCCTAGCGCGCCGCCGCGCTTGATGATCTGCTCGAGCGCCGGGATCAGCGATTCCGACCCGTCGAGGCCGAAGCGCTTGGTGCCGGTGTACTTGACGTCGAGGAACTTCTCGAAGCCCTCGGCCTCGATCAGCTTGTTGAGGATGGCCTTCTTGCCTTCGGGCGTGAAGCGGATCTCCTTGTCGGGACCCTCCATCCGCTCCTGGATCCACTGCTTGGCCTCGGGATCGTTGATGTGCATGTACTCGATGCCGATGGTCGAGCAGTAGGTGCGCTGCAGGACCTCGAGCATCTCGGGAATGGTCGCGAATTCGAGCCCGAGCACATTGTCGATGTAGATCTTGCGCGTGTAGTCGGCCTCGGTGAAGCCGTAGGTCCTGGGGTCGAGTTCGGGCGCCGGATCCTCGGGCTTGAGCTTCAGCGGGTCGAGATCGGCGTGCAGGTGGCCGCGCGAGCGGTAGGCGCGGATCATCATGATGGCGCGGATGGAATCGCGCGTCGATTGCAGCACGTCCACCGGGGTCGGGGCCGGTGCACCCTCGGCGGCGGCCTTCTTGCCCAGCGCCGCGCCGGTCTTGACCAGGATCTCTCCCCAATTGCCGTCGAGCGCCGAGACCAGCTCGCCATCGGCGGTCTGCGGCCAGTCGGCGCGCGCCCAGGACGGTCCCTCGACGTTCTTTTTGACGTCGGCGCTCGAATCCTCGAGCCGCCCGAAATAGCCGGCCCAGGTCGGGTCGATGCTCTTGGGGTCGGTCTTGTAGCGGTTGTAGAGGTCTTCGATATAGGCGGCGTTGCCGCCGTAGAGGAAGGAGGAGAGGAGGAACTGTTCGTTCTTGTCCTGTCGGCTCATGTCTTTAGGCGCGGGGCTTTTCCCCGTGTTCCCTGTTGCCGGCGGCCCCGGAGAGGGGCGCCGTTCCGCGTGGTCGCGGACTATGACGGTTGCAGATTAGCATCTTGCTAAGAATTGGGCATTCCGACCATCGTCGGAAACCCCGGTTATTCTTCACTTTGTCGCGTGTCAGCCCTTGAGCACCTCGGCGAGGGTCACCCCGATCCTGGCCGGTGACCGCGACACCTTTATGCCCGCGGCCTCCATGTCGGCGATCTTGTCCTCGGCCCCGCCTTTTCCGCCCGAAATTACGGCGCCAGCATGGCCCATCGTGCGCCCCTTGGGCGCCGTCAGCCCGGCGATGAACCCCGCCATCGGTTTCTTGCGACCCTTTTTGGCCTCGTCGATCAGGAACTGCGCCGCATCTTCCTCGGCCGAGCCACCGATCTCGCCGATCATGATGATCGATTTCGTCGCCGCATCGGCAAGGAAAAGCTCAAGGATATCAATGAACTCCGTGCCCTTGACCGGATCGCCGCCGATCCCGACGGCGGTCGTCTGCCCGAGCCCGGCATTGGTCGTCTGGAACACTGCCTCATAGGTCAGCGTCCCCGAGCGCGACACGATGCCGACCGAGCCCTTGGAAAAGATCGAGCCCGGCATGATGCCGATCTTGCACTCTTCCGGCGTCAGCACGCCCGGGCAGTTCGGCCCGATCAGCCGCGATTTCGAGTTGGCCAGCCGTGCCTTGACCCGGACCATGTCGAGCACCGGCACGCCCTCTGTGATGCACACGATCAGCGGAATTTCCGCCTCGATCGCCTCGAGGATCGCATCCGCCGCGCCGGCCGGCGGCACATAGATGACGCTGGCATTGGCGTTGGTCGCCGCCTTGCCCTCGGCCACCGTGGCAAAGATCGGCAGTTCGGTGCCGTCGACGCCCGACGACCAGGTCTGCCCCGCCTTCTTCGGGTTGGTGCCGCCCACCATCTTGGTGCCGTAATAGGCGAGCGCCTGCTCGGTGTGGAACGTCCCGGTCTTGCCGGTCAGCCCCTGCACCAAAACCCGCGTGTCCTTGTTGACGAGGATCGACATGAAATACCCTGGAGTTAGGAGGCCGGCTTGGTGCCGAGCAGCGCATTGAATTCGAGTTCGACCACGCCCTCGGTGCGGTCGCCGATGACCAGCAGCTTCTTGTCCGGGGTTTCCCAGGCGCCGTAGACGTCGCTGTTGTCGCCCGGCTTGGCGGAGCCGGTCAGCCCGTTGATGCCGGTCACGTCGTTGAAGTCGAGGATGTTGTCGGGGTCGCTGAAATCGACGCGGCAATAGCCCAGTCGCTGCGTCGGGTAGCTGTAGACGGCGCCCCAGATGTCGACTTCGCCCAGCCCGTTGAGATCGCGATAGCCGGAATAGACCGTGCTGAACGGCCCGGTGCTCGAAGCCTCGTTCGCCGTCCAGCCGGCACTGGCAGCGCGCTGGTCGGCGCCGGCCTCCCCGCTGGCAAGGCTCGTGCATGCCTCGACGAAGATCTTGAAGGCCTCGGGCGAGGTGATGGCAGGACCCGTTGCTTCCGGCTGGTCGGTGCCCTGGTCCGCAGGCGACGAGCTCGACGTATCCTGCGCCACAACCGGCAACGGCAGGGCCAGCAGGCCGAGCGCAAGAAGATAAGGCGGCAGCAGCCGGAGGGTCCTCATGGCGCTCTGCGGCCTCCCGGCCATGGCTCAGCCTTGTCCCTTGATGGCGGCGACGATCTTTTGCGCCGCGTCGTCGAGATCGTCGGCCGGAATGACGTTGAGCCCCGACTCGCGCAGGATGGCCTTGCCTTCCTTGACGTTGGTGCCCTCGAGGCGAACGACCAGCGGCACCTTGAGGCCGACTTCCTTGACCGCCGCGACCACGCCCTCGGCGATCACATCGCAGCGCATGATGCCGCCGAAGATGTTGACCAGGATGCCTTTGACGTTGGGATCGGCGGTGATGATCTTGAACGCCGCCGTCACCTTCTCCCTGGCGGCGCCGCCGCCCACGTCGAGAAAGTTCGCCGGCTCCACGCCATAGAGTTTGATGATGTCCATGGTGGCCATGGCGAGCCCGGCGCCATTGACCATGCAGCCGATATTGCCGTCGAGCGCCACATAGGCGAGGTCGTACTTCGACGCCTCGATCTCCTTGGCGTCCTCTTCGCTGAGGTCGCGCAGCTCCATCAGGTCGGGATGGCGGAACAGCGCATTGTTGTCGAAGCTCACCTTTGCGTCGAGCAGCCGCAGATGTCCGTTCTGCATGACGATGAGCGGATTGACCTCGAGCAGGCTCATGTCCTTGTCGACGAACGCCTTGTAGAGCGCCGGGAATACAATGTCGGCATCCTCGCGCGCCGCCCCCTCGAGCCTGAGCGCGGTCGCGATCGTGCCCACGTCGGCCGCCGTCACCCCGGCCGCCGGATCGATGTCGACGGTCACGATCTTGTCGGGCGTGTCATGCGCCACCGTCTCGATGTCCATGCCGCCTTCGGTCGAGACCACGAATGCCACTTCGCCGGTGCCGCGGTCGACCAGCAGCGAGCAATAGAGCTCGCGGGCGATGTCGGCGCCGTCCTCGATGTAGAGGCGATTGACCTGCTTGCCGGCCGGCCCGGTCTGCTTGGTCACCAGCGTGTGGCCGAGCATCTCGCGGGCATTGGCGACCACCTCGGCCGCCGACTTCGCCAGCCGCACCCCGCCCTTGGCGTCGGCGGGCAGTTCCTTGAACTTGCCCTTGCCGCGGCCGCCGGCATGGATCTGCGACTTGACCACATAGAGCGGCCCCGGCAGCGCCTTTGCCGCGTCCTCCGCCTGCTCCGGCTTGAAGATGGCAACACCATCGGCCACCGGCAGGCCATAGGTCTTGAGCAGCGCCTTCGCCTGGTGCTCGTGGATGTTCATCTTGGTCTCTCAGGCCAGCTTCGGGGCGATCTTCTTGCAGGCCTCGATGAGCCCGTTGACGGCCGCCACCGATTTCTCGAAGGCCTTCTGCTCGGACGAATTGAGCTGGATTTCGACCACCCGCTCGGCGCCGCCGGCGCCGATGATCGCCGGCACCCCGACATAAGTACCCTTCACCCCGTACTCGCCCTTGAGGAATGCAGCGACAGGAAGAACGCGCTTCTTGTCCTTGAGGTAGCTCTCGGCCATCTCGATCGCCGAGGTGGCGGGCGCATAGAACGCCGAGCCGGTCTTCAGCAGCCCGACGATCTCGGCGCCGCCGTCGCGGGTGCGCTGGATGATCTGGTCGAGCTTGTCCTTGTTGAGCCAGCCCGTCTTGACGAGGTCGGTGAGCGGAATGCCGGCGACGGTCGAATAGCGCGCCAGCGGCACCATCGAATCGCCGTGTCCGCCCAGGACGAACGCCGTGACGTCTTCGACCGACACTTTGAGTTCGTCGGCGATGAAGTAGCGGAAGCGCGAGCTGTCCAGCACGCCGGCCATGCCGATGACCTTGCTCGAGGGCAGTCCCGAGAAGCGCTGCAGCGCCCAGACCATCGCATCGAGCGGGTTGGTGATGCAGATGACGAATGCGTCGGGCGCGTACTTGGCGATGCCCGCGCCCACCTGCTCCATCACCTTGAGGTTGATTTCGAGCAGGTCGTCGCGGCTCATGCCGGGCTTGCGCGGCACGCCCGCGGTGACGATCACCACGTCCGCTCCGGCGATGTCCTTGTACTCCGACGTGCCCTTGATCGCGGCATTGAAGCCTTCGACCGGACCGGACTGGCTGAGGTCGAGCGCCTTGCCCTGCGGCACGCCGTCGACGATGTCGAACAGCACGACGTCGCCGAGCTCCTTGATCGCCGCCAGATGTGCCAGCGTGCCGCCAATCTGACCTGCACCGATCAGAGCGATCTTCTTGCGCGCCATGAGCCCGAAATCCTGCCTGCTTGTTGGAATTGGCGCCCCTATACGCCTCACGCTCGGGGTTGCCAAGGCCGCCTTTAGGCGATCGGGCCGGCGTCAGCCACAGGTCAGCCCGGCCGGTGCGCCGCCTCGAGATAATCGCGCGATTGCATCTCGATCAGCCGCGACAGCGTGCGCTGGAACTCGGCCGCATTGCGTGACTTCACGGCGAGGCGCTCGAGCGGCACGGCAAAGCTCGCCGCCAGCTTGACGCCGCGGTCGTAGAGCGTGTCGATCAGCAGGATGAAGCGCTTGGCGGCACTGGGGTTTGTCGGCCCGAACGCCGGCACGTCGTCGATCATCAGCGCCTCGTAGGCATGCGCCAGCCGCAGATAATCGCGGGCGCCGAGGGGCGCCTCGCAAAGCGCTTTGAACGGGAACCGCGCCGCCCCCATCGCCGCCGCCGGCACGGCGATGTCGCGCCCCAGCGAGCGCAGCGTTTCGGGCTTGCCGGGCACGCCGCCGCTGAGCTTCAGCCACAGCCGGTCCATCGCCGCCGTGACCTCCGGCCCGCGGCCGAAATGATAGACGTCCTCGCCCTCGAATTTGAGCCGCCGATAGTCGGTCGGGCCGTCGAGCGGCACGATCTCGACTTCGGCCTTGAGCAGCTCGATGAAGGGCAGGAACAGCTGGCGGTTGAGGCCATCCTTGTAGAGCTCGTCGGGCAGCGTGTTGGAGGTCGCGACCAGCACTACGCCGCCGGCGAACAGCTTCTCGAACAGCCGCCCCAGCAGCATGGCGTTGGCGATGTCTCCGACCTGGAACTCGTCGAGGCAGAGCAGGCGCGTACCTGCCACGATCGGCTTGACCACATGCGCGACCGGATCGCCCTCGTTTGCCTTGCGATACTCGGCGATCGCGGCGTGCAATTCGTCCATGAACTCATCGAAATGCACCCGCCGTTTGGCCTCGGTGGCGGCCGCCGCGAAGAACAGATCCATCAGCATGGTCTTGCCGCGCCCGACCGCGCCCACGAGGTAAGCGCCGCGCACCGGCTTCCGTCGTCCGAACAGCCCGCGCTGCCCGACCTCCTCGGCAATGCGGTCGAGCGCGCGCGCCGCCGCCGATTGCAGGGCATCGGCCTTGAGCGCTCCGGCTTCGACCATGCGGTCGAGGGCGAGGGTGACGGGGGAGAGGGCAATGGTGGGCACGAGGTTCAGATAGCCCACGTCGTCACTGCCGCGAAAGCGGGAATCCGGTGACCCCAACCATTATCCGCGCCGCAGCCGCGCCAACCCCCACGGGGATGATACTATCCTGGTGGAAAGCCTGGTCGGCGGCGGGCTCAGCCCACCATCGAGATGCCCTGCCCGCCCGACAGCGTCCCGATGAAGCGGTTGCCCGACAGGATCAGCGCCGCGATGATGTTGCCGCTTTCGTCGAACAGCTGCACCTGCGAGCCGGCAACGGTCCAGCTCGACACTGCGTTCAGCCCCTTGAGCGGGCAGGCCGGGGCCGAGGCGCGATAGCGGCTGGTGCCGGTCTTTTGCGTCTGCGTCAGGTTGATGGCGCATTGATCGGCGCCCGAAACGACAGTCCAGCGGCCGAGCAGCTTTTCGATGGTGAGGCCGCCGCTGAGGTCGCGCCCCGTGCTGTTGGGCAGCCCGGTCACCGGCGACACGCCCGGATTGGCGGTTGCCACCTGGGTGGTGGAATCGACCGGCGGCAACTGGTTGGCGCCCTGCACCTCGCCATTTGGCCCGATCGGCGGCAGCGCCGAGGTCGACACGCTGCCCGTCTGCACCGGCGCCAATTGCTCGGTCCCGGCATTGGCGACCTGCACGCCCGTCGAGGCACAGGCCGAGAGCAGCAGCCCCAGGCCGAGGCTCACCCCGAGAGCGCCCAAGCGCTTGTATGCCAGTCCGCCCATGCCCGCGATCCGCTGATTGTAAATCCGGCTGCGCATATAGACCAATCGTTTCGGCCCCTCAACCTTCCGTGCTGGCAAATACCGCGCCAAACATGGCCAAGTTGCGGCCCGCGGCAAAGGTCCAGATCCCCTAGCGCGCCAGCATCTGCTTCAGCAGGTCCTCGGCCAGGAGCTTCGCGTCGCGCGCCTCCTCCTCGGGCACCTGGATCGGGATGCCCTTGGGCCCCAGCACGCCGGGCATGCCCGGAAGCCCGTTCTGGCCACCCTCCTCGGGATGGAAGCCATGCGCCTTGAGCGCCACGATCAGCACCCGCGCCAGCGACGGATCCGAGACGTGCGCGATTGTTTCCAAAGCTCAGGCTGCCTTCCGCTCCACCATCATCTTCTTGATCTGGGCGATCGCCTTGGCCGGATTAAGGCCCTTGGGGCAGGTCTTGGTACAATTCATGATCGTATGGCAGCGGTAGAGCTTGAACGGGTCCTCGAGATTGTCGAGCCGCTCTTCGGTGGCCTGGTCGCGGCTGTCGATCAGCCAGCGATAGGCCTGCAGCAGAATCGCCGGCCCCAGGTATTTCTCGCCGTTCCACCAATAGGATGGGCACGACGTCGAGCAGCAGGCGCACAGGATGCATTCGTAGAGGCCGTCGAGCTTTTCGCGCTCGGGCTTGCTTTGCAGCCACTCGGTCTCGGGCGGCGGCGTCGTGGTCTTGAGCCATGGCTCGATCGAGCGGTGCTGCGCGTAGAAGGTGCTGAGGTCGGGCACCAGATCCTTGACCACCGGCATGTGCGGCAGCGGATAGATCCGGATCGGCCCCTTGATGTCGTCCATCGCCTTGGTGCAGGCGAGTGTATTGAAGCCGTCGATGTTCATGGCGCACGAGCCGCAGATGCCCTCGCGGCACGAACGGCGCAGCGTCAGCGTCGGATCGATCTTGTTCTTGATGTAGAGCAGCCCGTCCAGCACCATCGGCCCACAATCATCGAGGTCGATGAAATAGGTATCGATGCGCGGATTGGCCTCAGTGTCGGGATCGTAGCGATAGACGCGGTATTCGCGCAGGCGCATGCCCGCCGGTTTCGGCCAGGTCTTGCCCTTGGTCGGCTGCGAGTTCTTGGGAAGGAATAGCTCGACCATTATGGCCTCCGTCTCGTCGTCTAGCGGGCCCGCGCTTCGCGCTGCTCGAGCCCGTATATCTCGTCATTGATGTTGTCGACCATGCGGGCCATCGTCGCCTGCGCATCGGCCAGCCCCTGGTTGTAGTAGAACGGCCCGATCTGCTCGGTGAAGAAGTTGAGCAGCAGCTCGGCCGGAATGGCGCCGATCTCGCTGTCGAGCTCATCGACGAAGTAGCGCTGGATCCTGGCAACGATCGCCGCCCGCTCCTCCTTCTCGAACTTGATCGGCTTCATTGGCACCGCCTTACATATAGCTCGGTTTGCAGATCTGGTTCGAGTGGGCGATGTAGTTGTTGTAGGCGTCATAGTACTTGGCCTCGAGCGGCTTGCCCTTGATCGAGGCGATGACGACGTCCATGAACGCCGTGTCGATCAGCTTGGGCGCCGCATCTTCCTTGCACTTGCACAGAACCGTCGCTTCCGGCGCGACGTGGATGCAGGCGGCATAGAACGCCTTGAGCTGCGCATCGGTCGGCGGGTTGGCGATGGTCTTGGCCATCGCCCCGCTCGCGATCATCGACAGCGCGGCAACCAGCAGCAGCAGTTTCGTCATCTCAGCTCCTTGCGGATCATCAGTTTGAGGCCGGACCAGATCTCGCTGACCGCAGCCACTTTCACATCGACCAGGCCGATCGGCAGAACCACGTCGCGGATCACGTCCTCGGTGATGTCTGTCTTGACCTTGCTCGCCTGTTTCGGCCACGAAATCCAGATGCTGCCGTCGCGCTCGATGGTGTCCATCAGCGGCTTGGCGGCGCCCTCGAGCACGGCGCGCGAGGCGGTGAAGCCGTGGATCAGGTCATATCCCGCCTCCCCATCGGCGAACGTCTCCCACCCCGCCTCGGCCACCGCGCCGAACCGCCGTGCCTTGCGCAACTGCCCGAGCTCCTTCGGCAGCGCAATGAACAGGACCCGCTGCCCATCCCTGAGCCCGAGTTTTTGCGGCAACGGCGTGCCGGAATAGCCGGTCGCGGGCACGGTGGGGTTCATGGCGCAGCGTCCAACAGCAGATGGCCAAACCCGCGCTCACTCGCACGCTTGACGAACGGCGCGTCGCGTGTCGCGAGGTGGCCCGCCACCTGCTCGGCACAGGCAAGGAAGACGCAATCATAGACCGGATGACTTAGCGCAATGGACAGCTCGAGGGCTCGAGGGACCAATGGCTCGCTTGGAGCAAGTTCGCGAACCCCCGCCCTCACCATCGCCAGCGCGCGCATGGACTCCTCACCGCTCATGTCCTTGGCTCGAACCTTCTTGGCAAGGACATTGGCAGCCTCTACCAGGAGGATATCGGGCGAAATTACGCCGTCCGCCTTGACATAGCGATAGGCCTGTTCGGCTCCCGGCTCCGGCAAGACCCACTGCAGTGCGATGGAGCTGTCAATAACGATTACCGGCACGGTCCTCTCGCAGCAGTGTCAGGCTGTCCGTCGTCTGCGATGGCAGCGATGCACGAAAACTGCGCATGCGCGCGATCAGGTCCTCCCGTGAACCCTCGCTTTGGGAACCTTCAATCCGGGCGGCAACCTCGTCGGCGACCGAGCGTCCATGAGCCAAGGCATCCTGCTCGAGACGCCTCAGCGTTTCATCACTGACCACGATCTTCTCGATGATCCCCATCTGCTGCTCCTTTGGCACCCAATATAGGCGCTACTTCGCTCCCTTGCACGCATGCGGGGCCGTCTTCATGAAGCTGTCGACCGACGCCAGCTCCTTGCCGGTCATCTTCTTGCTCATTGCCGCCGAGTGGCGCACGTCGAGCGGGTCGAGGCTGAGATAGGCAATGGCGAGGGCGTCGAGTTTCCGGCTGGCGATGTCGGCCATGCACGAGCACTGCGCCCCGCTCATATACATCGAGGCCTTGCAGCGGCCGACGAACTTGTCGTGAGCCCCCTTGTCCATCGCCGCCAACGCCGTCGACGTGACGAAGACCGAAGCCACGACGATCAGCGATACCAGAATGCGACGCATGGTGACTCCTTAGTAGACCCGTGCCTTGGGTGCGATCTTCTTGAGGCTGATGCCGCCGTCGCTCTCCGGGGTCAGCGGGTCGACGTGCACCGGGCGGTAGCTCAGCGCCACCTGGCCGCTGTCGTCGATGCGGCTGATGGTGTGCTTGCGCCAGTTGGCGTCGTCGCGATTGGGGAAGTCCTCGCGCGCATGCGCGCCCCGGCTCTCGGTGCGGGCTTCCGCCGACACCACCGTCGTCAGCGCATTGGCGAGCAGGTTTTCGAGCTCCAGCGTCTCGACCAGATCGGTGTTCCAGATCATTGAACGGTCAGTGACCTTGAGGTCGGCCTTGGCGGCATACACCTCGTGCATTCGCTGCACGCCCGACCTGAGCGTCTCGCCGGTGCGGAACACCGCCGCATCTTCCTGCATGGTGCGCTGCATGCGATCGCGCAGCACCGCTGTCGGCGTGCCGCCATTGGCGTGGCGCAGCCGGTCGAAGCGCGCCAGGATCTTGTCTTCACTCGCCTTGTTGACCGCGGGCACGGCCTTGCTGCGATCCAGCGTGGCGCCGGCGCGCAGCCCCGCGGCCCGGCCGAACACCACCAGGTCTGTGAGCGAGTTGGAGCCGAGCCGGTTGGCGCCATGCACCGAGGCGCAGGCCGCTTCGCCCACCGCCATCAGCCCCGGCACGACGCGGTCGGGCTCTGCCTCCGTCGGGCTCAGCGCCTCGCCGTGATAGTTCGTCGGAATGCCGCCCATGTTGTAGTGCACCGTCGGCAGCACCGGGATCGGCTCGCGCGTCAGGTCGACGCCGGCGAAGATCCGGGCGCTCTCGGTGATGCCGGGCAGGCGCTCGTGCAGCACCTTGGGATCGAGATGGTCGAGGTGGAGGAAGATGTGGTCCTTCTTGGGCCCCACGCCGCGCCCCTCGCGGATTTCGAGCGTCATGCAGCGCGAAACGACATCGCGCGACGCCAGGTCCTTGGCGTTGGGGGCGTAGCGCTCCATGAAACGCTCCCCCTCCGAATTGGTGAGATAGCCGCCCTCGCCGCGCGCGCCCTCGGTGATCAGCACGCCCGCGCCATACACCCCGGTCGGATGGAACTGCACGAACTCCATGTCCTGCAGCGGCAGCCCGGCGCGGGCCACCATCCCGTTGCCGTCGCCGGTGCAGGTGTGCGCCGACGTCGCCGAGAAATACGACCGGCCATAGCCGCCCGTCGCCAGCACCGTGAGCTTGCTCCGGAACCGGTGCAGCGTGCCGTCATCGAGCTTCCAGGCCATGACCCCCTGCACCGAGCCGTCCTCGCCCAGCAGCAGGTCGATGGCGAAATACTCGACGAAGAACTGCGCGTTGTGCCTGAGGGACTGGCCGTAGAGCGTATGCAGGATCGCGTGGCCCGTGCGGTCGGCGGCCGCGCAGGTGCGCTGCACCGGCGGGCCTTCGCCGAACTCGGTCATGTGCCCGCCGAACGGCCGCTGGTAGATCTTGCCCTGCTCAGTGCGGCTGAACGGTACGCCGTAGTGCTCGAGCTCGTACACCGCCGCCGGCGCGTTGCGCGCCAAATACTCCATCGCGTCGTTGTCGCCCAGCCAGTCCGACCCCTTGACGGTGTCGTACATGTGCCACTGCCAGCTGTCGGGCCCCATGTTCTTGAGCGAGGCGGCAATCCCGCCCTGCGCCGCCACCGTGTGCGAGCGCGTCGGAAACACTTTCGTCACGCACGCCGTATTGAAGCCCTGCTCGGCCATGCCCAGCGTCGCGCGCAGGCCGGCGCCACCAGCGCCCACGACCACCACGTCGAATTCGTGGTCGATGATCTCGTAAGCGGCCATGCGTCTCAGCCCCAGAACAGTATTTTAACGACGCTGATCACGGTAATGGCCGCAACCAGGATGGCGAAGGCGGTATTGGCACGCTTCCCCAGGCGATTGGTCTTGTCTTCGTCGAGGTAGTCCTCGATCACCTCGTTCATGCCGATGCGCATATGCACGCACACATTGATGATCAGCAGGCAGACCACGATGGCGACGGCCGGGTTGCGGACCACCTCCAGCATCTGCGCCCGGTCGGCGCCCGCCAGCCGCACCACGAACCACACGAAGAACAGCATGAACGCGATGTTGAGCCCGCCGGTGAGCCGCTGCAGCTTGAACTCGCGCGTGGCGTGCCGCGCCGAGCCGTAATGGGTCGTCGGATTGGCGATTTCGGCCTTGTCGATCATTTGAACCACACGAACAACGCCCACACGACGAGGGTGAGGACGATCGAGATCACCCAGTTCAGCCGCACCAGCCACTCGCGGCCGGCCGGGTCGAAATAGTTGCCCGAGTCCCAGATGAAGTAGCGAATGCCGCCCAGCATGTGGTGGAACAGCGCCCAGGTGGCGAGCAGGAAGATCACCTGCACCAGCCAGAACCCGTAGATGGCGTTGACCACCGCGAACGGGCCGTCCCCAAGTGCCGCCGCGCCGAGCCAGAGCACGATCAGCAGCGTGCCGAAATACATCGCAAGGCCGGTGCCGCGATGGACGATCGACGACGCCATGGTGAGCGTGAACCGATAGATCTGCAGGTGTGGAGAAAGGGGCCGGGACCGGGCTGCCATGAGCGTCTATGAGCGTCTCGAAGGCGACCGCAAGGCCGGCCGCCGCGGGTTGGGATGTTCGAGACTTCTAGCCCTGTGATCGGCCGAGGTCAAAGCGGAATGCCGCCCTCGGCGATCAGACTTTCTGCGCAGCGAGGCTGACCGGCGCCTGCCGCAGCGATTCGAGGATCATCAGCAGGCTGGGGAGCTTGGCATTGCGCGTGACAGCCAATTGGCCGCCCTTGGCGGCAATTTGCGGCGGTGCTGCCTGCTCCATCTGGCGACTCCCTGCGAGTTGGTGCACCCAGATTGCACTTTGCCCGCTATCTAGGCACTGAATCGGCCGTTCAGAATCCGTTCAGGAGGCACCGTTCGCCGTGTCCGACATCGTCCGCGCCGTTTCGAGCCGAACCCTGGCCAGGGGCTGGGGTACGCTGGCTGAGCACGATTTCGAGCTGCGCCGCCGTGACGGCCGCTGGCAGCATCAGTTGCGCGAGACCTATGACCGTGGCGACGGCGCCGCGGTGCTGCTGTGCGACATCGCCGCCGGGATGGTGATCCTGACGCGCCAGTTCCGCTATCCGGCCTACCACGTCGGCGACACACCGCTGCTGCTCGAGGCCTGCGCCGGCAAGCTCGACGGCGACGATCCTGAAACCTGCGCCCGCCGCGAGGCGATGGAAGAGACCGGCTATCGCATCGGCCGACTCGACCGGGTCTGCCGCTGCTTCATGAGTCCCGGCGCCGTGACCGAGCGGCTCACCCTGTTCATTGGCACCGTCGCCGGTGCCGCCGACGCGGCCGGCGGCGGGCTCGAGCACGAGGGCGAAGACATCGAGGTCGTCCGCCTGCCGTTCGCCACGGCCCTCGGCATGGTCGGCAGCGGCGAGATCGCCGACGCCAAGACCATCATCCTGCTGCAATACGCCGCGCTGAACCGCGTCTTCGGCTAGCTACAGCGCCCCGATCCGGCGTGGATCGGCGTCGCTCGGGCCGGCGACAGGCACCTGCCGCAACTGATCGATGAGGAAAGGGTCCTGCAGCAGCAGGCCGAGGCTCGTGGCCTCGGGCGCTGCGGCAGTCTGCGGGGCGGGAGCCGAAAACGTCCCCGCCAGCCGCTGGCTGGCCGGAACCGGCAAGGCGACGATCGCGACGACGAGGGCGAGGGTCAGGACCTTAGCGTGCATCTTCGGAACTCCACGTGGTGCGGCTTCGTCTCGCCGCGTTCTTGCGTGGAGGTTTAGGGTGTCCCGGCCGAACCCGGCATGAAGCCGGCGTTCATGTGCGGTTTAAGGGCGAAAAACCGTCCCCTAACGATATTCAGACAGCTTTTTATCGGGGTCGTAGGGCTGGTCGGAGACGGTGCGGGTCACGGCCTGGCCGCACTTCATGGTCTTTTCGGCCGCGTCATAGGCGTAGCTCGGCGAGCCGTGCAGCACCCATCCCTCGCTCAGCGCCTTGGTGACCTTGTGGCAGAACGACGCGTCGTCCACGCCGGTGAGAAACCGATAGATCTGCATACCCCGCTCGCCCTGTCGTCGACGGTTCAGTAGTTGAACTGGCGGCTACTTACCGCTAATCCGGAGCCATGCACAACTTCCCGCAGGCCCTCATCGACGGCTATGCCGCCTTCATCCGCGGTCCCTATGCCGAAGCCGAGGGCAAGTACAAACGCCTCGCGCGCGAGGGCCAGTCGCCCGTTGCGCTGGTGATTGCCTGTTGCGACAGCCGCGCCGCCCCCGAAACCATCTTCGATGCCGGCCCCGGCGAGCTGTTCGTGCTGCGCAACGTCGCCAACCTCGTGCCGACCTTCCAGCCCGACGCCGCCCAGCACGGCACCTCGGCGGCCATCGAATTCGCCGTGGCCGCGCTCGAGGTCGAAAACGTCGTGGTGCTCGGCCATGGCCGCTGCGGCGGCATCCGCGCCGCGCTCAACCCCGGCCATGCCCTGGCGCAGGGCGACTTCATCGGCAAATGGATGAGCATGCTCGCCCCCGTCAGCGCGGAAGTCTCGAAGTACACCTTCCTCACCGCCAGCGAGCGCGAGACGGTGCTGGAGCGGCTGTCGGTGCGCAACTCCATCCAGAACCTGCGCACCTTCCCCTACATCCGCGAGCGCGAGGCCGATGGCCGGCTCAAGGTGCACGGCGCCTGGTTCGACATCTCGACCGGCGAATTGTGGGTCATGGACCCCGAGACCGGCGATTTCAGCCGCCCGGACCTGCCCGAGACCCCCAGCCTTGCGGGCAAGAAGACTCAGAGCGCCACGTCGGCGTAGCACGGGGCAAAGCCCCAGGCCTTGAGCACATAGCTCTGCCGCAGGCCGGCAACGAAGAACGGATCCTCCTCGCACAGCCGTATCGCTTCGGCGCGGTCGGCGATGTTGTCGAGGATCCATAGCCCGCCATCGGGCGGCCCGCCCGGCTCGTCACGGACCCCGCCGGCCAGCCGGATCTGGTCGCGATGCCGCTCGAGATAGTCGAAATGCGCCTCGGCATTGGCTTCGCGGATGGCCAGAGCCCCCGGCCGGTCGGTGAAGATCGCAACCCAGCGCATGTCAGGCCTCCACGGCGCGGCGCGCGAACAACCGCGGGCCGAAGACATTGACCACAAGACCAAGGAACACCAGCGCGCTGCCGGCCCAGTCGAGCCCGCTCATCGCCTCGCCCAGGATCATCTGCCCGCTGGTCAGCCCGACCACGGGCACCAGCAGCGTGAACGGCGCCACGATCGACGCCGGATAGCGGCCGAGCAGCGCGCTCCACGCGCCATAGCCGAAATCGGTCGACACCCAGCCCACGAACAGCAGCGAGCCGAGGCCGAGCCAGGTCAGATGGCTGACCGCATAGGGCACCGCCCCCGGGCCCTCGATGAGCAGTGACAGCAACAGCAGCGGCACGATCGGCACGAGGCTCGACCACACCACGAAGCTGAGCATGTCGACCTTGCCGGCACGCTTGACGATGATGTTGGAGACGGCCCAGCCGGCCGCGCCGCACACCGTCATCAGCAGCGGCCAGAACCCGGCGCCGGCGGACTTTTCAACCCCGATCAGCACGATGCCGCCGAGCGCGATCGCCGCCCCGGCAAGCTGCGTGCGCCGCGGCCGTTCGCCCAGCAGCAGCACGGCAAGGCCGATGGTGAAGAAGGTCTGCATCTGCAGCACCAGCGAGGCGAGCCCCGCCGGCATGCCCAGATGGATGGCCGTGAACAGGAAGCCGAACTGTCCCACCCCGATGAACAGGCCATAACCGACGAGGATGGACAGCGCCATCTGCGGCCGCTTGACGAAGAACACCGCTGGCAGCACCGCCACCACATAGCGCAGTGCCGTGAGCAGCAGCGGCGGCACTTCCGCCACGCCCCACTTGATGGCCATGAAGTTGACGCCCCAGACGAGGACGATCGCCAGGGCGAGGACAATATCGCGCGCAGTCATGCTGGAGCCCTCCAGCCTGACCTACGCGGCTTTCCGCTCCACCAGGTTGCGCTCGATCAGCGTTTCGAGGATCTGCACGGTGTTGAGCGCCGCGCCCTTGCGCAGATTGTCCGACACCACCCAGATGCTGAGGCCGTTCTCGACCGTCACGTCCTCGCGGATGCGGCTCACGTAAGTATCGTACTCGCCCGCCGCTTCGATCGGCGTGGCGTAGCCGCCCGCCTCGCGCTTGTCGATCACGGCGAGCCCAGGCGCGTTGCGCAAGAGCTCGCGCGCCTCGTCGGCGCTGATCGGCTTTTCGAACTCGATATTGACCGCTTCCGAATGGCCCACGAACACCGGTACGCGCACGCAGGTGGCGATCAGCTTGATCTTGGGGTCGAGGATCTTCTTGGTCTCGGCCACCATCTTCCACTCTTCCTTGGTGGACCCGTCTTCCATGAACACGTCGATATGCGGGATGACGTTGAAGGCGATCTGCTTGGAGAACTTCTTGGGGGTCGGCTTGTCGTTGACGAAGATGCCCTTGGTCTGCGCCCAGAGCTCGTCCATGCCCTCCTTGCCGGCGCCGGACACCGACTGGTAGGTGTCCACCACCACGCGCTTGATGGTGGCGAAATCGTGCAGCGGCTTCAGCGCCACCACCATCTGCGCCGTCGAGCAGTTCGGGTTGGCGATGATGTTCTTGCGGTCGTTGCGCGCCATGTAGGCGTCGAGCACCGCGGCATTCACCTCGGGCACCACCAGCGGCACGTCGGCGTGGTAGCGCCAGAAACTCGAATTATCGACCACGATGCAGCCGGTGCGGCCGATCTTTTCGCCGTATTCCTTGGCCACCGACGAGCCGGCGCTCATCAGCGCGAAATCGACCCCGGCGAAATCGAAATTCTCGAGGTTCTGCACCTTGAGGCGCTTGTCCCCGAAGCTGATCTCCTGCCCCTGCGAGCGCGCCGAGGCGAGCGGAACAACCTCGCTCACCGGAAACTTGCGTTCCGCCAGGATGTTGAGCATTTCGCGGCCGACATTTCCCGTGGCCCCGACAACTGCGACGCGATAACCCATTTCGGTTTGGTTCCTCTAAACCCGACCCCCGCACCGGCACGCCGGCGGCTCGACTGGTCTCGGCCTCTCCCCGGCGGGAGATGGCCCGGGGAAAAGCGTCAGCGGGTTTTGGTGGTTTTGGTCTTGAGCCTGAACGACGGCAGCACGCGGACCGGCATGAACTCGTCCAGCTCCGGCACGACGATGTCGAATTCGTCTTCGCGCAGCATTCGCGAAAAACCTCTCAGGCAATTGCCGGGCTTTTACGCCGAAATCGCCAAGAGTCAATGAATACACCGGTGCACTGAGGCAGCAGTCGGTCCCTTCCCCTGCGCAGCGGGGGAAGGTGTCGCGAAGCGACGAAAGGGGGCGGCCCCACGCGCCGGTGATTGGGGCCGCCCCCACCACCACCCATACCCCCGGTACCCCACCC
>JAEWCE010000293.1 GCA_023390785.1 Pseudomonadota bacterium
ACGAGGCGCACCACCATGGTGCGGTCGGCGCCGTGCACGGCGGGGTTCTCCAGCGGCCCCAGCGCCTGCGACCACTGGCTGTCCTTCCGTCCGTCCCAGAACAGGAAGGGGAAGTAGGCGCTGCCGGCAATCGGCATCGTGCGCCGGGTGCCCTCGGCCATGCCGTGCCCGACCGGCAGATCGTCCTGGAACTGCCGGTCCGGCTTGTGGCAGGTCGCGCACGAGATGGCGCCATTGGCGCTGAGGCGCGTGTCGGAGAACAGCGCCTTGCCCAGCGGCGCCGCCGCCGGATCGTCGGCGACGCGGTTGGAGGGGTCGGGACCGAGCGGCGGCAGGCTCGTGAGCGACAGCGACTGGATGCGCTTGAGCTCGTCCCCCGACCATTCGGGACTGAACAGCACGGCGCCCGCAGCGACCACGGCCGCCCCGGCAAAAATGAACGCGGCAGTGGCAACGAGCAGGCGCCGCATGGTCAGAGCACCACGTTGAAGGTGGCCTTGTCCGGCCCCTTCGGTCCGTCGATCGACACGGTCAGCGTCCACCAGCCGGGCATGTTGAACTTCATGCCCTCGATCAGGTGGTTGCCCTCGCCGAGGTCGGTGGTCACTTCCGGCCGGGTCGGCAGGCCGTGGCCGTGCTGCGGCATGCCGCCGTCGATGGCGATGGCGACGTCGGTCGCCGGCTTGCCGTCGGGCGTCGTCACCTTGACGGTCCAGGTGTGGATCGAGCCGACCGGGATCGGCGACTGGTCCGGCGAGATCGACGCCATGTAGGCGCCGTGGTCCGACGGCTTGCTCAGGGCGAGGTCGAGATCGGAGGGTGGGCCCTCCATCATCTTGGCGGCGAGGCCGCCGCCGGCGAGGACGACGGCGGCAACCGGGACGATGACGAAGAAATAGCGGCGGGACAGTTTTGGCATTTGGCGCTCCTGTGTGGCGCAGCCCGCGAACGCCGCGGACTGCCGATGGCGCGCTTCCTATGCCGCGACGGCCGGGCTGACTTGAACGAAAGGGCTAGGAGTCGCCCTGGTCGTGTCGAACGGCGTTCTCGTGCATTTTCTTGCAGTGCAGCCGTTACGTTCAAGCGAGAGCCGTCGGCGACCCGTATCTCCGCCCCATCTCATCCAACGGAGGTCATCTTGTTCCCGACACGTCTCGCCAAGGCATTCGCCACCTTTCAGCGCCGCCGCCGGCTCACGCACGAGCTCGGCCGGCTGAACGACTACCAGCTCGCCGACATCGGCATCACCCGGAACGATCTGTTTGCCCCTGCGCACAGCATTCGCGGAGCTCGAAATGACCATCAGTAACGACACGCACGCCGCTTTGCGGCTCCCTGCCGGCCTGCTCATTGCCGGCCAGTTGCTCTACATCGGGGTGACGCAATTGCACGCCGGTGGCGATGCGAACGATCACCGCCACATCTTCGAACATTATGCCGAGAACGGCCTCTGGGGCCTGGTGCATGTCGGCCAGTTCCTGGCCGTGGCCATCCTCGTCGCCGGCCTCCTGGCGCTGCGGCATGCGTTGGCCGGACGCGCGCCGCAGGCCGATGGCCTGCTCCGCTTCGGCGCCGGCACCGCCACGGTTGCCCTCGCGCTCTACGGCGCCCTGCAGGCCGTCGATGGCGTTGCGCTCAGGCAGGCGGTGATGGCCTGGGTGAATGCGCCCGAAGCCGAACAGGCCTCGCGCTTTGCCAGTGCCGAGGTCATCCGCTGGCTCGAATGGGGGATGCGCAGCTACCACGATTTCAGCCTCGGTCTGTCGCTGCTGCTGTTCGCTGCCGCCATCGTCTGGAAGCGGCTGCTGCCGCGTGCGCTGGGCGGGCTGATGGGCCTGGCGGCCGTCGCCTGTTTCGCCCAGGGCTGGGTTGCCGGTACCGACGGCTTCACCGCCGCGCAGTCGATCGGCATCGTGGCCGGCTGGGCGCTCTGCGTCGCCTGGATGACCTGGCTCGCCATCCACGCCTGGGGCGAGTCCGGCCGGTCCGGCGCCGAAACGGCGGCCGCCACGGCGTAGCGGCCGATCGAAGGCGGCGCCGCCGGCGCCGCCCTCGTCACCGCCAGCGACTGGATCGGCCATGCGCTACGAATTCATCGTGTTCGATCTCGATGTCCTCGGTGCTCCGGCTCACGCTGCCCCGGCCGAGGGTGTGTTGCGCGACCTGACCGATCTGGGGGCGACGCTCGGTCTGGTCGCCGAATGTACCGAGTCCGAAGCCTGCTCCGGCCTCGGCCCTGCCCAGCACCTCTTCGATGCCTTCGATTGCGGGCCCACGCCCGGCGGCATCGCGGCCAGGCTCCCCCGCCTCATGCAGCGCCTCGCCTTCCCGTCCGAACTCACCCTGCTGGTGACGGCAACGCCTCGGCAGATCGAGGCCGCGCGCCGCGCCGGGGTCGCATCGGCACTAACCGGCTGCTGGCCTGATGACCCGCCGATGTCGGGCGCCAGCCACGTCATTGCCGACCTGTCGGAGCTTGAAAACATCCTCACCCGTCGCCCCACGCTCAGGATCGTACGGTGATCCGGGCTCCCGAGGCTTGCCCGGACGCCGGGCCGCTGGCTACCATGCGCGTCATGAAAATCGCCGGGGTCGGGCGCATCATCTTCTGGGGCGGGGGGAACCTGTGGATCGGCCTTGCGGTCGATGCCATCGACCCGCACGCCCACCATGCCATCCAGATCGCCGTCGGCTTCAACGGGCCGGTCGAGTTTCGCCGCAATGCGCGCGAAGACTGGACGTGCTATCCACGCGGTGCGCTGGTCCGGCCCGGCACCCCGCACGAATTCCGCGCCCCCGGCCAGCGCATCGCCAACATCCTCTACGAACCCGAAACGCCCCTTGGCCGTGCGCTGCTCGAGCGCTTCCCGAACGGCGACATCGTGCCGCTCGACACCGAGGTCGCGGCGCTTGCCGCCGCGTTCGACGCCAATGCGCCCGACGCGGCCATCGTGCGCGAGAGCATGCTGTTCCTCGCGCGCCTTGCCGGCACCGAGTTGCCGCGGCGATCGACCGATCCGCGCATCGCCCGGGTCGTCGCCTGGATCGCCGACCACATCGACGAACCGCTGTCGCTGTCTGCCGCCGCGAAAGTCGCGGGCCTCAGCGATGGTCGCTTCCGCCATCTCTTCGTTGCCGAAACCGGCGTTGCCTTCAGGCCCTATGTGCTGTGGACCCGGCTCAACCGCGCGCTCGAGCTCGGGGTGGCGGGGGCGTCCTGGACCGACGCCGCCCACGCCACCAACTTTGCCGATTCCGCCCACCTCACCCGCACCTGCCGGCGCATGTATGGCCTGTTTCCCTCGTCCATGCGCATTGAGCGCGACGCCTCGCAGACCCGGAAAGCCTCCTGAGCAGCGCGCGGCACGACCGGCCTGGCAGGAGCGTCCAGCCCCGCATTGACGCGGCCCGGCCATCTCGGGCATCTACCACCGGTGTCGGCGAGCGCTTCGCCCGCCGGTCGTCCTCCCCGCCGCGCCTGTCTGAGGGTCGTCATCATCGCTTCACTTGGTTCGCGGCCCCCGGTGCCGTCCGTCGCGGTGGTGTGGCTGCTCGGCGTCTCGCAGATCGTCGGCTATGGAACGCTGTATTACAGCTTTGCCATTCTCGCCGGCGGCGCCGCCGCGTCACTGCACTGGCCGGCGTCCTGGCTGTTCGGCGCCTTCTCCCTGGGCTCGCTGCTCGGCGGCCTCGCTGCGCCGGAAGTGGGGCGCCGCCTCGACCGGCACAGCGCCGGCGCAGTGATGACGCTGGGCAGCGTCGTTGCGGCGCTGGCGCTTCTCGTTGCCGGCCTTGCGCCGAACGGCCTCGTCTTTGCCGGCGCAATCGTCGTCATGCAGATTTGCGGCACGCTGGTGCTCTATGACGCGGCCTTCACCGCGCTGGTGCAGGCGACGGGGCCCGACGCGCGCAAGCGCATCACCCAACTCACGCTGATCGCCGGCTTCGCCTCGACCATCTTCTGGCCACTCACCTCGTGGCTCACCACCCTGCTCGACTGGCGCAGCATCTATCTCGCCTTCGCCCTCTCCGGCTTCGCCCTTTCGGGCGTCCTCGCCCAGATGGTGCCGCTGCTCGGCGCCCTCGGCCTCGGCGCCTCGGCTCTGGTCGTGTCGGCCCTGTTCGGACCGGCGCAATTCCTCATCCGCTTCGGCACTTTGCTCGCGGGACGAAACAGCCATCCGATCGTTCCGGCGCTGGTCTCGCTTGCCGCCCTGCCGGTCTCCATCGCGCTCCTCGCGCTGGGGGCGCCCGCGCTCGCTGCCGGCATGCTCTTCATCGTCCTCTTCGGCTTCGGCTCGGGCCTCAAGAGCATCGTCCAGGGCTCGCTGCCCCTGGCGCTGTTCGGCTCGGCCGCCTACGGCGCCCGCCTCGGCGTCATGGCCTCGGCGCGTCAGATCCTCGCCTCGCTCGCCCCGTTCGCCCTGGCCTATGC
>JAEWCE010000301.1 GCA_023390785.1 Pseudomonadota bacterium
TGATCGTTCCCGTCACCGACGTCGACATTCGCTTCGTTGCGGAACCGTGGCCGGTGCCCGCGGCGCTGCGCGCCCAGGTGCCGGCGATCTGGGCGCGGCTCGTTGCGGCCAATCCGCATCTGTGGGACGGCCGCATCCTCGGCATTTCCGGCGTCGGAGGTGGCCCACCCCGCGTCGAGGCCGGGGTGCTGCGGGGCGAAGCACGCGAGGACAGCTTTTCGGCCTTTATGGCCTGGCGCGAACTCGGCTGGCCCGAGATCGGGCTCAGGAACGTCTTCGGCTCGGCCGTGCTGATCTCCGCCGATGGTGCGGTGTTGCTGGGCCGGATGGGCGCCACCACCGCCAATGCCGGACAGATCTATCCGCCTGCCGGATCGCTCGAGCCGGCTGACGTCGCCGACGGGCGGGTCGATGTGTTCGGCTCGCTGGCGCGCGAGCTGGGCGAGGAGACCGGGCTCGATGCCGGAGAGGCGCGGGCCGGCGCCACCGTCGCCATCTTCGATGGCCCGCGCATCTCGGTGGCGCGCGCCCTGCATTTTCCCGTCGCGGCGGCAGAGCTGGCGGCGCGGGTCCGGGCCAATCTCGAAAGGCAGGTCGAGCGAGAGCTTGCCGATATCGTGGTGGTCCGCACGCGGGCCGATCTGGCGGCCGCCGGACCGTTCCCGCCCTATGTGGGCGAGCTGCTCGACGCCTTCGCCGCCGGCCGCTTCACGCCATAGGGAAAACGAAGGGCCCCGGCGATGCGGGGCCCTTCAGGCGGTCATCCCTCGTGCGAAACGGGGATCACTCATGGGTGCGCTGCCCGCGGGTATGCGCGGTGCGCGATCCGAACATCATCTGATGCAGGTCGGACCGGGAGACGCCGATATCGCGCAGCATGCGGTCGTCGAACTGCAGGAGGTCGGCATAGGTGCGGCGCTTTTCCGAACGGCGGAAAAGCGAAGAGAACAGGGTCATTTCGCGTCGTCCTGACTGAGGAAGGATCGCCACCCCGGCGATCGGTGGCGCGGCTTATGCGCACGGATCGATGAATGCTGCATGAATGCGCCGGCGTCAGCCTTAACGGGCGGTAAACGCCCGCAAGAACGTCGTTTCGCGACGGCCGCTCCGTGCTATCACGGCGCGGCGCAGACGCGGAGGAAACATGTCCAGGCAAGACGACATCCGGCTGGTGATCGAGCAGGAAAAGGCGCTGGTGTTCGCCGAATTTGATGAGGCCGTCGCCTTTCGCATCGGTTCGGCGTTGCGCGACACAGCGCTCGCTGGCGGCCTCGGCATCGTCGCCGATGTGCGCACCTGGGAGCGGCCGCTGTTCTACATGGCGATGCCCGGCACCACCGGCGACAATCCGCACTGGGTGCGGCGCAAGGCCAATCTGGTGCAGCGGGTGGCCAAAAGCTCGTACCGGGTGGTGCTCGAAAAGACCTGGGAGGGCGACACCTTTCCGCCGCGGCGCGCCTTCGACGACCGCGAGATGGCGCTGGCCGGAGGCAGCTTCCCGGTGCGGGTCAAGGGCGCCGGCATGATCGGAGCCGTCACCGTGTCCGGCCTGCACGAGCGCGACGACCACCGGCTGGTGGTCGAGGCGTTGTGCGACCACCTCGGCCTCGACAGGACGGCGCTCAGCCTGCCACCGCTTTGATCGAAAGGCTCGCTTGACAGCGGGCGGCGCTTGCCGCAACCGCTACACCCCGGGAGCGACCCGATGAAACTCGATTATCTGCTGCTCGACGTGTTCACGCGCGACAAGCTGCGCGGCAACCCGCTTGCCGTGGTGCTGCGCGCCGACGGCCTGCTCGACGACCAGATGCAGCGCATCGCCGCCGAATTCAACCTCAGCGAGACGGTGTTCGTCAGCAAGCCCAAGGCCGAGCGGCACAGCGCCGGGGTGCGCATCTTCACGCCCCAGGTCGAACTGCCCTTCGCCGGCCATCCCACGGTGGGCGCGGCGGTGGTGCTCGGGCTCGAAACACGCAGCAGCGCCATCCGCATCGAGGAAAAGATCGGCGTCATCACCTGCGTCATCGAAAAGATCGACAGGCATCGCGGCCATGCGCGCTTTGCGCTGCCGCATCTGCCGGCGCCGGCCGGCACGGCGCCCGACAAGACGCAGATCGCGCTGAGCCTCGGGCTCGAGCCCGACGAGATCGGCTTCGGCTTCCACAAGCCGTCGGTGTATTCGGCTGGTGTCATCTTCTACCTGGTGCCGGTCCGCTCGGCGGCGGTGCTGGCGCGGGTGAAGCCCGAGGGCCGCGGCTGGAGCGAAATCTTTCCGCTCGGCCACCACTCCGTCTACGCCTACACCGAAGCGGTGGGCGAAGACGGTGTCGATTTCGCCGCCCGCATGTTCTCGCCGGGCATGGGGCTGGGCGAGGATCCGGCGACCGGCGCCGCCGCCGCGGCGCTGATCGGCGAGCTGGCGCAGGACGCGGCCAGCGGCCAGACCGAATATGTGCTGCGCCAGGGCCGGGAGATGGGCCGGCTCAGCCACATCACCATCCAGATCCGCAAGGATGGCGACACGCTCACCCATGGCGGCATCGGCGGCGATGCGGTGATCGTCGGGCAGGGCAGCCTCGACCTCGACGACTGAGCCTCTAGGCCACCACCGGCCGCTCGAGGAACACGATACGGTACCCCGCCGGGGTCACGTGCTCGCTCGTTTCGACAAAGCCGAGATGGGCGTAGATGGCGCGGTTCCTGGTCATCACCACGTTGGTATAGAGCGTCAGCTTCGGCCGTTGTTTGCGGCGCGCCGTGGCCTCGGCGAAATCGAGCAAGGTGTGCAGCAGCCCGCGACCCTGCGCCGCCGGGGCGATGGCGAGGTTGAAGATGTGCACCGCCTCGGCCTCGAGCTGCATCGTCATCACTCCGAGGCGGCGTCCATCCTCCTCGAGCACGAACCGCTCGCCGGCGGCGATACGGGC
>JAEWCE010000322.1 GCA_023390785.1 Pseudomonadota bacterium
GCCTTGCGCTGTGCATTGATGGCGGCCTTGAGGAAGGTCATCGTGGCAACGCCCGGAATCTCGATCGGATACTGGAACGCCAGGAACAGTCCCGCCGCCGCCCGCTCCGACGGCTCAAGGCCGAGGATGTCCCGGCCGTCGAGCAGCACCTCGCCTTCGGTGACCTCGTAGTCCTCCTTGCCGGCCAGCACATAGCTCAGGGTCGATTTGCCCGAGCCGTTGCGGCCCATGATGGCGTGCACCTGTCCGGCCGGAACCGTGAGGTTCACGCCCTTGAGGATTTCGCGGTCGTCGATCCGGGCGTGCAAATTGCGAATTTCAAGCATCGGGGTGGTCACTTCAAATCTCCAACAGTCGTCAGGCCTTCGGCTCGCCGTCCCAGTAATCGACGCCGTTGCCGAGGCGATCGAGGTGGCGGACCGAAGCATGGTCATAAGGGTTGCGGGTGTGGCGGCTGAACACACCGAATTTGCCGGAATCAGGATATTCGCAGACGTCGGCGAGCGACATGGTCGAGATGCCGTAGTAGCGGAGCATGCCGATGCCGGTATTGATGATCTGGTGCGCCGTGTCCTGCCCGCCCGCCGGCGCGCCGAGCACGTCGCCCGCCTTGATCGGGTAGCTCTCGGCGCCGAAGCGGTACGTTCCGGTGCCTTCGAGGATGATGAACAGCTCATCCTCGACGTGATGGTTGTGGAACGGGCAGCTCGACTTGCCGGGCTCGACTTCCGAATAGCTGATGCCGAGGTCCTTGACCCCGATCATCGGCCCGATGCGAACGTCGGCGGCGCCGTAGAAATCGCTGCGACTCCAGCGGTCGAGCGTCAGATCCGCGATATTGACCACAGGCTTGTTCATCCTGCGGCCTCCGGACGTGGGAAACGGAGCGTCGGCCGGCTCTGCGTGCCGTCCGGGTTACGCACATTGATCACCAGCTCGCCCACCTCGGGCAGGTCGCCGACATTGACCGGCGGCAGGTCCGACACGCAGAAATAGCGCAGCGGCGTGGTGCCGGTGTTGGTCAATTGATGCGCACGGTCGAGACCGCCGGCGGGCGCCCCCAGCATGTCGCCGGCTTTCACCGCGTAGGAGGCCTCGCCGAAGCGGTAGGTTCCCTCGCCCTCGATGATGTAGATCAGCTCGTCCTCGCCGTAGTGCACGTGATAGGGGAACGCCGACTCCCCCGGCCGCACCACGAAATAGCTCGCGCCCAGCCGCGTCAGCCCGATCGCCCGCGAGACGTTGGTCTCGTCCGAGCCCTGGCCCGGCCGGCGGTCCTTGCGCGTCAGCGGCAGCGCCGCGAGCGTTGCGACGGGGTTGAGCGTGTCCGCCATCAGCCGACGCTTCCCTCGAGGCTGACCGAGATCAGCTTCTGCGCCTCGACGGCGAACTCCATCGGCAGGTGCTGCAGCACGTCGCGCACGAAGCCGTTGACGATCAGGGCGACCGCCGCTTCCTCGTCGAGCCCGCGCTGCTGGCAGTAGAACATCTGGTCATCCGAGATCTTCGAGGTCGTCGCCTCGTGCTCGAACACCGCCGAGGCGTTGCGGCTCTCGATATAGGGCACCGTATGCGCCCCGCATCTGTCGCCGATCAGCAGGCTGTCGCACTGGGTGAAATTGCGCGCGCCCTTGGCCTTGGCATGCGCCGACACCTGGCCGCGATAGGTGTTGTCCGAAAAGCCGGCGGCGATGCCCTTGGAGATGATGCGGCTCGACGTGTTCTTGCCGAGGTGCAGCATCTTGGTGCCGCTGTCGACCTGCTGGTAGCCGTTGGAAATGGCGATCGAGTAGAACTCGCCCTGCGAGTTGTCCCCGCGCAGGATGCAGCTCGGATACTTCCAGGTGATGGCGGAGCCGGTCTCGACCTGCGTCCAGCTGATCTTGGAGTTGTCCCCACGGCAATCGCCGCGCTTGGTGACGAAATTGTAAACGCCGCCCTTGCCGTCCTTGTCGCCGGGGTACCAGTTCTGCACCGTCGAGTACTTGATCTCGGCGTCCTTGAGGGCGACGAGCTCGACCACGGCCGCATGCAATTGATGCTCGCCGCACGCCGGCGCCGTGCAGCCTTCGAGGTAGCTCACATAGGCGCCCTCGTCGGCGATCAGCAGCGTCCGCTCGAACTGGCCGGTCTTGGCCTCGTTGATGCGGAAATAGGTGCTCAGCTCCATCGGACAGCGCACGCCCTTGGGAACGTAACAGAACGAACCGTCGGTGAAGACCGCCGAATTGAGCGTGGCGTAATAGTTGTCCGAGGGCGGCACCACGGAACCGAGGTACTGCTTCACCAGGTCGGGGTGCTCGCGGATCACCTCCGAGATCGAGCAGAAGATGATGCCGAGCGCCTTGAGTTCATCCTGGAACGTCGTTGCAACCGACACCGAGTCGATCACCGCGTCCACCGCCACCCTGGGCTGCTCGACGCCGGCCAGCAGCTCGCGCTCTTTCAGCGGCACGCCGAGCTTTTCGTACATCTCGAGCAGCGCCGGATCGACCTCGTCCAGCGACTTCGGCCGGTTCGCGTTCTTGGGCGCCGCGTAATAGTACATGTCCTGGAAGTCGATCTTTGGGTAGTGCACCCGCGCCCAGGTCGGCTCGTCCATGGTCAGCCAGCGGCGATAGGCATCGAGCCGCCACTCCAGCATCCACTCCGGTTCGCCCTTCTTGGCCGAGATATAGCGGATCGTATTCTCGTCCAGCCCCTTGGGAGCGCGGTCGGTCTCGATCTCGGTAGTGAAGCCGTACTTGTACTTGTCGACATCGAGCGCGAGCACCTGCTCGACGGTCTCGTGTTCGATCTCGTCCTTCAGAGTTGGAATGGCGTCCTTGTAGTTCGTCTCTGCCATTTTTAGTCCCTAGGCCGCCTTGCCGCGGCGTTGCCGGTGCCGCCCGAGCACCGTGTTGAATCCCTCGAGGAATGCCTCGATATCAGCGGCCGTCGAGTCCCAGCCGACGCTGAGCCGCATGGCGCATTCGCCCAGTTCGGCCGGCACGCCCATGGCCTTGAGCACGTGGCTCGGGCCGACCTTGCCCGACGAGCACGCCGAACCGGACGAAACGGAGATACCCATGAGGTCGAGCCCCATCATGGCCACGGCGTTCTTGAGTCCCGGCACGGCGAAATTGCTGGTGTTGCCGATCCGCTCGACCCCGTCGCCGAAGATCGTCACGTCGGGCGCCAGCGCCCGGAGCCCCACCTCGGCCTCCTCGATCAACGCCGCCGTGCCGGCCTCGTAGTATCGGTCGGCAAACGTCGCCGCCGCCGCCCCGAAGCCGGCAATCAGCGCCGCCGATTCCGTGCCGCCACGTCGCCCGCTCTCCTGCCCGCCGCCCGGGACCAACCGAACCTGGTCGGCATGGCCTTTCATCAGCAGCGCCCCGACCCCCGCCGGACCGCCGATCTTGTGTGCGCTCACCGCCATCATGTCGGGTGCGCGGGCGGCAAATTCGAGCCCCATCTTGCCGAAGGCCTGGACCGCGTCGACGAACAGATAATGCGGCGAGGCGCCGACCAGCACCTCGATGCGGTCGACCGGCTGGACCACCCCGGTCTCGTTGTTGACCAGGTGTACCGCCACCAGCAACTTGGCCCCGAAGGTGTCCGCGCGCGCCATCGCCGCCGCGATCTCCTCGACCCGGATGCGGCCTTCGGCGTCGAGCCCGACGGTCGTCACCGGCAGTCCGGTGGCTTCGGCCGCCTTGAGCACCGCGGCATGTTCCCCGGCGGACACCACGATGCCGCCGACGCCCAGGGCCCTGGCGCCGCCGACGATCGCCTGGGTGATGGCCTCGGTGGCCGAGCCGGTGAACACCACCTGCTCGCGCGTCGCCCCGGCCAGTGTTGCGACCCTGGCGCGGGCGTGGTCGATCAGCGCGCGCAGCGCCCGGCCATGGCCGTGCACCGAAGACGGATTGCCGCTGAGCGCCAGCGCCGCGACGATGGCGTCGCGCGCCTCGGGCAGCAATGGCGCCGAGGCGTTGTGGTCGAGATATGTCACACCCACGCTCATCCGAATGCCACCGGCGCGTCCGAACGCGCCCACCCGCCTAAACTTCTTGAATTTTCGCGGGCGCTTCCTCTAGAAGGAGCGCTCGCCGAGCTCGCCCGCAGGCCTCATTGCCTGCGGCTTCGAAAAACCGGTTTGGAACTATTCTAAACTGATTTTTCGAGCCTACTTTTAGGGAGCAGCGTCCCATTCGTCAAGCCGGACCACCCGGTTCCGGGCGCCGCCCGGACAACGGAAAGACCCGATGCCAGAAGTCATTTTCAACGGGCCGGAAGGCCGCCTCGAAGGCCGCTACCAGCCTGGGAAAGATCCCAACGCCCCGATCGCCATCGTGCTGCATCCGCACCCCGAATTCGGCGGGACGATGAACAACCAGATCGTCTACAACCTGTTCTACATGTTCGCCAAACGCGGCTTTTCGGTGCTGCGCTTCAATTCGCGTGGCGTCGGCCGGTCTCAGGGCCTGTTCGACCACGGCATCGGCGAGCTCTCGGACGCCGCCTCGGCGCTCGACTGGCTGCAGACGCTCAATCGCGAATCGCGCGGCTGCTGGATCGCCGGCTTCTCCTTCGGCGCGTGGATCGGCATGCAGCTGCTGATGCGGCGCCCCGAGGTCGAGGGCTTCATCTCAGTCGCGCCGCCGGAAAACCTCTACGACTTCTCCTTCCTCGCCCCCTGCCCGTCCTCGGGCCTGATCATCCACGGCGAGAAGGACCGCGTGGCGCCGCCCGCCTCGGTGCAGAAGCTGGTCGACAAGCTCAAGACCCAGAAGGGCATCACCATCGAGCAGCAGATCGTCGAGGGGGCCAACCACTTCTTCGAGGGCAAGATCGACGAGTTGACCGAGCGCTGCGCCGAATATCTCGACCGTCGCCGCGCGGATATCGCGGCGGGCAAGGGGCGCTAGCCACACGCCCCGGACCTCGTCCTTCGGAAGGCTCGGGACGAGGTCCTCATGCGGGCAAGGTCGCCCTCATGATGAGCCGGTCGACTTAAGTGGGGCACGCCGATGGCCGCCAAGTTCAAATCCGAGTTCCTGAACGTCCTCGATCAGCGGGGCTTCATCCATCAGATTTCCGACCCCGAGGGCCTCGACGCCCTCGCCGCCAGGGGGCCGATCACCGGCTATGTCGGCTACGACGCCACGGCCACGTCGATCCATATCGGCAATCTGATCACCGTCACCATGCTCTACTGGCTGCAGGCCACCGGGCACAAGGCGATCAGCCTGATGGGCGGCGGCACCTCCATGGTCGGCGATCCGAGCTTTCGCGATGACCAGCGCAAGCTGCTGACCCCCGAGACCATCGACGCCAACATCGAGAGCATCAAGCGCGTCTACAGCCATATCCTCGACTATGGCGGCAGCAACCCGGCCATCATGGTCAACAACGCCGACTGGCTGCTGAAGCTCAACTATGTCGAGTTCCTGCGCGACGTGGGCCGCTATTTCTCGGTCAACCGCATGTTAAGTTTCGACAGCGTCAAGCTCCGGCTTGACCGCGAGCAGTCGCTGAGCTTCCTCGAATTCAACTACATGATCATGCAGGGTTACGACTTCGTCGAGCTCAACCGGCGCTACGGCTGCGTCCTGCAGATGGGCGGCTCCGACCAATGGGGCAACATCATCAACGGCGTCGAGCTGTCGCACCGCATGGGCGGGCCACAGCTTTATGCGCTCACCACGCCGCTGCTCACCAAGTCGAGCGGCGAGAAGATGGGCAAGTCGGCCTCCGGCGCCGTCTGGCTCAATGGCGACCTCTTCAGCCCTTATGAGTTCTGGCAGTATTTCCGCAACACCGAGGACGCCGATGTCGGCAAGTGGCTGAAAATCTTCACCCGCCTGCCCCTCGACGAGATCGACCGGCTCGCCGCGCTGGGCGGCGCCGAGCTCAACGAGGCCAAGAAGATCCTTGCCACCGAAGTCACCGCCATCGTGCATGGCCGCGACGCCGCCGAACAGGCGGCCGCCACGGCCGCAGCGACCTTCGAGGCTGGTGCGCTGGACCTGTCGCTGCCGACCACCGATGTGCCCCGCGCCGAGCTCAAGGCCGGGCTCGGCATTCTTGCGGCGCTGGTGCAGGCCGGCCTCGCGGCCAGCAATGGTGAAGCCCGCCGCGCCATCCAGGGCAACGCCATCCGCCTCAACGACCAGCCGGTGAGCGACGACAAGCTCAGCCTGACCGAGGCCAATTTGCTGCCCGAAGGTGTGCTGAAGCTGAGCTCCGGCAAGAAGCGCCACGCGCTGTTGCGAGCCGTCTAGTCCTGGCAGGCGGAGGGCAGCTTCGGGGTCGTTCCCGGGACTCAGCCTGCCGCCGTCTTCACCAGTTCGCTGATGCGGGCTTCCTCGGCTGGGGTGAGCTTGGTGATCGCATAGACGGTGGGCCACATGTTGCCGTCGTCCAGCTTCGCCGCGGCGTTGAAGCCGAGCGTGGCATAGCGCGCCTTGAACTTGGCGGCCGGCTGCAGGAAGCATACCACCTTGCCGGCGGCGTTGGCGTAGGCCGGCATGCCGTACCAGGTCTTGGGCACCAGCCCAGGGGCTGCGGCGCGCACCAGCTTGTGCACCTTTTCGGCGATGGTTTTATCGGTCCCGGTCATCTCGGCAATCTTGCCGAGCAGTTCGGCCTCGCCATCGGCATCGGCGCCCGCCTTGGCGGCCCGCTTCTTTTCGGCCGCATATTCGCGCATCGCCGCCTTCTCTTCTGCCGAGAACGTCGGTTCCGCGGATTTCGCCTTGCTCGGTGCCTTTGCCATGGTCTTGCTTTCCGTGTTGGCGCGCCGTGGCGCGCATCAGATGGTGGATGAAGGGGTCTATTCGACCCGCGGCTGTTCCTTGGCGCGGTACTCGAACAGCGAGCGGAAGGCGCCGGGCGCCAGGGCCGACATCGGGTTGATGCGGAAGTCCGGCTTGTCGAGCGGCCCCTTCACCTGGAACGTGATGCCGAACAGCCCGCCCGCCGGACCGCCGCCCAGCGGCCCGAACAGCTTGCCGAAGGCGTTGTTGATGCCGAACATCGGGATCACCGTGCCGACCAGATCGTACTGCTTGCTGTCGGTATAGATGAAGCCCTTGCCGCTACCGCCGATGCTGTCGCCGGTGACCACCGCGTTGTTGATCTGTACGCGGTCGACCCGGTGGGTGAAGTCCACTTTGGCGCTGCGGAAGGCGAGGTTGTTGCCGCGGGACAGCAATTGCACGCCCTCGGGATGGCCGCCCAGGATGTTGGCGACGTTCTTCTCGTCGACGATGGCGAAATTCTTGATGTTGAGGGTGCCCGTATCGACCTTGGCGCTGCTGTCGGTGGTCAGCAGCAGGCTGCCGTCGCCGCCCTGCAATTGCGCATAGACCCCGACCAGCCGCAGCAGCGTGCCCAGGTCGTTGAACGCCACCGACATCGAGCGGCCTTCGGGCGTCGGGTTGGTCACCACCGATACGGTGGAATTGCCCGTCAGTTGCGCCTGCAGGCTCACTTTCTTGAGGTCGCTTCCCTTGAGCGCCAGGTCGAGCGACATGTTGTAGGCCGTGGTCGCATAGAAACCGAGCGCACGCTTGAGCTCGGCGTCGATGGCGATGGTCTGGGTGAAGCTCGTCGCCTGCGGTCCGGCCGAGCCCTGGTCCAGGCTGAACGAGCGCTTCAGCAGCGGCTTCAGGTCGAGCTGGTCACCGCGAATGCGCACGGCGTAGCCGCCGTTGATCGGCGTCAGCGAGATCTGCGCCGCATCGCCCGGGCTCAGCGCGAAATTGCTGAACTCGGCCGATTGCAGGCCCTTCTTGGCATCGATCTCGAGGCTGCCCTGCAGCTTCACGTCGCCGAAGCCGAGTTCGAGCTTGCTGATGTCGGTGGTGTTGGCCGTCTGCTTGACGTTGCCCGACACGCTGCCGGCCACACCGGCGGCCTTGCTGATGCCGAGGTCCTTGATGTTGAGCGCAGCGTTCTTGAGGTCGACGCTCATGTCGATCGAGCCGTCCGGCTGCGGCTTGGCCAGCACCGCCACCTTCCCGGTCGCGAACTGGCTCACGTCGTAACCGAGCTTGCCGAGGTCGCCGAGGTCCACGGTGGCGTTGATCACCGTATTGGGGTTGCGCGGATCCTTGAGGTCGCCGTCAACGGTGGCGCTCGCCGTAACACCGTCGATCGCAGCCGAGCCGCCGACGCGGAAGCCGGCGGGCGTGGCCATGAACGAGAGCTGCCCGTCGCTGAACGAATGCCCCTGGATCGGCGCCGAACTGCCGAAATCGACGACATTGCCGTTGATGGTGTAGTCGACTTTCTTGGTCTGCATCTGCGCGTCGAGGGTCAGCGTCGACAGCATCCGCACATTGAGGCTGCCGTCGAGGGTCGCGATGTCGATCGGCAGCTTCTGGCCTTTCAGTGGGTCCGGCTGCACCTGCTTGAGGATCGCCGACAGGGCGGGAATTTTGCTCGACACGTCGCCCGACAGCTCCACCAGCTGCTCGCCCTCGTTGGCGCCCGGCGTCATCACCACGGCGGCGTTGGCGACCTCGACGATACCCTGGTCTGTTTTGATCTGCCCGCCATCGGCCGCCAGCGTGATCTCGGAATCGTGCATCTGCAGCCGCGTCTTGCCGACGATTTCGACCGGCGCCATGCTGTCGAACGGCTTCACCTTGACCCCGTCGGCGACCATCTCGACGAACACGCCGTTCTGCGGGATCTTGGTGAGGTTGTTCATGTCGAGCGTGCCCACCGGGAAGGCGAACTTCATATTCGCCGTCTCGAGCTTGCCGCCGACGACGCTCTTGAGGAACCAGCTGCGCGCCTCGCTGCCGAGAAAATCCGGCCACATGGCCTTGAGGGCGCTGACGTCGACGTTCTGCGCCGCGACCGCCATGTCGAAGCCCATCCCCTTGCGCAGCAGGTCGAGACGGCCCTTGCTCTCGATACGCGTCCCGCCCGGGCCGCTGAGGATGGCCTGGTCGATGCCGACGGCGCCATAGAGCGGCGCCGACCAGCCCTTGAAGCTCATGTTCTCCACCGGCTGGGTTTCGCCCAGCTCCGGCGACTGCACCTTGATGTCGCTGGCGCTCATCGAGATGCCGACCGTCGGCCCGTAGAGATCGTCCAGCCCGAGCTTGAACACGCCCTTCATGCGGGCCGAGAGCGCGCCCACGGTCAGCGCTGACTCGTCCATGTTGAAGGTGCCGGTCTGCGGCGTCCACTTCACTTCGATGATGTTGCTGGCGATCGGGAAATAGTTGTCGCCGAAGCGCAGATCGGTGCCGGTCATGTCGGCGTGGAAGTCGCCGTCATGAATCTTGCTGGTCTTGGCATCGAAGCCGATATCGAGCGAGATCGCCGACGCGCCGACGATGCCGACCATGGAATCGGGGTCGTTGATCATCGGGGCGAAGGAGGCGAGGTCGAAATTGTTGAGCGAGACCTTCATGCGCGCCTCGCCCTTCTCGTTGATGACGCGCTCCAGCATGCCCTGCATGACGGTACCGCCGAAATTGGCGGAGAAGCTGCCCTCCACCGCCTTGCCGTTGGGCGTGGGCGCGATGTCGAGGTTGATGTCGGTGAAGGTGCGGAAGAAGCCGTAGACGGCGTCGTTCATGTCCACGGTGGCGTTCTTGATCACCAGTCGGGAGAAGCGGCCCATTTCCGCCTGCTCGATGATCGAGGAGATGCCGGCCTCGGCCGCCTCGAGGTTGAACACCAGCCAGTCATTGTCCGAGCGCATGTGCGTGGCTTCGGTCTGCTGGCCGCGCACGTCGATGCCGCCCGAATGGATGCCGGCGTCGGGGAACGCCATCGATCCTTCGAGCACGCGCACGGTCGCCGGCCCGCCATTGGGGTCGGGCACCACCTCGAGGTCGGCAAGGCGCGGACCGAACAGATCCTGGTTGATCTGGATGTGCGGGCCGACGACCGTCACCGTGGCGCCGGGCTGGCCGATCAGCGCCCGGACGGGCGAGAAGCCGACCTCCAGCGCCTGCATGCCGATCTTGGCGCCCGAGGCGGTGTCCTTGTAGACCACCGGCGAGAACTGGATCACCGGCCAGGCATAGCCCTCCAGCGCCAGCGCCATGTCGCCGAGCTCGAGCTCGGTGCCCTTGGGCATCGAGGCGACCACCAGATTGCGCAGCTGCCCGGCGATGAAGGGCAGCGGCAGCGGGTGCACCAGCAGCACGACGTACAGCGCCAGCAGCAGCACGAACGGGATGCCGAACAGCCACGCGGCGGCCAACCCGACCGTGCGGGCGACAGAGCGCTTGCGGACCCTCTGACCTGGTGGCGGCGTTGGTTTCAATTATGGTCCGAAAGATGGTGGCGACGAGTCGAAGGGGCCCCGGGACTCATCCTCCAGGCGCAGTCTCTTGTCCGACGAGTCCGGCTGCAATATGGCACCTTGGTGCGAAAAGCGCCCGGCAGGCCGGGCCTGGAGGCCTCATGGCGATGCTCGAGACGGGAGTTCCGGCACCCGATTTCACCCTCTCCGACGACCGCGGCGGGAGTTTCAGCCTGAAGCGTCATCGCGGCCGTCCGGTGGTGCTGTCGTTCTACTGCGAGGACGACAGTGGCGGCTGCGTCACCGAGAACCGGGAGTTCAGCGCCCTCGCCCCGGAGTTTGCCAAACTGCACGTCCCGGTGGTGGCGATTTCCCCGCAAGACGTTGCCAGCCATAAGAAATTCAGCGCCAAATACGGTTTCGCCCACCCTCTCCTCGCCGACCCCGAACGCCAGGCGATCGAGCCCTATGGGCTGTGGGAGAAAAAGAAGCTCTGGGGGCACGAGTTCATGGGCGTGCTGCGCGTCACCTACCTGGTCGGCGCCGATGGCCGGATCGCCGGCGTGTTCAAAGCGTCGCGCATCAAAGGTCATGCACAAAAGGTCCTCGACGCCGCGCGGCAGCTCGCCGCCTCGCCTGGTTAAGGGCACGTTAGCGCACCCTTTTCGCCTTATTAACCTTAACAGACCATGATCGTCCCCAGCGTTTTTGGCGTCGCGGGAGTGGTTCGGTGCGTGCGAAGGTGTCCCCCAGGCCGTTCGGCAAGGCCGCCGCGCCGCGGGCAAAGGTCCCGGACTCCCGGCTCTCCATCCGCCCCATTGTGCTTTATCTCGGCTTTGCCGGCCTGCTGGCCACCAATGCGCTGACGCTGGTCGGCTTCCTGATGGCGCCGGACATCGCCAAGCTCTTTGCCGGCAAGACCGACTCGGTGCTGACCGCCTATGAAGACCGCATTGCCCAGCTCCGCCTCGAGGTCGATCGCCTGCAGTCACGGCACTACGCGCAGACCGGCGACATCAACCTGCAGCTCCAGGAACTGGCGCAGACGCAGGAAGTCCTCGCCGAGCAGCATCAATATGTGAAGCAACTCGCCGACAAGGCCGCGGCCCTCGGCATCGCGCCGGCGGGGCCGCCGCAGGCCGACGATGCGTCGCCCGCGCTCGATGCGCCGGCCGGTCC
>JAEWCE010000348.1 GCA_023390785.1 Pseudomonadota bacterium
GCTTCGGCGTGGCTGAAGGGAGGATTTGCGGACATTGTCCTGTTATGTCACAGCCATTGCCGGATCGGTAGCTGGGGAGCGGGACTTGGCTGAGCGCGAATACATCGACACGGATGTGGCCATCGTCGGCGCCGGCCCGGCCGGGCTCGCCGCGGCCATCCGGCTCAAGCAGAAATCGCCGCAAACCTCCGTCACCGTTGTGGAAAAGGCGGCCGAGATCGGCGGCCACATCCTCTCGGGCGCGGTGATGGACCCGGTCGGGCTGACCGAGCTGATCCCGGACTGGCGGCAGAAGGGCGCGCCGGTCGGCCCGACCGTGACCGTGGACAAGTTCCACGTCCTCACCCGCAGCCGCGATTTCACCATTCCCAACTGGCTGCTGCCGCCCCTGATGCAGACCCACGACGGCGTCATCACCTCGCTCGGCGACCTCGTGCGCTGGCTCGGCGACGAGGCGCAGGCCCTGGGTGTCGACATCTTCCCGATGACCGCCGCCGTCGATGTGCTCACCGACGATGCCGGCGCCGTCACCGGCATCATCACCGGCGATCTGGGCCTCGACCACGCCGGCAAGCCCAAGCCGGGCTACGCCGCTGGCATCGGCATCCGGGCGAAGTACACGCTGGTCGGCGAGGGCGCGCGCGGCTCGCTGGCCAAGCAGCTGATTCATCGCTTCAAGCTGAGCGAGGGCCGCAGCCCGCAGAAATTCGGACTCGGCATCAAGGAGATATGGCAGGTCCCTGATTCAGTGCATCAGCCCGGCCGCGTCGACCACTACCTCGGCTGGCCGCTCGACGATGCGACCTCGGGCGGCGGCTTCTGCTACCATGCCGGCGACCACCGCATTTACCTCGGCCTCGTCGTCCATCTCGACTACCATAACCCCACGCTGTCGCCGTTCGACGAATTCCAGCGCTTCAAGCGCCATCCTTCCATCGCCCCATTGCTGAAGGATGCGACCCGCCTCAGCTACGGCGCCCGCGCGCTGACCTCGGGCGGCTGGCAGGCCATCCCCGAGCTAGTGTTCCCCGGCGGCGCGCTGATCGGCTGTGCCGCCGGCTTCATGAATGCGCCGCGTCTCAAGGCCATTCACTCCGCCATCCGTTCCGGCATCGCTGCCGCGGACACCGTTGCCGACGCGCTCGCCGCCGGCCGCGCGCACGACCGCCTGGCCGGTCTGCAGGAGCGCGTCATGGCGACCGGCATCGGCCGCGAGCTCTACCGCGTGCGCAACGTCAAGCCGCTCTGGTCGCGTTTCGGCAGCACCCTCGGCGTGGCGCTCGCCGGTGTCGACATGTGGCTCAACCAGCTCTTCCGGTTTTCGCCGTTCGGCACGTTGCGCCACAACAAGGCCGACGCCGACAGCCTCTGGCCCGTCAGCGCCACCGGCGCCAGGACCTACCCGGCCCCCGATGGCAGGACCACCTTCGACCGCTCGTCCTCGGTGTTCCTCGCCAACATTGCGCACACCGAGGATCAGCCGGTTCATTTACGGCTGGCCGATCCGGCGGTGCCGCTGCGCGACACGCTGCCCGCCTTCGGGGCCGAGCCGGCGCCCCGTTACTGCCCCGCCGGCGTCTATGAGATCGTCGAGATCGACGGCGCCCCCCGGTTCCGCATCAACGCCCAGAACTGCGTCCACTGCAAAACCTGCGACATCAAGGACCCCGCCCGCAACATCACCTGGGTCCCCCCCGAAGGCGGCTCCGGCCCCAACTACGTGGGAATGTAGCTTGCTTGAAATGTACGTCTGATAGGCGTACATTCTTGCAACAAGAGGTGTTGCCATGAATCCCGTCGACAAGATCGCGGCCAAGACCGAGGAAAAGGCTACGGAGCGCATGCATTTCCGGGTCAAGCCGCACATCAAGCGGGCGATCCAGAAAGCCGCCGCGCTGAATGGCGTGGACGACTCCGTTTTCACCATGAGCGCCGCCTACGACGCCGCGCTGAACACCATCGCCCGCCACGAGCGGACGATGCTGCAGCCGGAGGACTACGAGGTCTTCTTCAACGCCCTCGACAATCCCCCCGAACCGACGCCCGCGCTGATCGAGGCTTTCGCCCGCCATTCCCGGCGCGTCGTTTCCCGGTGACGCCGGCCGAAGCAAAAGTCTTTGTCGAGCCTCTGGATACCGCACGGCATGATCGTGCCGGCTTTTCCTGTGGCGTCGAGTCCGTCGACAACTTCTTCAAGCGGACGGCCAACAAGCTGGCCTCGGCGGGAAATCTCCGCGTTTTCGTAATGACCTCCGCGGAAGGCGACGTCATTGGATTTTACGCGCTGAACGCCTCGTCGGTCGCCTATGGTGATCTGCCGGCGAAATACGCTCGCACCCGTCCTGGCCACGGCTCGATACCGGTCGCCTATCTGTCGATGATCGCCGTCGACCATCGCTACGCGGGCCGCGGGCATGGCGGAGAACTATTGGCGGATGCTTTGAAGCGCGTTGCCGCAGTGGCGACGAGCATCGGCATTGCTGTTGTCCTGCTCGACATTCTCGACGACGGCAACGCTGAACTGATCGCACGACGCCGGGCGCTTTACGAGCACTACGGCTTCTCTCCCATGCCGACAAAGCCGAACCGGCTGTTCCTTCCGGTCGACAGCATCGCGGCGCTTCTCGGCGAAACTCGCTAGGTCCCTCACATCTGGTTTCCCGCCCTTGCGGCGCAGTCGCAAAATCGCCAATCTTTCCGCGACAAATCCACGGCGTTTCCCCGGAGATCGAATTCCTCGTGAAGATCCTTATGCGCCTCGTCGCCGCCTCTGGGCTCGCGGTGGCCCTTGCGGTGCCCGTGCTCGCCCAAGAGGCGCCGTTCAAGGGCCCCGACAGCCCCACCGGCAATTACCTTGCGGGCCAGCAGGCGCTCAGTGATTTGCGCACGCATGAGGCAGCGCAGTTCTTCCGTGCCGCCGCCGCCGACCAGTGGAACAATCCGCTGGTGGTCGACAACGCCTTCCTCGCGCTGGCCGCCGACGGCCAGATCGACGCCGCCGCCGACATGGCGAGGCACGTGCTCGAGCTCGAACCCGGCAACGACATGGCGCGGCTCGTGCTCGGCACCCAGGCCTTCAAGCAGCGCCGCTACGATGCCGCCGTGCGCGACCTCGACAAGGTCGACGCGCAGACCTTCGAGGGCGTCACCGGCGCGATCCTCAAGGCCTGGGCCCTGACCGGCGAGAACAAGGTCGACGACGCCTTCCGCTCGCTCGACAAGCTCGCCGATGGCGGCCTCGAGGACTTCCTCGTCTTCCATCGCGCCATCATGGCCGACGTGGCCGGCCGCCAGGCCGTCGCCATCAAGTACATCACCGACGCGCACGACGCCGATCCCTACACGCCCGACATCGTCGAGGCCTATGCCCGCATCATGGGCAACGCCGGCAAGACCCAGGAGGGGCTCGACGCCATCGCGCAGTTCGAGGCCCAGGGCCTGACCCATCCCATCATCACCCAGGTCAAGCAGGCGTTGATCGCCAGGCAGCGGCCCGGCCTTTATGCCGACAGTGCCCAGGCGGGCGCGGCCGAGATGTTCCATTCGGTGGGCGTCGCCTTTGCCCGCGACGGCACCTCCGACGTGTCGATGGTGCTGCTCCGCCTCGGCGCCTACCTCAACCCGCGCAACGACACCATCCAGCTCGTCCTCGGCCAGCTCTACGATCAGGCCGGCCAGCACGAGGTGGCCAATGCCATCTATGACGCCATTCCCGCAACCTCGCCCATGAAGTCGATGGCGGTGGTGCGCGTTGCCGACAATCTCGACGCCATGGGCAACCGCCCCGAGGCCATCCGCCGCCTCGACAACATCGTCACCGCCAACCCCACCGACATCGACGCCATCTCGGTGCTGGGCGATCTGCTGCGCTCCGACAAGCAGTATCAGGCTGCTGCCGATGCCTATACCAAGGCGCTCGGTGTCACCGGCGGCGCTGCCCCGGCCGACTGGCGCTTCTATTACGTCCGTGGCATCGCCTACGAGCGCTCGGACAAGTTCCCGCTGGCCGAGAAGGATTTCCTCAAGGCCCTCGACCTCAACCCCAACCAGCCGCAGGTCCTCAACTACCTCGGCTATTCCTGGGTCGACAAAGGCATGAACCTGCAGCGCGCGCTGGGCATGATCCAGAAGGCGGTGCAGGCCTCGCCCAACGACGGCTACATCATCGACAGCCTCGGCTGGGCCTATTATCGCCTCGGCCGCTATGCCGATGCCGTCACCAAGCTCGAACAGGCGGCGACGCTCCGCCCCAACGATCCCGAGATCAACGACCACCTGGGTGCCGCCTACTGGAAGGTCGGCCGCAAGCTCGAGGCCAAGTTCCAGTGGAACGTCGCCTACGCGATGGACACCGAGGGCAACGTCAAGGCGCGGGTCGCTCCCAAGCTCAAGGGCGGGCTCGACGCCGCGCCCAAGACGGGCGAGTCCGCGCCGGTGGTGGAGGATACCCCCGCCGCCTCGACCACGCCCGTTTCCGCGAACTGAGTCCCGGCGGGTCGATGGCCGAGCCTTTTGTCGAGGCCGCGCCCGCCAAGCTCAATCTTGCATTGCACGTGACCGGTCGCCGCGCCGACGGGTATCACGCGCTCGACATGCTCGTCGCCTTCGCCGATGTCTGCGACGAACTCGAAGCCGCAGCCGCGCGCAAGGA
>JAEWCE010000357.1 GCA_023390785.1 Pseudomonadota bacterium
CCGGACTATCCCGATCCGAACTCCAACGTGAAGACCTTCACCGTCAACATCCCGGGCGATCCGGACGGCACCTCCGACCTCGCCGACCGCTTCGGCTGGAACTCGGGCCCGCTCTCCGACCAGGCGCTGGCCGCGGTCAAGGAGCAGGACGTGGAAAAGCGCCGGCAGATGTATGTCGACCTCGAGAAGGCGCACGCCGATGCCTCGCCCTTCGTCTACATGTTCCAGGGCACCCGCAAGGTGGCGACCCGTTCGAACGTCAAGGGCCTGGTGCTCGGCTTCACCTACTCCGACGACCGCTATGGCGGCGTGAGCAAAGAGTAAGCATCGGGAGGCCGCGACCGCAGCGGTTGCGGCCTCCCCCCTCATCCGGCTGAAGATTCCGTGACCGTCATTCCAAGCAGCACCCGACAGATTTCCGCCGCCGAAGGGTGCAGTCGGGGCTCCCTCCCCGCAGTGGGGAGGGGGGCGACGGTGGCGCCCACCGCGCCAATTCCTCCACGCCGCAGGCCGGGGGCCCCGTCTTGACCTCCCGCACCCTGCGCACCGCCTATGGCATCGGCAGCTGGCTGGTGACCGTCGCCATCACTCTGGTCGGCCTCGCGGCGCTGACGTTCTTCATTGGCCGCGTCATTCCCATCGATCCGGCGCTCAAGATCGTCGGCGACAAGGCGACGCACGAGGCCTACCAGAAGGTGTTCCTCGAGCTTGGGCTCGACCAGCCGCTCTATGTGCAGTTCTGGCGCTACATCGCCGGCATCCTGCGCGGCGATTTCGGAATCTCGTTCCAGACGACGCGGCCGGTGCTGCAGGACCTGCTCACCTTCTTTCCGGCGACGCTGGAGCTATCGACCATCGGCCTCGTGCTCGGCGTGGTGCTGGGCATCCCGATGGGCGTCGCCTCGGCGTATTGGCACGAAAAATGGCCCGACCACCTGATCCGCGTCGTCAGCCTCATCGGCTATTCGGTGCCGGTATTCTGGCTGGCGCTCGTCGGCCTGTTCGTCTTCTACTACAAGCTCGGCTGGGTGGCCGGCCCGGGGCAGCTCGACGTGTTCTACAACGGTGTCGTCACCCGCGTCACCGGCTTCATCCTGGTGGATTCGCTGCTCGGCGGGCAGACCGACGTGTTCTGGAACGCCGTCGGCCACATGACGCTGCCGGCGATCCTGCTCGGCTATTACAGCCTCGCCTACATTTCGCGCATGACGCGCTCGGTGATGCTCGATGAGCTCAGCCGCGAATACATCCTCGCGGCACGCCTCAAGGGGGCGAGCGAATTGCGCGTCGTCGCCAACCATGCGCTGCGCAACGCCGCCATCCCGCTGGTCACCATCATCGCGCTCAGCTATGGCGGGCTGCTCGAGGGCTCGGTGCTGGTCGAGACCATCTTCTCCTGGCCCGGCATCGGCAACTACATCTACCAGTCGCTGTTCGCCGCCGACATGAACGCGGTGCTGGGCGGCACGCTGCTGGTCGGGGCGGTGTATGTGCTCATCAACACGCTGAGCGACGTGCTCTACCGCACGCTCGATCCGCGCTCGCGGGGACAGAGAACATGAGCGTGGTCGCCGACCCCATCGAAGATCCGCGCCGGGCGCTGCGGGCGGCGCGGCTCAACGAGTTCCGCCTCTTCGTGCGGCGCTTCTTCCGCAACCCGCTGGGCGTCGTGGGTTTTGTCATCGTCGTGCTGCTGGTGCTCGTCGCCATCTTCGCGCCGCTCATCGCCACGCACGATCCGTACCTGCCCAGCCTCGGCAAGCGCCTCTCGGCGCCGAGTGCCGAATTCTGGTTCGGCGCCGACGAGCTCGGCCGCGACATCTATTCGCGCCTCGTCTACGGCTCGCGGCTGACGCTGTTCATCGTCGGGCTGGTGATCGTCACCTCGGCGCCGATCGGGCTGGTCATCGGCGCCGTGTCAGGCACCGTTGGCGGCTGGACCGACCGCATCTTCATGCGCATCACCGACGTGTTCCTCGCGGTGCCCAAGCTGCTGCTGGCGCTGGCGTTCGTCGCCGCGCTCGGGCCGGGTATCGTCAATGCGGCGCTGGCCATCACGCTCACCGCCTGGCCGCCCTATGCGCGGCTGGCGCGGGCCGAGGCGATGGTGGTGCGCAATTCCGACTACGTGGCGGCGGCGCGGCTGGCCGGCGCCAGCCCGTTCCGCATCATCGTCTTTCACGTCATCCCGATGTGCCTCAGTTCGGTGATCGTGCGCGTCACCTTCGACATGGCCGGCATCATCCTCACCGCCGCCGGGCTCGGCTTCATCGGGCTGGGAGCGCAGCCGCCGTTGCCCGAATGGGGCGCCATGATCTCCACCGGGCGCCGCTTCATCTTCGACCAGTGGTGGGTGCCCACCATCCCCGGCATGGCCATCTTCGTGGTCAGCCTCGGCTTCAATCTGCTGGGGGATGCGGTGCGCGATCTGCTCGATCCGCATCTGAGGCAGCGGCGATGAGCGCGCTGGTCGACATCCACGACCTGCGCGTGTCGTTCCGGCAGGACGACGGCAGCTTCACCGAGGCGGTGCGCGGGGTGTCGCTCAGCCTCGGGCGCGAAAAGCTCGGCATCGTCGGTGAGAGCGGCTCGGGCAAAAGCCTCACCGGCCGCTCGCTGCTCGGCGTGCTGCCGCCCTATGCGCGGATGAGCGTCGAGCGCATGAGCTTCGACGGGATCGATCTCACCCGCGCCTCGGCGCGGCAGCGGCGGGCGCTGCGCGGCGGCCGCATGGGGATGATCCTGCAGGACCCGAAATTTTCGCTCAATCCGGTGATGCAGGTCGGCCGGCAGATCGTCGAGGCCATCCGCATCGGCGACCGCCGCATATCCGGCGGCGCAGCCCGCACGCGCGCCCTCGCGATGCTGGAGGCGGTGCAGATCCGCGAGCCGGAGCGCGTGTTCGGGCTCTATCCGCACGAGCTTTCGGGCGGCATGGGGCAGCGGGTGATGATCGCCATGATGCTGGTGCGCGAGCCGGACCTGCTGGTTGCGGACGAGCCGACCTCGGCGCTCGACGTCACCGTGCGCGGGCAGGTGCTGGGCATCCTCGACGAACTGGTGACGCGGCGCGGCATGGGTCTGATCCTCATCAGCCACGACCTCAACCTGGTGTCCCGCTTCTGCGACCGGGTGCTGGTGATGTATGCCGGACGGGTGGTCGAGGACCTCGTGGCGAGCCGGCTGCACGAAGCGACGCATCCCTACACCCGTGGACTCCTGGCGTGCCTGCCCAGTATCGACGGGCCGCTCCAGCCGCTGCCTACCCTCAACCGCGATGCAGGCTGGGCCGCGGCATGATCGAGATCGAACATCTCACGGTCCGCTTCGGACCCTCGACCGCGGTGCGCGACGTGTCGCTGACCGTCGAGGACGGCGAGAGCTTCGGGCTGGTCGGCGAATCGGGCTCGGGCAAGTCGACGCTGCTGCGTTCGATCATGAACCTCAACCGCGACTGGGACGGCCGCATCGCCATCAAC
>JAEWCE010000011.1 GCA_023390785.1 Pseudomonadota bacterium
CACCGGACTTGGGCTGAGCATGGTCTATGGTTTTGTGAAGCAGTCCGGCGGGCACGTGACCGTTTACAGCGAACAGGGCCACGGCACGACCGTGAAGCTCTATTTCCCACGCTATGTGGGCGATGCAACCGCGATGACAGGCGCGCCCGAACTGCCGATACCGACAAGCAGCGAGGGTGAGATCATCCTCGTCGTGGAAGACAACGACGACGTTCGAGCCTACAGCACCACGATCCTCTCGGAGCTCGGATACGCCGTTCTGGAGGCTCGTGATGCGGAAACGGCATTGTCGCTGCTGCGCACTGGACAACGCGTGGATCTGCTCTTCACCGATGTGGTTCTGCCCGGCAAGACCGGCAAGGTGCTGGCCGATGCGGCGGCGGAGCTACGTCCGGGACTGAAGGTACTCTTCACCACCGGCTACTCCCGCAACGCCATCGTTCACCAAGGGCGACTGGACGCCGGCGTGAACCTCATCACCAAACCCTTCACGTTCGAGCAACTGGCTGCTCGGGTTCGGGACCTGCTGGACAGGAACTAGGATATCACGGGCCTCGAACGGAAGTTGAAGGCGTGGCGTTCAGAAGCCCAGGACGCGAGTCGTTCTAGCCGTCACGGGGCGGCTCTATGGCGTGTCGTTTGTCGCTTTCGGGCCAACTCGGCATCGCGACGTCAGCCGTGTCCTATGCTCTCAGCTCAACTCGCGTGGAGTCAAGGTCGTCCTGGCGATGAGCGTTTCGCCCAAAGTCAGGATCTGTGGCGCCTCGACACCTATGCCCGTTCGGTTGTGGGCATCGATGCTATGACTGACGGGTTCGACGCAAACATAGTCCGCGGCTGCAGAGGGCGAAAAGAGAACGACTGTCCTGAGCGGCGCCGACGCCGAGATGTCCACCGCCAGGCCACGATCGGGCCAAGCCAGTGTGGCATTCCCGTTCCAGCCTGTGAGGGCGTTGTTGACAAAGGTCTCAGGCAACAGACGGCCTGTGGTGAAATCGAAGATGCCGTCACCTGCCGTCGGTAGATACACATCAGGAAGATGGTCGGCTGTCTCAGTCCAGTACCCGGCGGCGGACATGGTCAGGCGCATGTCCGGTGAGCGCACGAACCAGGGATGAAGACCTGCGCCAAACGGCAGGCTCAGGGGGCCGTGGTTGGTGATCGCGAGGTTGACCGTCAATGCGCCGCCCTCGAGCGCATAGTCGACTTCGGCAAGATAGCGAAAATCGCCCGGACCCTCTGAATCGAGGACGAGCGAAGCGCGGGTCTCGTTGCTGGCGCGCACTCTCCAGGGGAGCATGAACGCGTTGCCGTGGATCGGATAGGGGCCATTCATGTTGGGGTGCAGCGCGTGAAAGGCTCCATCGTGCCAGAATCCGCCGCCGGAAATTCGGTTCGAGAACGGGATCAGCAAATTGAGGCCAAGGGCGAACGGGCCTGATCTTTGCGGTGAAGGCGCTGTTTGAAAGATTGGCAGGACCCGGCCGTCACCGCGGACGTAGTCATAGCGTCCCATCGCGGCGCCCATGTGCGGGTGCACCTCAGCGCGTGCCCGTCCATCGTCCAGAACCAGGATGTCAGCGCTCGGTGACGGCATGGTATGTTCAGGTTATCTGATCCGGGAAACTGCGACTGCCGCCGAGCCGAACCTGTCGTCGATATGGACAAGCAGACCCTCTGCCAGCTGCTGTCCATTCCGCCGTTCGGCGCCGCCATCCAGGAACGCGACGTCATCGCCTGCGGCAGGGTCAAGGCCATGCAGACAGAAGCTCTTGTCAGCGTCGTCGCCCTCGAGCCGGAAGAAATAGCCGACGCCACGGGAGCCGTCTTTTGCAGCATACCAGATCGCGGCCCAATCACCGTGGCCATCGAGCGGCGGAGGCGGTGTGAGAAGGTACTGGTCGCCCTGGCTGATGGTGTCGCGTGCCTTCTGCTTGTACCAGGCAATGTGCTGCCGCGCCGTGCCGATCTCGGCCTCGCTCCAGAGATTGAGCTTGGAGCTCAAGCCAAAACTGCCGAGCATGGCGACGCGCAGGCGGAACCTGAGATCGCCGCGGCCGTCCCAATGCCATTCGAGGCTCGGATCGCTGTTTTTCCGCGCATCCGGTGCAGGCTGCGGCCAGTCGATCAGCCAGTCGTTGCAGAGCCTGGCCGGGTGGGCCAGGTGAGAGCCAAAGTGGATCGCGAGGTTCTTCACGGCCTGCCACTGATCGCTCATCCAGTTCACATGGGCATTGCGCAACAGGGCGCCGTCAAATCGCCCGCCGCCGGAGGCGCACATCTCGAGCACCAGACCGGGCATTGCCTGCCGGATCTCCTGCTGTAGCCGATAGATACCGCGTACATGTTCGATCATCGGGTCGCGCCGGGCGAGGTGACCCGGGGTTGCGGGCGACCAGCCACCAGACACCAGATCGGCGTTGAAATCCCACTTCATCCACGCGGCGCCTGTGGCCTTGAGGATTGCGAGCATGCGATCGCGCACCCACTCGCGGGCCGACGGGATACCCAGATTGAGGATCGCGCGTTTGTGGGGATCAGGCGGGCGCCCATGTATCCAGTGCATCCACTCGGGATGGCTTTGACGCAACTGGGACTGGGCGCCGATGCCTTCGGGCTCGAACCAAAGTCCGAAGCCGATACCGATGTTGCGGCAGTGATCGGCCAATTCCTCGAGGCCTCTGGGGAAGCGCCCCCGGTGCACGGCCCAGTCGCCGGTCGAGTGCCACAGGTCATCGCTTTGCGGCTCGACGTCGTTGCTGTACCAGCCGCCGTCAAGCACGAAGACCTCGCAGCCCAGGTCGTGGGCCGTGCCGGCCAGAGCGATCATGCTCTCGGATGTTGGGTCGCCTGAGTACGGGTACCAGGAATTGAACTGCACGGGGATCGAGGCGACGTCGACGAGCTGGAGCCGGCGTCTCACATCGTGCAGGCGCTGGGTCGCGGCATTGAGATCGCGGGCGACGCGCAGCATCAAGACTTCCGGCAGATCCAGACTCTCCCCCGCTTCGAGCCGAATATCGACACCGGTTTCGGGAAGCCCGCCGGCAACGATGGCGTCCCCGCCGCGCGTGCGCGCATGCAGATGCCAATTGCCAGACCAGAGCAACTCCACGATGTAGGTGCTGTCGGTTGTCTCCAACGCCAGATAGGGCTGGAACTCGAAACCGGTCTTGCCCGATCGACTTTCGAGCAGGAGGCTCGTGAAGTCCGGCTCGACACGACGCAGCTGCGTCTCGTGTCCCCATGCCCCGGTCAGATATCGCACCGACCGGACCGACTCTCCGAGAAGCACCGAGAAGGAGAGCGCGGCGCGGATATCGACAGCATCCCATGATGTCGCCCGCAGCGTTGTCGTGCGACGTAGAGAGCCAGTTGAGTCATCGAAAATGAATGCAACGTCAGCGCAAAGCTGCGTGCTCTCGAGCATGATTCCGAGGCCATCACTGCGCTGCTGAACGACAACCCGGTCCCAGAAGATCCGGTCGCGATTGGGACCGACGAACACGGCAGCCTCAGGTCGCGTCTCACGCAACTGGTCGAAATTCTGATGGTGATCGGGAGTGGTAGCAACCGGCCCGTCGAAATCGGGGCCGAAGTAGATGTTGCGCAACGCTCCATCCAGGAACGCCAGATCGTAACGGTTGCGGGCGAAGCGTATGGTCCATCGATCGGCGTCGGATTCAATCTCCATGCCGCCGTCCCTCAGACCTCAGGCGCCTGCTGTCTAAGGTCACTGATGGCGACGTCGAAAAGCTGCAGCATCGCTTCGCTTGCGCCATCGGCATCGCGCAGGCGGATGTGCTCCAGGACTTCACCATGCACGGGCAGGGCATGGCCGAGCTTTCGCGCAGTGAAGCGGAACGAATACTTGAGCGCGGCGCCGATGGTCGTTGTAAGCTGGCGAAGGACGAAATTGTGGCTCGCGGCCAAAATGGCCGTGTGAAAGTCCCGATCGGCTGTGTTGTAGGATTCGAAATCGTTCGCCTCGAGCGCCGCCCGCATATCGAGGAACGCGCTCTCGATCCTCGCGAGATCAGCCGCCGTCGCGCGTTGCGCGGCGAGCCGGGCGCCGGCCGGCTCGATGATGCGGCGCGCCTCGATGAGTGCAAACACAACCTTGGGGTCCGCCTCTCCTTCCATCGACCAGGCGAGCAGGTCCGCATCGAGCATGTTCCATTCGTCGCGCGGGCGTATCATCGTGCCGATGTGGGGGCGCGACGAGACGAGCCCCTTGCCACCCAGAACTTTCACCGCCTCGCGCAGCGCGCTCCGGCTGATCTGCAACGATTCGCAAAGCTGCGGTTCGGGCGGCAAGTAGTCCGTATAGTCGCCGCGCAGGATGCCCCGCGCGATAGCCTCGACGACCTGCTGGTGCACCCGTGGCTTCACCAGCGGCCGGATCGTTTCGTCCATTATCAGATCAGCCCCGCTTTCGATCCGTCATCTTGGCCCCACTCAGCCTCCAATTACAGCCTTGACGTTTGGTTTGCAATAATCATACGATCGGCGGAGTTTCATCATAAGAATGGCGTCGTCCCATCAGACGACGTTTGGAGGAGGCGGCCGACGGAGAGAGGCCGTGCAGGCTCGACGGGTCAGGGAGGACCTTATGCAGCTCAATCGCAGACAATGGATCATCGGTTCCGCAGCGGGTCTCGCCGCGATGGGAATTGCGCGGCCGACATGGGCAGAGGACGCGCCGCCGAGCGCGACCGGCGTGCCCTACGTCAAGAAAGACCAGATCAATGGCGGCAAGCCGATCAAGCTCACCTACTGGGAGTGGGTGAACACCCGCGCCGAGTATGAGAAGCGCTGGGCCGACGAGTACCACGCGATGTATCCCAACGTGGAAATCGAAGTGGTGATGCAGCCCTGGGAGCAGTACTTCCAGGCGCTCGCGACCAACATCCCGTCGGGGCAGCCGGCGCTCTACCACATGCACACCAGCCGGGCCTCGCAGTTTTGCGACTCCAAGCTCATGGACCCGATTCCGTCCGATGTGGCGGATCCCGAGTACCTCAAGAAAAACTGGGTCGGTTTTGCCGAGGGTGCCCTTTCTTGTGACGACGGCTCGATCAATTTCGTGCCGATGGGAACGCAGCTGCCCATCCTGCTGATCAACACCGATATGTGGAAGGCCGCCGGCCTCACCGAGGCGGATATTCCCAAGACTTGGGAGCAGCTCCGCCAGGCTGCGATCAAACTGACGAAGAAGGACGGCCGTGGCCGCATCAACGTCGCCGGCCTGTCGATGATTCCGCAGGAATATCTGCAGAACGCGATCTACCAGCAGGGCCGCTACATATTCACCGCCGACACCAAGAAGGTGCAGGTGCAGAATCCCGAGTTCAAAAAGGCGGTGCAGTTCTTCTCCGACCTCCTGCACGTGGACAATGCCTTCGACCCGGCGTTGATCCAGCTGCAATGGAATGCCTTCCTCGGCCAAAAGGCGGCGATGTATATCGGCTTCTCGTGGATCGTCGGAAGCGTGCGACCCTTGTCGAAGGACATGGGGTGGATCGGTGTTCCAATGCCAACCCCTACCGGCGACTTCAAGCCCGCCTACGGCAACATGCCGATGCCGGTGGAAGCGGCGGTAAATCCCTATGCACCCGCCGACGCCAAGGCGGTGGCTTGGGACTTCTGGCACTATACCTATTCGCGTCCCAGTAACGTGCTCAATGACATGGCCCTCAACAACGGCTTCGTGCCTGCCTACAACCCGGTCCTCCAGGACAAGGCCGTGCAGGACGATCCCATCACTTCGGCGCTGGCGCCGGCAATGGAATACAGCATCATCAACATCGTCCCCGATGCGATCCGTGACGAGCAGAACCAGCTGCTGCAGCAGGTCATCCTCGACCCCAACGACCTCGACGGCAAGCTGGCCGCAGCAGAGCAGAAGATGAATGCCGTGCTGGCACAGCGGGCCAGTTGGCCCATTCTCGAGCGAAACTACAAGCACCACGACCTGATGATCCCGAACCAGCCGTAAGCTGGCTGCGGAGCTGACGACAACGACGGTTTGAAGAGGGGGTGCCGGAGCCATCCGGCTCCCCTTCTCAAATGGGGGAGTGGACCATGCGGCAGCCGAGGGAGACCACGCTCTTCGTCTGGGGCGCGATCATCCTGACGGTCGCCTTCTTTCTGATCTGGTACATCCTGCCGATCGGCTGGACCATCGGGCTCAGCTTCTTCCAGTGGAGTCCCAACAACCCTTCCAACCACTTCATCGGCCTCGACAATTATCGCGAGGCGCTCGTCCTGGACGATGTATTCTGGCAGGGCCTGTGGGTGTCGGTCTACTTCACCATCGGCAATGTCGGCGGCGGCACCATCCTGGCCGTCCTCATCGCCAATGCCCTGCGCTCGATCCCGCGCTTCAAGACCTTCGTGCGGCTTGCCTACTTTCTTCCGGCCGTGGTGACGGTCGTTGCCGCTGCCGTCGTGTGGAAGACAATCTTCGAGCCACGCTTCGGTATCCTCAATAACGGTCTGTATTTTCTCACCGACCTGCTCGGGCTGCCCGATTTCCCGGAGATCGGCTGGACCACCACCACGCAGTGGGCGATGCCCACGGTGATCCTGTTCGGGCTGTGGAAGTACTTGGGTATCCGCGTGATCATCCTGCTGGCCGCCATGGAGGCGGTGCCGCGCATGTACTATGAAGCAGCGGAGATCGACGGCGCGACGCGCTGGCAGCAGTTCTGGTTCGTTACACTGCCGTCGATCCAGCCGGCTCTGTGGTTCGTCCTGATCACCGGCGTCATCAACAGCCTGCAGATCTTCGAGCCCAATTTTGTGGTCACGGCCGGCGGGCCGGCGCGCTCGACGGAATCGCTCGTGATGCTGATCCTCGAGCAGGCGTTCCGGCTCGGGCGCTTCGGCTACGGTGCGTCGATCTCTGTGATCCTCTTCACCATTATCGCCGCGCTGAGCCTTGGCCTCTTCTTCTTTTCGCGGGGAAGGCAGGTCCAATGACAAGGTACTTCCGCGGCTGGACCTTTGGTCATTTGCTGCTGCTGCTCGGCGGCCTCGTGATGCTGTTTCCGATGGTCTGGATGCTGCTGTCCGCCTTCAAGACCGAACAGGAGATGTTCGATTATCCGCCGCAGCTGCTGCCCAAGCGGTTCACGCTGGAAGTGCTGCAATACATGTGGGGGCAGCGCAACTTTTCCCGCATGTTCGTGAACTCGACGATTGTCGCGGCAGTGGTCACGACGCTGACGGTGGCCACGAGTGCTTATATTGGCTTCGTGTTCGCGAAGTTTCGGTTTCGGTTCCGTGAGGGGCTGTTCTATTTCGTCATCGCGACGATGATGATCCCACTTCCCGTTCTGCTCATTCCCCATTTCCAGATCGTATCGTGGCTTGGCTGGGTGAACACCTATCAGGGACTGATCGCACCTTTTGCACTGAGCGCCTTCGGCATTTTCCTGATGCGCGGTTTCATGATCGACTTTCCCGACGAGTTGATCGAGGCGGCGCGTATTGACGGCGCTTCGGCCCTGCGCACTTTCGTGATGATTGTGCTGCCCACGATGGCGCCGGCCTGCGCCGCACTCGGCATCATCACATTTCTGCATCAGTGGGAATCCCTGCTCTGGCCGATCGTGGTCGCCAACCAGTCCGACATGCAGACGCTCTCGGTCGGGCTCGCAAGCCTGACCTCGCAGACAGCCGAAAACTCATCGCTGATGAACCCGTTTGCCGGCGCGTTCATCGCCGCGGCGCCACTTGTGATCATGTTCCTGCTGTTCCAGCGGCACATCATCCAGGGCATCGCGATCACGGGGCTCAAGTAGCAAATGACCCGCCCCAACATCTTGCTGGTCTGCACCGACCAACAACGGACCGACACATTGAGTTGCTACGGCAGCACCTTCACGCAAACTCCTGGCTTCGATCGTGTGGCGCAGCAGGGCACGCGGTTCAATCGCGCCTATTGCCCGAGCGCGGTCTGCACGCCGAGCCGTGCTTCGATGATGACCGGGCAGTACACCTTGCGTCATGGCGCGTGGAATGTCGGTGTGAATGCACGCGATGACGCGGTGTTCCTGTCGCACCGGCTTGCCGGCGCGGGCTACCAGACCCGGCTCATTGGCAAGGCGCACTTTCAGTCGTACAGCGCGAATGCTGCATCCTCGCGGGAGTCGGTGGAGGACTACGCCAACGGATATGGCGGCTGGACTGGACCCTACTACGGGTTCGAGCATGTCGAGCTTGCCCTCGGTCACGCCGCGTGGGGACTTTCCGGGCACTACGGCGCCTGGCTGCGCGAACGCGTTTCGGCTGCAGACATCGAGCGCTTTCAGAGGTTGGTGAAGCCCGACGACGCGCCGGACTTCGGCGGTAACGCCTATGACTGGGCGATCCCGACGCGGCTGACCAATTCCGTATGGACGGCCGACCGTGCCGTCGCATTCCTCGAGGAGGAACGCGGCGCCGACGACCCGTTCTTCCTGTTCGTCAGCTTTCAGGACCCACACCACCCGCACATGGTGCCGACCGACTACCACAATCGGGTCGATCCGGCGGCGGTTCCGTTGCCGGCGTTCGACCCCGCCGAGATCGATGATCTGCCACCACATTTCCGGGCGGCACACCAAGGCAGGCTCAAGGGCTCGGAGTTCGCGGGGCGCTGGCCGGTCTCGGGCCAGCACGACGGTTTCGACTACCGGCACGTTCCCGAAGACGCGCAGCGGAACGGGCGGGCCTACTACCATACGATGGTGCGCCTGATCGACGACCAGCTTGTCCGACTCTGGAACACGCTCGATCGGCACCGGCTCACCGAAAACACACTGGTCATCGTCACCAGTGATCACGGCGAACTTCTGGGCGATCACGGGCTGTGGATGAAGGGGCCTTTCCATTACGAGCCGCTGGCAAGGGTGCCGTTCCTCGCCATGGGGCCGGGCATCGCACAGGGCGCGGAGGACGACGGCCTCATAAGCCTGGTTGACGTCGCGCCAACGTGCCTCAGTGCCGCGGGCGTCCCCTTCGACGCCGACGACATGGACGGTATCGACATTACGAGCCGACAACGCGCCGGCCATGACACCGTACTGTGCGAGACAGTTCTCGACTGGCAGGGTCTCATTTGCCGGAGCGTCATCGGTGAGCGCCACAAGATGACCTGGTACGCGGGCCGCGACTTCGGCGAGTTGTTCGATCTCGCCGCAGACCCCGGCGAGGTGCACAACCTGTGGAACGATGTCGGCAGCGCCTCCATCCGCGCCGACCTTCTCAGCGCGCTCGCCGACCACGACACCCGCATGCAGGCGTCGCGCAACCCGCGGATCGCCTATGCCTGACCCACAATCATCCCCACGCGCCGTTTCGAATAGGACTTTGCCATGTTGCGTACTCATGCCCGTGTGACGACGGTACCGGGTCATCCCTCGCATCCTGCTGCCTCGGTTGCCCTCGAGCCGCTGCCGCACGATATCGCCGTCCTCGACATGTGCGGTGCACAGGTCACCATCGACCGTGCGACCGGCGCGCTCGTTCGCGCGACGGCTGCGGACGGCACGGAGTTCATGGGGGGGACCGCGGGGAGGGGGCTCGTACGCATCGCCGCCCCGCTGCCCGACTATCCATCGCACTACGTCGAGATTGGCCTTCACGCTGCTCCCTCGGTCACCGAGGCGGATGGTAGGCTGACGCTGGTCTACGAGCGGCTGGGAACCCTGCACGCCCAGCTCGACATCCGCGTCGAAATCGACATCCAATCCGGGCCTGAGGGGCTCGTGATGCGGGCGCGCATCGTCAACAACTCCGACATCCGATTGCCGCAGGTGGCGTTTCCGCAACTGCTCGGACTCATGCCCGTGGGCGGCGTGGAGGCGACGCGCGTGCGCATGAGCCGCGGCGTGCTCCATCCGCTGCGCGACATGACGATGGCCCCCGACGATGCGACGTTCCTGGATATTCCGCTGCAGCGCTACTATGGCTACGGCGCGTTCGAGAACAGCATGAAGTGGCTCGACTTTGGCGCCGCCGATGCCGGTGGCCTGACTATGTACGGGCGCGATCCTCGCTACTCGGCGCAGGGGCTGTTGGTCGAGCGCCCGGGTCGCACCGCCGAGACGACGGATCTGCGCTGGATACACATGCCGCTGATCGAGCCGGGCGAAAGCTGGGAAAGCGGCGATTTCGTCGTGCTGCTGCACCAGGGCGATTGGCACGCGGGCGCCCGCGCCTTCGCTGAGTTCGCGCGCCAAACCTACAGGTACAATGCCCCAAAACACATTCGTGAGGCGCTGGCGATCCGCAGCATGTGGGCCGCGGTGCGCAATGCCGACAGACCGGAGGGCGGTCTCGACCGGATCGTCAAGATCGCCGAGGAGATCGCCGACCCGGCGTTGAGCGTTGCCGAACTGGTTGTCTGGCACTGGTGGCAGAAGAACGGGCTGCCGCTCATCCTCGATCCACGGCTCGGCACCGAAGCCGACCTCAGTGCTGCGCTGGCACGCTGCCGCGAACTCGGCGTTCCCGTATCGCTCTTCGTCAGCCACCACTTGCTGCGCGACAGCAACGAGACGCCACCCGAGTGGCGGCATCTCAATGCTGCGCAGCAGCCGGTGCAGGATGACTGGACGTACGGGCGCGACTTCCTGCCCCGCTGGCGCGTGCCGTTCATGGGTACGCATGCCATGATGCGGGGCTCGGCGCTTGCTCCGGGGTGGCGCGAGACGGCGCTCAAGGCCTATGCGCATCTGCTGGACCTCGGCGCGACGTCAATCTGCTTCGATCAATTCTGGTCCTGGTTCGAACCCAACTTCTCCAAGCACCGGGACGCCAGGCCCGACGCCGAGGGCGACCGGCTGCTCGAATTCGGCCGCGACGCCCATGCCATGATCCGTGCGCGCAACCCCAACGGCACGTTCTCGGGCGAGATGCCGAGCGAGATGAAGGTGCCGGTGCTCGATTACACCTGGGAGTGGCGCAATGCCGAGGAACTCGACGACGATGCGCCGTTCCGCGTCGTGTTTCCGCAGGTGCGTCTCAACGGCAACGTCAACGAACATCCGCGTGGTGCGCTGTATGGCTTTGCTGAGGGTGGCCTCATCAACATCATGCCCGGCAACATGCATAGCTACCTGCTTGCCGATTGCCCCTCGTTGCGGCAGACGCTCGTCGAGCTCGCGGCGCTGCGACGGCGATTTCTCAGATATTTCACCGAAGGCGAGTTCCGGCACACCGAGGGCGTACATGCCGAACATTGTCTTGCCCGCGCGTACTCGCATGGAGAGGACGTTCTGCTGGTTGTCGTGAACCCGACCGACGCGCCTGTCGAGGCAACTGCCTCCGTCGATCCGACCGTGTGGGGCGGAACGAACGTGTTGCGCACCGCGACCCTGACCGACCAGCGTGGCGAAAGCCGCCCCCTTGCCGCCGCTTCACCCGTGACGGTGGCGCTGCCGCCAGATGCGCTCATGGTGATCGAACTCAAGGCGGGCAGCAAATGAACGAGCACGGAAACGCGGCCTCCAGGATCGCGACCAGCAGGACCGCGTTCACAATCGCCGGCGTCGATGCCTTCCATGCGGTCGCACGCGACCGGTCCTATTGGAACGAATACAAGGCCGAAAGCCGCGCGCAGAGTACCCGTCACGTGCTGAAGCCGGGTTGGCGCGCTGCCTACACGCGTAATTTCGAGACGGCCATCGTCAAGGTCACGCTCGCCGACGGCAGCGTCGGCTGGGGTGAAGCCACCGAGCCGATCTGCCCCGAGGTGATCTGCCGGCTCGCCGTGCATCTCATCGCGCCGTTCATTGGCGGGCGTCGTTTCGACCATCCATCGGCGGCGTGGGAGGCTGGGTACGAGCTGCAGCGGGTGCGCGGGCACACCGCCGGCTATGTGCTGCACGCGCTCGCCGCGCTGGACATGGCCATCTGGGACGCACTGGCCCGTCGCGCCGGCATGCCGCTCAGCGCAATGCTCTCCAACGATCCGGCACCGCGCATTCCAGCGTACCTTTCCGGTATCCGGCGCGCGACGCTCGATGAGCGCATCGATACGCTGGGCCGCCTCGTCGCGGAGGGACTGTCGGCGGTGAAAATCTTTGCGACCAGCGATACCACGGAGACCATCAGCGAGATCGATGCCCTGCGCGCTGGCGTGAGCGGCGACTGGCAGATCATGGTCGATGCGCTCTGGTCCTACGACACGGTGGCGGAGGCGGCGGAGGCCCGCCGCCGGCTTGGCGATCGCGGCGTGCGCTGGCTCGAGTGCCCACTGATCCCCGAGGACCTCGACGCCCACCGCGAACTTGCGGCCGGAGACGGCGCGCCGGTGGCGCTGGGCGAGCACTTCTTCACGCACTACCAGAGCGAGCCGTGGCTCAAGGCCGGCGCACTCTCGATCTTCCAGCCCGACATGGGCCGGGCGGGGCTGTCGAACGGCATGTTGCAGACCGAGATCGCACGCGCCCACGGCGTGGCGGTGACGCCGCACATGGGTAATGGATCGCCGATCGTGCAGGCCGCGGCACTGCATTTTTGGGCGGCCGTCCGGGCCGAATTGCCGTGCGAGTACCAGTTCGACCTGGCCGATGTCCTCGCGGGGGTATTCGACAGCGGCTGGGTGTATTCGGGCGGCGGCTTCGTGGTGCCGCCTCTACCTGGTCTCGGCGTCGAGGTCGACGAGGCAGCGCTGCTGGCGAGCGGCGCCCAGGCTGATCGCTGGTCCGCGTGATGGCTTAGAGCACGGTGCGGACGGCGAGCCATACGCCTGTCGCCACCAGCAGCACCGCGACGACCCTTGCCAGGATGTCGACCGGCAGGCGCTTTGCGGTCCAGCGGCCGAAGACGACGCCGGGCGTGAGCCCGGCCGCCACCAGCAAGGCGGTCCAGAGGCTGAAGGGACCGCTCAGCAGATTGCCGAGGGTCGCAGCCAGCGCAATTGGCAACTGTACGATCTGGCCCAGCGCGATGGCGGCGAGCAGGGGCACGCCGCGCCAGAGCAGGATCGGCATCAGCACAGCCGGTCCGCCGGTCCCGGTCAGCGCCGAAGCAAATCCGGCGGCAATGCCGGTCGGCCAGCCGGGTGGCCCTTCAATGCCGGAAGGTGGGCGCGGGCGTTCGCGCACCAGCGCCCATGCGCCGGTCAGAACGAGAAAGATCGCCAGGACCAGCAGTGCAATCCGCTCGGGGATCGCGGCGATGGTCAGGCCGCCGAGGAAAGCGCCGGGGAGCGCGGCAATGACCAGCGGCCAGAATGACCTCAGCCGGTTCCAGTCGTTGGTGAAGCGCGCCTGCACGATAGCAACGATGCCAGTCGCGAGGTAGCTCGCCATGGCGATCGCCACCGACTCCCGCACGCCGAGGCCGATCACGCCGGTCAGCCACGGCACGAGCAGGACTCCCCCGATGCCGACGCTGCCGATCAAGCCGCCGATGACCACAGTGGCCGCCAGCGTCATCGCGATCTCGGCCGGCCCCATGCTGGAGCTAATTCAGCAGCGACGGAAGGTCCGTCGAATAGCGTTCGACGATTGCGCTGCCGAACTTGTCGGGCATGATGCACGGATGGCGAGGATGCACGTCCCGCACTCCGATACGCCTCGCGTAAAGCCGCTTGCCATAGCAGAGCATATGCTCCGGCGAGGCCATCGCGTAGGTCAGATAGGGCAGGAGGCTGGCGTGCAGGCGCTCCGCCTCGGCGATCGAAGCGTCGTCACCCTTGTGAAAGAGATCATAGATCCGTGCGAGGACGTCGGAGACCTCCGGCGCCGGAATCAGTCCGGCGCACCCTAGCCGCATGCTCGAGGGTAGCTCCATGCCGCCGCGGCCGTTGAAGACCGTGAACACGCCGTCGGTGTCGGCCATCAGTCGCCGCACGTAGTCGATCGGACCTTCGCCCTTGAGCAGGCTGACATTGGGATGGTTGCGGTTGAGGGTCTTCAGGGCGTTGGCCGAAAGTACCACGTCAAGGTTGACCGGATTGTTCTGGATCGCGACCGGAAGCGTCGACGCTTCGGCGACCTCGCCGAAAAACGACACCAGCTCGGCCTCCGGCACGTTGCGCACCGGCGGCGGCTGCAGGATCACCCAGTCTGCCTTTACCTGAGCGGCGAGTTTCACGATCTCGATCTGGCCGTGGACGCTCATCTCATTGGCGGTGACCGCGAGAGGCAGTCGACCGGCGAGATCCTCGGCCGTCCACTCGATGACCTGGCGCCGCTCGTTGACGTCGAGCTTGTTGAATTCCGTGACGATCCCCAGGATCGCCACGCCATGCACGCCCGAGGCGACGCAGGCTTCGACCTGCCGCTTCATCGCATGCCGGTCGAGGCGGCCGTCCTGATTGAAGAAGGCGTAGAGCATCGGATAGATGCCGTGGAAGTTGCGGTCGCTCATGAACGTCCCTGGTTGGCGTTGGGGATGGGTTATCGGCTTTGGTGGATGCGTCACGGTTCGGCTTGTGGCAGGAGGCGCAGGCCGGCGAGGAAGCCGCCATCGACGCGCAGTTCGACGCCATGCACGAACCGGGTCGCTGCGAGGTAGAGCACCGCTTCGGCAATGTCGGTTACGTCGGCGATGCGACCGAGGGGGTGCTGCCTCACGGCATGCGCCATGACGTCCACGCCACCGGAATCATGTCTTGCCCAGCCGGACCGGAGCTGGTCGGTGAGCGTCGCCCCGGGTGACACGGCATTCACCCGGATATTGTCAGCGCCCAAATCGACCGCGAGGGATCGCGTGAGGCCGAGCAGGGCAGTCTTGCTGGTGGCATAGGCGAGCCGTTTCGGACCGGGCGCCGTCGCATGGACCGAAGCGATGTTGATGATCGCCCCGCCTCCGGCTGCCCGCATCGCGGGCACCAAATCCCTCGCGAGAAGATAGGGAGCGCGAACATTGACGGCGTAGGCATGATCGAAGAGCTCGGGGGTGCACTCGCCGAGATCACCTGGGGCCTGGTCCGCAGCATTGTTCACTAGAATATCGATCCGGCCACAGGCCCTGCTGGCGTCGGCGGCCAGGCGGATGACCTCTGAAGGGTCGGCCAGATCGGCGACGCTCTGACTGATGTTTCCCAGCGACGCGAGAGCATTGACCCGGCTGGCCAGCTTTTCGGCGTCGAAATCCGTCATATGGACCTTGGCGCCCTGCTCGAGGAAAGCACGGGCAATGGCTGCGCCGATATCCCCAGCCGCGCCGGTGACCAGCACGCACTTGCCCCTGAATTGGTCCATTACTGCCCCCGGCCGCGCCCGAGCATTCAATCTGACTATTGCGTTAGTTTAATCAGATGATTGGCATTTGTCACGAGAATTGGCATAAGGAGCAGCGGATGTGTCGAGCCGGCGGAGGCCATTGCTAGATGAACAAGATCGATCTCGAGGGGCAGGTGGCCGTCGTGACCGGCGGGGCCCAGGGCATTGGCTACGCCATCGCCCAGCGGCTGATCCAATCCGGTGCCAGGGTGAGCCTGTGGGATTTCGACCAGGGTGCCTTGAATGCGGCTCTTCAAACGCTTGGGCCGAATGCGCATGGCGAGCGCGCCGATGTCACCGACCTGGCTTCACTGCAGCGCGCGCATGCAAAATCGGAGGCCGCGCTCGGTCCGGTCTCCATTCTGGTCAACTCGGCAGGGATCGCCGGGGGAAACGCGACTCTCGACGAGTACGACCCGGCGGAATGGAGGCGTGTCGTGGACACGAACCTTACCGGCACGTTCTATACCAACAAGGTCGTCATCCCTTCGATGAAGGCGCGCAACTACGGTCGGATCGTCAACATCGCGTCGATCGCCGGAAAGGAGGGGAATCCGAACCTCTCCGCCTATTCGGCCGCAAAGGCAGGTGTCATTGGCCTTACGAAATCCGTCGGCAAGGAACTGGCCAAATACGACATCGCCGTCAACGCGATCACCCCCGCCGCGGCCAGGACGCGCATTCTGGAGACGGTGACCGAAGAATTCGTCGGTTACATGCTCTCGCGCATCCCTCGCGGTCGTTTTCTCGAGGTCGATGAAGTCGCCTCGATGGTTGCGTGGCTGGTCAGCAAGGAGAATAGCTTCACCACCGCCGCAGTGTTCGACTTATCCGGCGGTCGGGCGACCTATTGACGTCTCCCACCAGGCAGAAGTGCAGCGTGTCCGGCACATCTTCCTGCCGGCAGCGTTGCGCTTCGGACTTTTCATGGCTCACGAAGAGGCGTTAGGGGTAATCGCCGCACGGGAGAAGTTTTTATGGGGGTGCGCCGGCACGTCCTCCTGCTCATTGGGATAGGTTTTGCACTGGCGGTGGCTCTCATCGCGCTGATGGCGGCGGCACTGTCGACATCGGACCACACGGCTCGGCGCATTGCGGCGATCAGCGATCGGCTGGCCGTGCTCAACGAACTGTCGGCGAGCATCGGCAGTTACGGCGAACAGGCGGCAGAAACTCTCCTCCTCGGCCGAGGCCGGGCCGAGGATTTGGCGACCGCCCGGATCAACATCGAACGCGAACTGGCCCGGTTGACGCAGACCACGCGGACCGAAATCACGACCCTGGGCGGCATGGACGAGGTGGCCGACGCGCTCCCCGATATCGAGGGCGCGCGCCGGCTTATCGAACTCTACCACGCCATCGACGGGGCAATGAACACGGTACTGTCGATGCGAGGGAACGATCCTGGGCTCGACAGCAAGGAAGCCTACCAGACCACGGTGGCCTTCCGGCTGACCAATGAACTGCAGCCAGTGCTGAGCGCCGCGGTGGCTGGCGAAAGCAGCAAGCTTGCCGATGAGATCGGCAGGGCCGAGACATACCGGATCTATTTCCTGGTGGCTGCGGCGGCAATCGGCGTGCTGGGGCTGTCCGCCATCATTGGCTTCGGGGTCAGGCTTTGGCAAACGATCGTCGTGCCGCTCGACCAGTTGAGTGCGCGGGCGCGTGCCATCGCCGCAGGTGAACCGGACGCACCGGCGACGCGTGCGATGGGCGATTTCGAGTCGCTATCGCACAGCCTGACGGCAGTGGCGACCGCCACAGCGGAGCAGCGCCGAAACTTTGCCGCAGCCACGGAGAAGCTCGCCGCAGAGACAGAAGCGCGCACCGCGCAGTTGCGTAGCGCGAATGAGCAACTGCGCGAAATCGATCACCGGCGCGGGCAATTCCTTGCCGACGTCAGCCACGAGCTACGCACGCCATTGACCATCCTTCGTGGTGAGGCCGACGTAGCCCTGCGCGGCACCGGTGACGCGGCGACGCTGCGCGAATCGCTCGAGCGCATCCAGGGCCAGGCGTCCGAACTCGGCCAACTGCTCGAAGACCTGCTCGAGTTCGCCCGCTCGACAGCTGAGGATCAACCGTTTGTGGCGGTCGACACTTCGCTCGACGAGGTGGTTGCGGCAGCAGCACAGGAGGCGCGCATGCTTGCGTCGCCACGCGAGGTCGCGGTGACCGTTGCGTCCAACACCGGCGGGCGTCACATTGAGGCCGATTTCCGGCGCCTGAAGCAAGCCCTGATCATCGGGATAGACAATGCCATCAAGCACTCGCCGCCGGGCACCACGGTGACGGTCGAGACCGCCGGTCAGGAGCAGAGTGTGCGCATCTCAATCGCGGATGAAGGGCCGGGCGTGGACGAAGCGGACCTGCCGCGCGTGTTCGAGCGCTTCTTCCGCGGCAAGGACCAGGCCGACGGACTGTCTTCGGGGCTTGGCATTGGGCTCGCCATCGCCAAGGACATCGTCGAACGCCATGGCGGAACCATCGCTTTGAGAAACCGGGCTGAGGGAGGCGCAATGCTCAGCATTGTCTTGCCGACTGGGGAGCACGCCGCCTGATGAGGATCCTGGTGATCGAAGACGATCCGCGTATTGCCTCGTTCCTCGAGCGGGGTCTGGCGGCGGAGGGCTACCAGGTCGCGGCAGAAAGTGACGGCCTCGACGGGTTGGAGCGAGCCCGCAACGATGAGTTCGACCTGCTGATCCTCGATCGAATGTTGCCGCGTCTCGATGGGCTGGAACTGTGCCGCCAACTGCGCGAGGAAGGCCGCAGCATCTATGTGCTGATGCTCACCGCTCGTGACACATTGCAGGACAAGATAGCCGGCCTGAAGGGTGGGGCGGTTGACTATCTCACCAAGCCCTTCGCCTTCGATGAACTTCTCGCCCGCATCGGCGCACTCGAGCGCCGGCGGGCCGCGCCAAGCGTCGAGACGCCGCTGAAGATCGGCGGGCTGAGTCTCGAGCCGCAATCGCGGCGTGTCACCAAAGACGGGGCGCCGATCACGTTGACGGCGCGTGAGTTCGAATTACTGCACTACCTGATGAGCAACCCGGATCGGGTCGTCAGCCGAGAGCGGCTGCTCAACAGCGTTTGGGACTATGGCTACGATCCTGGCACGAAGATCGTTGATGTCTATGTGCGCTATCTGCGCCAGAAGATCGACGGGCCGGAGGGCACGCCATCGCTGATCCAGACGGTGCGCGGCATCGGCTACATGATGTCTTCCGATCGCACGCGCGCCTGACGGCTCTCTCCAATTTCTAACCAAGCCTTCAACGTCATCTAATCTCAATGGTTTTAGCTGCCGCCATTGCGTTAGGAAATGCGATGGAGTCGACCTTGGAAGCTGAAGGCTGGCCGGTGCTCAGGTACGATCGTTTCGACAGCGAGGATCTGGCGGAATATCGCCGCCGCGTGTCCGAAATTGAGAGCATTCGCGAGGGGTTCCGCATGGGACGCTTTCGCGGCGACGTTGCCGAGCGCATGGAGCGGCGCCTCGTCCGCCTGCAGGAGCAGCCCCTGGAGGCGCTCCTGGCCTGATCGCAGAGCCGCTGGAGCGCTGCCTTCCCACTAAACCGACGCTTCTCCGCGTCCTCGAACTGTCGGGTACTCGCGGGGAGAGGGCGCCTACGGACCCTTGATCAGTCTTTCGCGTAGCGTGCTGCCGGTCGAATAGGCGACGTCGTCGATGCGCAGCCGCTGGTTCACGAAGCGCATCACCAGCTTGTCGGCGTACTGCGCCTTGTTGGGGTCGCGATAGCCGAAGGCGATGACGATCTCGGGTGCGTCCGCGGTTCCGCTCGCGCCAACCGGCATGCAGGTGTTGGCGTAGTCCGAGCTGCTCTGCCATGGGATCGTCGTGGCAGCATCGGCACCGTCCGGCAGATGTTGAGCGACGAGCGCCGCGAGTTCCGGCGTGAGGATCGCCAGCACCGGCGCCATGTCGCCGCTGAGACGCGCCGCGCAGTAGATGTCGCCCACCTGGCTCGAGCTCAGGGACAGCGCCGGGGCAGGGCTGGCGGCGAGCGACAGTGCGGCGGTGACGAGCAGGACGGAAAGTTTCATGCCGCTGGCATGCCACGCGCGGGGGCGGTTCGCACTTATTTCGCCCATTGGCCGACTCAATCGGGCAGCACCCTGATCATGAGATCTCGGTAGGCGACGGGATTGCCGTGGTCCTGCAGGTCGATGTGGCCGGTGGCGATGGACCCGTACTCCGGCCAGGCGGCGAACTTGCTCTGTGCCACGCGGTGTTTCCAGTCGGATGATCCGAACTCATACTCGAGGACCTTCTGACCATTCAGCCAGTGTTCGACATGATCGCCATCGACGACGACGCGCGCTGCGTTCCATTCACCGACCGGCTTGGTGAAATCGGCGGAGGGCGCGTAGAGCCCATAGGCGCTCGCCGCCGATGTCAGCGGAGACTTGCCGTCGGGATGGCCGGAGTTGTCCAGAATCTGGTATTCCGCGCCAGTCTGATAGGGCAGTTGGAAATCCTCGCTGCTGCGGTAGATCACGCCCGAATTGCCGTCGGCTGAAATGCGCCACTCGAACCGCAGCTCGAAATTGTGAAAGATCTCGACGCTGACGAGGTCGCCGCCGCCGGGCTGGTGCTCGATGGTGCCGTCCTTGATGACCCACTGCGAGGGGACGCCCTCGCCGCGCCAGGCACGCCACTCCGTCAGCGGCCGAAATCCTGCGTCTTGAGCAAGCGCCGGCGTGACGGTGAGCATGGCGATCAGCCCCGTGGTGGCAAGGCGCATCAGCTTGTCCTCCCAAAACCTCCTGCGAACGCACCGGTCGCTGCATAGGGGGAGGCACCCTCGGACTTTCCAATGTTGGTTATTGACGTGCGGAGGCGGTTCCTCGGAAGGGCGGCGGCCCGGACCTCTGCTTCTGGAATCGCAATGCTCAGTATTGCGCTCCCATCGCGCGGGCTCTGCCAGCATCAGAGCCTCTGGTGTGTCGAGGAGGAGAAGATGCCGAGAATGTCTGTCGCGCTGGCCGCACTCGCGGTTGCGCTCCTCGCGGCGACGACGAGCATGGCTGCCGACAAGGTACAGATTGGCACCGGTAAAGTGCTTCCGGAAAGTATGACCGCCAGCAGCGACGGCACGCTTTACGCGGGCAGTCTGGCCTTGGGACAAGTGTTCCGCGCCGCCCCGGGTGCACCCACCGCTGAGAAATTCATCGACAAGCCGGCTGACGGTCCGCAGGCGATCCTGGGCGTCTTCGCAGACGAGAAGGGAGGCACCCTGTGGGTCTGCTACTCCGATCTCGCGCTCTTTTCCGGCAAGGCCGGGATGAATTCGATCCTCCGCGTGTACGACCTCAAGTCTGGAGAAACCAGGGCTACCTATGACCTCGGCAGTGGCAGCCTGTGCAACGACGTGACCGTTGCCGCCGACGGTACGCACTTCATTGCCGACACGGCGGGTGGCCGCATCTTCCGGCTCAAGCCCGACGCCACCACGATTGATACATGGAGCAGCGACTCGCAGCTTCAGGGGATCGACGGCATCGCCGTCGGTCCCGATGGGGCCGTCTATGCCAACAGCGTTACGCAGAACAAGCTGTTCCGCATCGACGTCGACGTCGATGGGGCGGCAGGGAGGGTCACTGAGCTGGCTCCGTCGCAGCCGCTCAAAGGCACCGACGGCATGCGATTCGGCGGCGACGGGATCCTCTATCTTGCCGAGAACGGAAACGGCCAGGTCGATGCCGTCACCATCAATGGCGACACGGCCGCCATCAGGCCCGTCGCCACCGGTCTCGACGGCCCGACGGCGCTCTCGAAGGTCGGCAACACGCTCTGGGTGCTGGAAGCGAGGATCAGCAAGATGGGGGACCCCAGCGAAGCCGGCCCATACTATATGATTCCCTTCGACCTCGGCGGCTGAGCCGGAACTTGCGACGGGATTGGTCAACCGGCGCGGGCAAGTCGTCTGGCGTCTCTCGCGAGGTGCCGAGCGGCATCAGGGGTCTTTCTTATCGGCGGCAAGAGTCGATGTCCGGCCACGATGCGGGCCCCCTCCCATTCGGTTGGACCGAGCATGGCAATCGCTGGCTCATCCACGCCGAAACGCACGCTCGCCCCGTTCCGCCCCTGGCGGGGCCCGCGACCATCCGTCGTGTCGCGTTCATGAGTGCCGATCGCGGCCGAGATTTGTCTCTGCTGCACCGGCAGATGGCGGAACTGGGCGGAGTTCCGGAGGACAGCCTTGGTGCGGCACGCCAGCTCGAGTTCGAGCACGGCGGCCACAACGTCATCTGGGAGATGCACAACGAATTCGCGACGCTCACCTGGAGGTCGTTGCCGGGCGACAGCAGCCTCTGGCCCAATGGTATCGGACTCGAGCTTCTCGCCAATATTGCTCTGGTTTCGGCAATCCGCATCGACGTAATCGATGATGATACGGTCGATCCCGCTCGGTTGGCGCAACTGGCGGAGAACAGTCTCTGCTATTCGGCCATCTACGCCGGGCAGGCGCGCATTGCGACCGACTTCGTTCCCGACGCCGACCGTTTCGTGTGCTTCGTCGTTGCAGCCCGCAGTTGCGGCGCGCAACGGCGCGGCGTGATCGTGCGCCGCCTGCTCGAGATCGAAACCTATCGCTGCTTCACGCTGCTGGGCCTGCCGGTGGCGCGCGATGTCGGTGGTCGGGTTCAGGGCAGTGAGCAAGCCCTGGCGACCATCATGACCGAAATAGGCGAAGGGTCGACACCGGAAGCGCACCAGGCGTCGCTCGAGGCATTGCATGCCCTCTCGGTTGAAGTGGGCCGGACGGTGGAACAGACGGCGTTCCGTTTCTCCGCCACGCACGCCTACGGCCAAATTCTCGCCGAGCGACTCGCGCGCCTTGGCGAGACACCGATCGGTGAAAGGACGACGATCCAGAGATTTCTCGACAACCGGGTGCAGCCGGCGCTCGCCACCTGTCGGGCGATGGAGAAACGGCTCACGGATCTCGGCACCAAGGTGCAGCGTTCGATCGAGCTGCTCGACGCAACGATCACAGTCTCAATTCAGACGCAAAATCAGGAGGTTCTGGACACTACTCTGCGCACGGCGCAAAGTCAGTATCGGTTACAGGAGACCGTTGAAGGGCTCTCCATTATCGCGATCTCTTATTACGCGCTCGGTATCTTGGGCTACATCGCCGAAGGGCTGCATGAAGTCTTGCCGGTCGATAAGCCTTTGCTTCTGAGCGTCCTCGCGCCGGTGGTCATTCTCGTCGTTTTTTTTGGCATTCGGCGGTTGCGCCGGTCTATACATGGCAGAGTGCGGTCTGGCGTCAGGAACGATGGTCTAGACGGCAACAGTGAATAGCCGGGGTTCGGGCCACGGAAGCCGGCCCTTGCGGCCCATTCGCGTCGGGCCGCGATCAGTACCTGCTGATTCGCGGAGCTAACCCTACAGTGCGCCCCGCGCGACCCCGCGACAATTGTGACCTTGTATTGGTTTTTCCTATGAGATGTCGGTGGTATGACCTCTACGTAGGGCAGGGTCATGGATATCACTCTCAAGCAGCTGCAGATTTTCCAAGCCGTCGTGGTCGCCGGATCGATTACCAAAGCGTCGCGTCGTGTGGGCTTGTCACAACCGTCGATTTCGCAGCAGTTGGGTAAGCTCGAGGAGAAGCTTGGCGCACAACTGATCGCGCGGAACCGTACGGGAATTATCAGCCTTACGCCCCCGGGCGAGTATTGGTTCAAATTCTCCGAAGAGATTCTTCGCCGACTGGATCAGGCCGTTAGCGAGCATGAGCGGCGCTTCGTCGACAATGCGGTGACGCTGCGGATGGGCGCGCCGCCGACGCTTCGCGGCCCGTTCATCGCTGCGGCAGCGCGAATCGCCTCGACCACACCGGGCTTTGCCAAATTCGACTTGCGCTTTGCCCTGACCAGCGGCGAGTTGATCGAGCAGTTGCGCCTGCACCAGCTCAACTGCGTCATCGTGAACGAGGATGCGATCGCTGACGACCGTAGCTCCTTCGCGGTCAGTGACCTGTTCGTCGAGCCGGTGGTCTGGGCCGTCTCGAGATCGGTTTCTGACAGCGAAATAATGCGCGCGCTCACGCCGGCAAATTCGCCGCGAGCCTTGTGCGGTGCCTTGGCACACTATGTCGAGATTGACACCAATGTGCCTTTGCGCAGCCAATCCGAGGAGTGGTATCGCCACCACCTACCCGCGGCGACGCCGACCTTCTCGACCATGACGTACGCGGCGGCGATCGACCTCGTGGCTGCGGGACTGGCGACGACCCACTGCCCGTTGTCGCTGTTACCGGGCCTTCCTGAAACCGTCTCGCGGGACGTCCGCTACTTCCTGCTCGATGGCCTTTCTCGCCGTATCGTTTTGGCGATGCCCAAGCACCTGTTGTCGCTGGGCAGCTACGCCAACATCTTCAACAAGCTCGTCTCTTATGCTCGCGACGAGTACCGCCAGGACACGCTCCTCGAGCTCACCGAGAAACTTCCCCGGCCCGGGCAGGTCATCGAGATGCCGCGCCGCGCCTGAGGCGCTGAATCGCCCAGGAACCAACCCACGGAAAAGCCAATGGCCTTCATTGGTGTTCCAACGTTGACCGCCGAAAAATCACGCTGCTAGCTTCCGTCCAGGGTCGCGATCATGTCGGCGACCAATGCGCAATCACCAATGACAGCTGGCCGCCTTATGCCGCGGCCGCGCGGGGGAATAATGGTACAGACTGAGGCGGCAGGCACGGCAAGAACGACGCGTGGCGGCGCAGGGATACTGGTATGGATCTTCGACGTCCTGCTCGTCGCGGCCGCTGCTTTCATGGTCTACTCATGGTTTCAGCCCTGGTGGAGTGGAGACTTCGCCGTCATCCCCGGCGATATGGACATGGTGCTCCATCCCTGGGGCGTCGAAACGGCGTCCCAGGTGCGGACGAACGTCGATGAGGCGCTCTACTCCATGCCTTTCCCCGAGCTCTTTGCCGGCTTCATGTGGGTCTATCTCGTGGTCTGCATGCTGGGCCTCGCTGCCACCTTCTTCGTGACGAAGCGGTTCCACCTTGGCCCGATACCGGTGTCGGTTCCCGTGCTCATCATTCTGCTCGTCGGCATTTCTTATGCGGCCGCGGCAGGAATTGCCTATGAGATCGGTTGGCTCAAAGCCGGAGTGACGGGAGCCAAGTTCATCGGGAAATCGACCGTCCTCGAACCCGCGACGGGCGCCAAGGTGAGGATGGTGTCGCAATTGGAAGTCGGATTCTGGCTCGCGATCGCTGCCGGCGGTGTCCTGACATTCCTCGGTCTGGTGCGGCCCTTGTTTGTCCGCAAGCCAAAGGTCTGAGACGAGGGCCGTCCTGGCAACATTCTCGTCGTCGCGGAGACGGCACGTCATAAAATATGTAGAACAACGCTCGGGCGCATCGCGAATTCGCGGCGCGCCCTGATCGTTTGCGGCTCTCGTTCCGCTTGGCCATGTGCTTGCGCCCTGTGAGCAGCCTGCTCGGTCGCCACCTGGCGCCGCCCACACAGTCAGCACGAACTGCGAGACCCCCGTGGTGCGCATGCGCGCGATGGACTTTGGATGTTCCTATATTGAGGATTGGACCTGCTGGAGCCATTGGGTGCGAACGTTCCTGAGAACGGATGTGTGTGTAGCATCGTTCTCTCTCAGGAGGAGCTTCAATGAGAATGGGGAAATTGCTGGCTGGGGTCTGCGTGACAGCCCTGGCTTTGGGTGGGGCAACGGCTTGGGCGGACGAAGTTACGCCCGAACGGCTGCTGAACGCGGGCACTGATGCCGAAGCCGGCAACTGGCTTATGGTGGGCAAGACCTACAATTCGAACCGGTTTTCGACGCTGAACGACATCAACGCCAGCAATGTCGCCGGCCTGCACGTGGTTACGGCAGCGCCCATCGGTGGCACGGAGCCCGGTGGCTTCGGCGTGGGTGCGGTCGAAACGACGCCCCTGGCCGACAATGGCTTCCTGTATGTGTCGGACCCGTGGGGCACGCCCTACAAGTTTGACGTGTCGGACGGCAAGACCGCGAAACTGGTTTGGACCTGCGACACCGGCGTCGACAAAGACCCCTCGACCGGCCTCCTGATCACCCACCGCGGTCTCGCCCTCGCGGGCAATAAGGTCATTGCGGGGCTCTTCAACGGCCACGTGGTTGCTTGCGACAGCGAAACCGGTGACGTGGTCTGGGACAAGCAGGTCGGCAAGGAAGGCGAGGGATTCATCGCCGCGCCGCTGGTCGTTGGCGACAAGGTACTTGTCAGCCAGTCATACGGTGACTGGGCAACGCGTGGCTATGTCGCCGCGCTGAAAGCGGACAGCGGCGACGAGGTGTGGCGCTGGTACGCGGTGCCCGATCCCGGGAAGCCGGGTTCGGAAACCTGGAAGTGCGACGACGCAGGCAACAGTGATTGCTGGAAGACCGGTGGCGGCGGCATGTGGGTCACGGGCTCCTATGACCCCGACTCCAAGACCGTCTATTGGGGCACGGGCAATCCGGTGCCGATGTTCGACCCCGAGTATCGCCCGGGCGACAACCTCTATACCGACTCGAGCGTCGCGCTCGATGCCGACACCGGCAACCTGAAATGGTACTTCCAGTACACGCCGGGCGACTATCACGACTACGACGAGGTCGGGCCCCAGCTGCTGATCGACACCAAGGTCAACGGCGAGGATCGCAAGGTCTTGGCGCACTTTGGCCGAAACGGCATCTTCTATGACCTCGACCGCACCAACGGCGCGTATATCCAGTCCGCCCAGTATGTCGGCAAGCTGACCTGGACCAAGGGCATCGACCCGAAGACTGGCAAGCCGCTGGAATATGATCCGAGCAAGACGCTGCAGACCTATGCGGAAGGCAAGATCGACCGCGCCGGGGCGAAGGCGACGACCTGCCCGAACCTCCAGGGTGGTACGAACTTCTTCCCGACGGGCTACAACCCGACGCTGGGCATCGCCTATGCGGTGGGCATCGAAGGCTGCTCGGACATCGCGGTGAAGACCGTGGCTCCGGCGGACGTACATCCTGGCCAGATCTTCCAGGGCGGCACTGGCGTGAACAACGGCGTGCAGACCGGCACGATCACCGCTGTCGACGCGGCGACGGGCAAGTCGCTGGCGCAGCAGCCGACGCCGTTCCCCATGTACAGCGGGGTCATGGCCACGCCTGACCTGCTGTGGGCGGGCTCGCTCGACGGAACCTTCGCGGCCTATGACGCCAAGACCCTCGAAGTGAAGTGGTCGATGAACGTGGGCACTGCCTTCCAGGGCTCGCCCATCGCCTTCAACGCGGGTGGCAAGGAATACATTGCCATCGTAGGCGGCGGCCCGGGCCTGGCGACCTTTGGTCATCCGGAGCTCGAGAGCAAGTCGACCGCCAACGTCCTGTGGGTCTTCGGCCTCTAAATCACACGAAGCTTAGGCCAGGCAGGTCAATCTGCCTGGCCGTCGCATGCTGGCCAGCACCGACCGCGTTCTTTCGCCGTTCCGTAGAAGCTGGCCGCCTTCCGGGATCCCGAGGATCTGTTGCTCCAAGCCCTGAAAATAGCGGCGATCGTGGTCCCGTCCATGTTGTGCCTGAGCACTGGCGTGTTCGCCGAATTCATCGCGACGCCGGACTTCACGCACGGCGATGCGGAAAGAGGCCAGCGGGTCTATCAGCGCGTCGGCCTATGCGTGAACTGCCACGGTTGGCCGGGAGACGGCCAGACCGGACTCAATCCGATGGTCCACGTCGCTGGGGCCAATCTGCGGGAGACCAAGCTGGACGAGCAGGGTCTCTTCGACATCATCCGTTGCGGCATTCCGGGCTCGCAGATGCCCTATCACGATCAGGCCAGCTACAAGGACGACCGGTGCAACGGCCTGTTGATGTCCGATTTCGCGCCCGGTCAGCGGCCGATCAGGGGCAAGACTTTCAGCGAAGCCCAACTGATCGATCTCGTCGCCTATCTCGAAAAGTACGTTGTCGGCCATGGCAAGCCCACATACGAAGACTGCGTGCTCTACTTCGGCAGTTCTGCCGACAAGTCCTGCTCCTACCTCAAGGGCGAATGATGCAGGGGCGAGGTGGACAATGGGCTTTGAGAGTACCGGCAATGGTGCTCCTGATGTTGACGGGGCTCACCGGCGGTCCGGTGGCCCAGGAAGCCGCCAGCGCGGCGCCGCCGGACGCCGGTGACGAGGCAGGGGCGTATCTCAGTGTCGAGCCTGCCTTCACCATCTGGGATGTGCCGCTCGGAAAGGCCGTCAGCGCCGTGCCCGACAGCGACGCCGCGATCATCGCCTGCGGCACCAATGGCGGCCCGATTTCGATAAAACTCAAGAGCTTCGCCGACTGGGCGCAATGCACGCCCGAGGCGTCCGGACTGCGCGAGGTGGTCTTCACCTATGACGACGAGCAGGACTACATCGCTCGTGCATTGGAGCTTGAATTCCGTGCCCTCGCTGGAGGCACCTCGGTCTATGCCCACCCCGTCGTCGTCTCGATCCTCGTCGACGACAAGGGCATATCCCAGGGCATCCGGATCGTGACCGACGATCACGCCAGCGACCACGACCGACGTGGCGCCGTGTACCTGGCCCAGAATTTCCGGGGTCAGTTCGCCTCTTGGAGTCTCCAATGCCAGGACATTCCGATGCGGGAAGGCGAACAGCCGGTCGGCAACCAGTTCACGCATCAGCGCTGCACCGGCACCAATCCGGACGGCAGCGGCCAAAGGCTGCTGATCGAGGCGAGCTATCTGCGCAAGAAGGGCCAGGAAGCGCTGAGCATCGACACCCGGCAGGTCAACAAGGGATACTACGAGTCCAGGACCAGGTTTGAACTGGTGAATTCGCCCTATTTGCCGTCCGAGGGTCCCTGAGCTTGCAGGCGACCATTGGGCATGAAGTTGTTGGTCAGGACCGCGCCGGCGAATGTGCCGTCGTCCGTGGCTGCCAGGGTGAAGCGGCTGGCCGTGACGGTGGCGTGGTCGAATTTCGTCCGTCGCAAATCGACGCCGTAGAAATCCGTCTGGGTAATTGTCGCACCCGAGAAATCGGCTCCGGAGGCAAGGGACTTGCCCAGACTTACGCCATACATGGTTGCGCCAGAGAAGTTGGAGCGCTCCACCCTGGCCCGCTCGAGGTTCGTCGCTTGGAACGATGCTCCGGTGAGATCGCAATTGTTCAGCACGGCGTCGTGGAGGATAGCCCGGTCGAGCACGGCCGCGGGCAGCTTCGCGGACGTCATCCGCACCTCCTGCATCCGCGTTTCGGCCAGGTCGGCGGCCGAAAGGTCCGCGCCCGACAGCAGGGCGTCGTAGAACATCGAGCGCGTGAAGTTGCCATCGGCCATGTGGGCCTGCGTCAGGTCGGCCAGATTGAAATTGGTGCCGATGGCGGTGACCCCCGTAAGGATCGCACCGCGCAGGTTGGCGCGGTGGAAGGTGGCATCCGTCAGGTTTGCACCTGTCAGGTCGACGCCGGCCAGGTCCGCCTTCTTGAAATTCGCACCCTGCAGGTCGCAGCCCCGGCATTGCTTGATCTTTCCGGCAATCAGATCTGCGGCCTGGTCCGCAAGAACTGGACCCGTCGTCAACAAGACCACGGTCGCTGCCGCCACTGCCATGCGCATTCTTGGTCTCTCCCGCTCTCGAAAGGGGCATGCTGATGCCTTCTGATAATGGCCGCTCTCCCCGCATTCCCAAATCCTGGACATTAGGGGTTTCAATAGTGCTCCTGGCAGGAGCCATGTGTGGCGCGTTGACTGGGTCCGCCCAGGCGCAGGCGCAGGCAAACAGCATTAGTGGCACCCCCGATGCGATCGACGCCGATGTCCTGAAATTCGGCACGCAGCGTGTAATCCTCTGGGGTATCGACGCCCCGGAAAAGAACCAGACCTGCCAGATGAACGGTCAGCTCTGGGGCTGCTACGACGCAGCGTTCCGCCATCTCCAATTGCTGGCTGGTCGCGGAGAAGTGACCTGCACCTACAAGAGCGACCCGGATCCCTTCGGCCGCCGTTTTGGCGTTTGCGAGAGTGGCGGCGAGGACCTCAACGCCGAAATGGTCAGGGCCGGCATGGCGCTCGCTTTCGACGAGCAATCCACGGACTACGACGGTGCGATGGCCGATGCGATCACAGCGGGTGTCGGCCTGTGGCAGCCGGGCGTGAAGTTCGAGGAACCGTGGGTCTTTCGTCGGCGCGAAACGCCGGGCGGCTACAGATAACAGGACAGACAATGACTCAATTGCTTGCTGAAACCGTGATGGCGCCGGGACGCAACGGAGCTTTCGACGCTGTCCTGAAGTGGGCGCTCCTTATGGGGCTGATCGCGATTGCGGCGATCGTGTCCTACGACTACGGCCTTCTGACCTATCTGTTCACTGCCGATCAGTCGAAGATCACGGTGCTGATTGCGGTGCTCTACGTGGCCTTCTCGGGTCACTGCCTGTGGATCCTGGTGGAGCTGTCGCGCGAATACCGGCGAGCCCTGCAGATCAAGGACATGCTGGCAACATCGGCAAAGGTGCCAGAGCCGCCGCGCGGCAGTGGCCTGGTGGACCGTTATCTGGCCGATTTGATCCGGTCCCGCGAGCACCCCTCGGACGTGGAAGGCGACGCCCACCTGTTGATTTCGAGCCTGGGGGCGAGTTTCCGCCGCCGCACGAAGGTGGGGACCTACGGCACGGACCTGCTCTACAAGCTCGGCATGCTGGGCACCATGATCGGCTTCCTGCTGATGCTGAACTCGATGGGAGATCTGTCGAGCTTCGATATCGATACGCTGCGCAAGGCGCTGCAGCAGATGATTGCGGGCATGGCGGTATCGCTGCTGACCACTATCGCCGGCCTGATCGGCGGTATCCTCCTGCGGCTGGAATACAACGTCGCCGACGCGCTGGTGACCGACCTCAGCCAGACGGTGGTTTCCTTCACCGAAGTCTCGCTCCTGCCCTTGCTCGCCCGGGGCGAGCGCGATGTTTGAAGAGGAGCAGGAACCGGAGTTTGAGATCTTTTCCGCTCTCCTGTTCAATTCGCTGAAGGCCATCACCTTCATGTTCTTCATCGCGTTCGCGTTGATCAACAAGCCGGCCGAACAGGGAAATGTGGTGGTCAAGGCCGAAATGCTCATCACTGTCACCTGGCCCGACAACAATCCCGACGACGTGGATACCTATGTCCAGGACCCGGCCGGCAACATCGTCTGGTACAACCAGAAGGAAGCCGGGTTGATGCATCTCGAACGCGATGACCGCGGTAATTTCAAGGACACGGTTCTAGTAAATGGCTCGGAAGTGACAAATCCGCTGAACCAGGAAATCGTTGCCGTGCGAGGCCTGGAAGATGGCCAGTATGTCGTCAACGTCGTTCACTACATTGCCAACAGCGGACCGATCCCTGTCCAGGTCAAGGTCGAAAAGCTGAACCCGACAGTCAAGGTGATCTATTACCAGACGCTGCAGTTGAAGGGGACGGGCGACGAACAGACAGCCGTGCGCTTCACCCTGAAGGGGCAGGACGTCCTGGATGTCAATACGACCCCCAAGAGCCTGGTCGAGCTGACCCGGTCATCGGGTTCGAAAGATGGGGGAGGCAGCGCGGTCGGCAGTTCTCCGAACGGCCCGATCGACGCGAGGACCGGACAGGCAATTCAGCAGTGACCTTCACGATCGTCTCATTGACTGCTGCGTATGCGCTTGTGGCGTCGCTCCTTGCCTATGTCCTGTTGCTGGCGCGGCTGCACTGGTTCTTCAAGGTTCTGGCGACCGTGGCTACCGCCGTGCTGATCCCACTCACCTTCAATGCAATTGGCGAGCTGCGCGGTCTTCCCTCAGACGGGCCTATCCCCGATAGTTTCCGCATGCTTTGGGCACAGGTGACCGAACCCGATCCACTGCATCAGCAAAAGGGCGATGTGTTCCTGTGGCTACAAACGCTTGATGCCGACAACTTCCCCTTGGGGTCGCCGCGCGCCTATCAATTGCCCTATTCGGACGACCTGAAGATCAAGGTCAACGAGGCAATGGGCAAGATCGCCCAGGGGGAAAAGATCCAGGGCACCATCGATTCCAAGAAGGTCTTGCCCAAGACCACCGCTGAGGATCTGGCGCAGGAAATCCAGGCGAGCAAGGTCGCGACAGGCAAGCTCGGTGGGGGAGAAGCGACGGTCGGAGAGCGAATACTGCAGTTCGAACCGGGGATGCTGACGTTCACCGAGGAAGCCGCCCCGGTCACACCGGGCAAGCCCCAGTGATGGGGGAGTCGCCGCCTCGGATCGGCGGCCGGACCGACGACAGAGACTGACGACCAGGCCAGACGAGGACTCGGATGGTCAGGCCGGTCTTGCCGGCTGGGGCGACCCATGGCGCGCACGGTTCTGCCGGCGGATCAGGATCGGCAAGATCAGGCTGGCGAGGCCGAAGATCAGTACAATGGCCAGATCCCCCCCGATCAGCCAGCGGCCCCACCGAAGCGCCTCCACGTCAGCACCAAACCAACCGTGATCGCCCCACAGCAGCACGCGTCCGCGCTGGCCACCACCGGCACCGAGCAGGATCGACTTGCCGAGATCGGTCCTCGTTGCGCTGTCGTCCAGCCAGACGGTTATCTGGTGGCCCTGGCCGGGTGTCATCGCGCCCAGCTCCAGCGCTGGCAGCCCGGTGGAAGTCTTGGTGACCTTCACCTTCTGGCCGTCGACTTCCGCCAACAGCGCGCCCGGCACGGTCAGGGCGACGTCGGCCGCAGCGTCGGCGCTTGTGATCGAGCCGGTGACCGTGCGTTTGAAGGATTCAAGGCCGACGAGCGCCGACAGTTCGGGGATGTCCTCCAGCATCCGGTGGACCGCCACGACATTCATCAGCCGCGGCAACACGACATCCTTCACCCTCGCCAACACATCCGGCTTCAGCAACATGCGGGTCGCCACGTCGTCGTCTGCCCGCTCCTGCAGCGCCCTTGCCAGGTACGACGCCACCTTGTCCGCATCGACGCTCATGCCGGACGGGATGGGGAAATCCTGCACATTGAGTTCCGCCTGAAGGGGCGGCGATAGAAGGTCGCGCGCGCCGCCGGCCATGACCAGGAGCCCGACCGCCGATGACGCGATCAGGGCCAGGGCGAGGAGAATCTGCCAGGTGCGCATGTGGTCTCCATGAGATGCGCCGAGACTACCGGTGCCAGCCATTGAAAAATCCGATAGCCAAGATCGGTTTCTGGCACAAACGCCCAAGGTCCGCTTGCCCGGGCCGATGGTAAGAAGACTGCCGGGCCTAGGCGGGAACCGGGTCCGGCCGGTGGCCGGTGAGCGCAATATAAGCGTCGGTGAGATTGTCGGTTTGGCTCTGGGCCATCAGCTCGGCCGGCGACCCTGTATGGACTATCTCGCCGGCGACCATCAGCATGATCCGGTCAGCGTGCTCGAGCTCCTCGACCAGGTGCGTGGCCCACAGGATCGAGGTGCCGTGTTCCCGGCGCACCGTCTGCATGTGCCGTACGAGCATCTCGCGCGTTACCGGATCAAGTCCGGTGGAGGGCTCGTCCATGAGCAGCAGCTCCGGGCCGTTGAGCAGGGCTCGCGCAACCTCCACCCGGCGCTGGTTTCCGCCCGACAGGTTGCGTACGGGCGTCTTCAGCAGCTCGGTGATTTCGAGCAGCTCCGCGACTTCGCTGATCCTCGCCTTGCGGGCTTCGCCGGCGAAGCCGAACAGCGCGCTGTGGAAGGCCAGGTTTGCCTGCACGGTCATGTCGAGATCGATGGCGCGCGCCTGGAACACCACGCCCAGGCGCTTGAGGATATCCTCGGCGTTGCGCCGATAGTCGAGGCCAAACAGGCGGACGCTGCCGGCATCGGCAGCGAAGAGGCCCGCGGCAATCTGAAAGAGCGTCGATTTGCCGGCGCCGTTGGGTCCCAGCAGTCCCACCACTTCGGCACGGTCGATCGACAGCGTTACGCCCTTGAGTGCCTGGGTCTTGCCGTACGACTTCCTCAGATCCTTGATGTCGAGCACCGGGACGTCGTCGGTCAATTCACAGCCTCGTCGTGATGCGATAGCGCAAGCGCCAGGGCGCGTATCTGTTCTTCGCTGCGCGTGCCAGGCGGCGGGGTCAATTCGATGTCGGCGACGATCCGCGCCGGTCGACCACCCAGCACGATCGCGCGATCGGCAATCCTGGCCGCATCGTCGGGCAGGTGGGTCACCAGGATTGCGGTTGCACGAGTGTCGCGGACGAGGTCCATGAACACGCGTTGCACTCCCGCGACCAGATGGGCATCGAGTGAAACGAACGGTTCGTCGAGCAACAGCAGTCGCGGGTTGACGGAGAACGCGCGGGCCAGCCCAACGCGCCGCTGCATGCCGCCCGACAACTGCGCCGGATAAGCATCCTCGCTTCCGGCAAGCCCCACCCGAGCCAGGAAATCACGAGCTTCGGCTTCGGTTGTTTCCTCGCGGACCGCGCGGATATTGGCGAGCGCGCTCAGCCAGGGCAGCAGCCGTGAATCCTGGAACACAAAGCCGGCGGGTGGCGCAGCCTTGGGAGCCTTGCCGTCGATCCTGATCGACCCCGAATAAGCGTCATCGATCCCCGCAATCATCCGCAACAGGCTCGATTTACCCACGCCGGAGGGCCCCACCAGGGCCACAACCTGCGAGGGCGGGATAGTGACGTGGAAGTTCTCGAGCAACGGTAAGTCGGAGCCCGGAAAACGCTTCTCGTCCACGTCGACGTCTAAACGCGGTCCGTCCGCCATCTCAGGATGTAGTGCTCCAGTGGACGCATGAGCCAGTATTCGACGACGAGGACCACCAGGATGAACGCCGTTGTATAGGCGAGAATGCCTGTCATGTCGAAGAACTGGAACATGGTATTGATGCGAAAGCCCACGCCGCCGCTGCTGCCCAGCACTTCGAACACGAGGACGATCTTCCAGATCAGGGCCAGCCCGGTACGCGCCGCCGCGAGCACGTACGGGGTGAGCTGTGGGATGAAGACCAGCCTGAGCCGACGCCAGAATGGTATGCGGAAGGCGAGGGCAAGCTCGTCATAGTCCGATGAAAAGCTGCGCACGCCTTCCCGGATGGTGGTGACCACCAGGGGCACCTTGTTGATGATGACGGCAAGGATGATCGCCGTCTCGTTCAGTCCGAGTGAGATGTAGAGGACAATGGCGATCACCACCGCCGGCAAGTTGAGGCCGACGATCACCCAGCTCGAAAACAGCCGGTCGGCGATGCGCGAGCGGCCGAACAGGATACCCAGGGCCACGCCAATGGTCATGGAGATGGTGAACGAGATCGTCGCGCGCCACAGCGTCTTGGCCATGTCGGACATGAGCTTGCCGTCGGCGATGTCGGTCCACAGCTCTAGGGCGACGGCAGTCGGTGTGGGGAACAGGCGCCCAGGAAAGATCATCGCCAGCGCCTGCCAGACCACCAGGAGCAGGATGGTGCTGACCGGTTCCCACCGCACCCACTGGGTGCGGCGGGCGAGACTGATCTTGGTGCGCGCCGGCAGCGCGCCGCCCGGCCGATAGTCTATTTGTGGAACCCCTTCCAGAAGGTGCCGTCGTCGAGATCTCTCACGTCACCTACGACGTCTTTGCCGCCAAACTGAGCCATCAGGGCGAAGGCCTGCTTGGCCGGTTCCATGTCCGAATAGACATAGCTCGACACGATACCCGCGCGGTAGTCGTCCCGCAGCTGCTTGAACAGGGCATCGTCGTCCTTGACGTTCATCACGGGGCGGATCTTGTCCCAAAGCGCGTCATCGGTCAGCAGCGCCTGCTTGGTTTCGAAGGAGGCCTCGAGGAAAGCGACAATTTCCTTCTTCTTTTCCTTGGCCACGTCGTCGAAGAAGGTCCAGCCGAGCAGCGGTGGGGTCTTGGACACGCCAAGGTCCTTGAACAGGTCCGGCACCGAGGTCAGCTGCGTCATGCCCGCCACTTTGGCGCGGGCGGCCCAGTTCCACAGGTTGAGGTCGGCCTGTGCCTTGCCGTCGACGAGCAGTTCGTTGACGAGGGGCGGAGCGCCGAACTTGACGTCGGCGTCGTCGATGAGAGTGCCGCCGGTCTGCTTCTTGTAGTCGGCTGCCAGGATCACGAAGCTCTTGTCCACCGGGCTGCCCGACACCGCGAACGCCTTGCCCTTGAGGTCGGCGATCGACGAGATGCCGGCCTTGGGATCGACCATCAGGCCGCCCACGGCGAGCGAATGCGGCACCATGGTGACCATGTTGCCCTGGTGGCGTTGCAGGTTCACCCAGACGAAATCCGACAGGATAACCTCGGCAGCCTTGGCCTGCAGCGCCACCTGGCCGGCCGGGCTGTCGGCCACGTCGTTCACGGTCAGCTCGAGATGGTGTTTCTTGTCCAGCCCGAGCTCCTGCATTGCCGCGATTTCCCATTTGGCAGTGCCGGTCCCCTGCAGGGCGAGTGTCAGCTTCAACTGCTCGGGGCTGAAACCCGACAGCAGAGTTGCCGCGCCAAACGCGAGGCAAAGCAGCGCCGCACGACTGAATTTCGACATGGTTCCCCCCGAACGAGTACGCTTCTTGTTGATCAAAGGAGCTAGCATCCCAACTCATTGGCCGAGGCTATGTTTCGTATTGCCATGCGCGGGTTGCACTGGATTCGGGGGCCACGCCAGAACTGCGCATAGGTGATTTCTATCGCCGCAATAGGAACAACCTTGGGAGGATTCGGTGAGGGAATTCGTCGCGGTTTCATTGGTCGCGCTTTCGGTCGCCGGCCTCGTCGCCGTCCCCGCGCTCGCTGCGGGCAATCTGGCCTCGAACGGCGAAAAGCTGGAACTCAGGATCGACACGGAAAATCTGAAATTCTCGCAGAACGAGTTCGATCTCGAAACCGGTAAGTTCTATCGCATGGACATCACCGTCGATGATGCGGACGATACCGCCTTCATGGCGCCCGAGCTGTGGCGCAACGTGTGGATCAATCAGATTGTGGTCAACGACCTCGAGCTCAAGACCCAGGTACCATACAGCCTGGAGTGGGATGCCGCCGGAACGTTCAACGTCAGCTTCGTGCCGATCCGGCCGGGCGAATACGATTTCTGGATTGCCGGCTACGAGGACAGGGGCCTCAAGGGCAAGTTCGTGGTGAAATGATGCTGATGAAGCGCCGATCAGTCCTGGCGGGAGGCGCCGCGCTGGCCGCTCTCGCCGTCGCCCGTCCAGCGGCCGCTGCCGGAACCGGCAACATCTTCGTTTCAACCGAAAAGGGCAACGAAGTCGTCGTCCTCGATCCGAGCTACAACATCATCAAGCGCATTGCGACCTCGAGACGGCCGCGCGACATGCAGATGACCAAGGCGCACGACCTGCTCTATGTCGCCTGCGGCGACGACGACTCGATCGACGTCATCGACGTCGCCAAGCTCGAGGTGGTCGACTCGATCCCGACTGGCCCGAGCCCCGAGATGTTCCGTCTCTCCGATGACGAACAGTCGATCTACGTTTCGGACGAAGAGAACTCGACCGTCGAGCGGATCGACCTCAAGTCCAAGATCGCAACCCAGACGATCCCGAGCGGCGCGGAACCCGAGGGTATCCTGATCATGCCTGGCGGCCAGATCGTGTTCGCCACCTCCGAGGTGGCCGACATGGTGCATATCATCGATACGGCGAAGGGGGCCGTGATCAAGAACATCCTTGTGGGCACCCGGCCGCGACGCTTCATCCATTTGCCGACGCTCAACGAAGTGTGGGTGAGTTGCGAGCTCAGTTCGGAGATCTTCATCATCGACGCCACGACCTACGAGATCAAAGGCGACAGCCTGATCATCGTGCCTCCCGGCTTTCGGGAACAGGACGTGACGCCGGTCGGCATGACCTCTCTCAAGGACGACAGCAAGGTCTTGCTCAGCCTTGGCCGCGCCAACCACATCGCCATTCTCGATGCCAGGTCGCATGATGTGCTGGCATTCGTGCTCACGGGCAAACGTTGCTGGTCCATCGACCTGAGCCGTGACGAGAAAACAGCGATCGTCGCCAATGGCCTCAGCGACGATATCACTGTTATCGATGTGCAGGCGATGCAGCCGGTGCAGTCGTTGCCGATCGGCCGTGTCCCCCATACGGTGGTCATCGATGACTAGACTGGACCTGCTTGCACTCGCGCTGTTTGCCGGTCTCGCCGTCGGGGCAGCGCCCGCCCTGTCTCAGGACGAGGCGGGTAACGCCGCCACGCAGCAAGGTGCCCCCGTGCCCGGCCCGCCGCCGAGTGGGCCGGTCTCGACCGCCAGGGTCGGCTTTCTCGATCTCAGGGACGACGCTCGCTATCACCCACGGATCGCCTATACGCGCATCCAGATTTCGCCTGCCCTGCACCCGGTCGAGGGCGCGCGTGTGGCGCTCAGCGACATGAAGATCGTGACCGACGCGGCCAATGTGCAATTGTCGCTCGACGAACAGCAGGCAACCGATGCCAATGATGCCATCGCCAGGCTTCAGGCCATGGCCGCCGCGGGCGAGCGGTTTGCCATTCTCGACCTGCCTGGAGAGATCGTGGCCCAGGTTGGGCCGGCGCTGGCCAATACCCCGCTCACCCTGATCAACGCCACCGCTCCGCAGGATGCGCTGCGTGAGCTGTGCCTGCCCAACATGCTGCACGTGGCCGCGTCGGACCGCATGCTGGCCGACGCATATACGGAATTCCTCAGGCATCGAAACTGGGTCAAGGTGCTGGTCCTGCAGGGGGACCAGACGCGCGACAAGGAGATGGCTGATGCGTTTCAGCAGTCTGCCGAGCGCATGGGCATCCAGATCGTTGCGCGCAAGCAGTTTACGCTGTCGACCGATCCGGCCAACCGGGAGAACAACGATACACTGTTGATCACGGGCGGCCTCGATTACGACGTGATCTATATTGCGGATTCGCTGGGAGAGTATTCTCGCAAGCTGCCCTACAGCACGCAGCTCCCGCGACCGGTCATCGGCTCGACAGGCTTGACGGCCTCGGAGTGGAACTGGTCGTGGGACCAGGACAGTGCCACCCAGATCACGCTCCGCTTCCAGCGCGCCGCCGAAGGCAACCGGCCCATGTCGGGATACGACTGGGACACCTGGATGGCGTTCAAGGCGATCGCAACGGCCTATGCCAAGGCCCGTTCCACCGACCCTGACAAGATCGACGCCTATCTCAAGGGCAAGCGTCTGAAGATCGATGGATCGAAGGGGATCGAGTTGGACTTTCGGCCCTGGGACAGGCAGCTTCGCATGCCCATCATTCTGTCGACGAGCGACTCGACAGTGGGGGCTGCGCCGTTCCCTGAATTTCTGCACCAAAGCAACGAGCTCGACAGTCTTGGGGTCGATCAACCGGAGTCGAAGTGTCAGGTCACGCAGCAGTAGCAGTCTCCCGCCCCGCTGATCTCCCTCTGCTCGCGCGTTACTGGGTCGGGTTCTCGGCCATCGTCTGGCGCGAGATTGCGAAATTCCTGCGCCAGACCGAGCGGTTGATCTCGGCGCTGCTGCGGCCGCTGCTCTGGCTGTTGGTGTTTGCGGCCGGATTGCACGACCTGCTGGGCGTCTCCATCATCCCGCCATACCGCACCTACGTGCAATATCAGGAATATGTCCTGCCCGGCCTGATCGGCATTGTGGTGCTCTTCCAGTGCATGCAGTCGGCGCTGTCGATGGTCTATGACCGGGAAGCGGGCGTGATGCGAGTCATGCTGGTGACGCCGCTGCCGCGCAACTTCCTGCTGTTTTCCAAGATCTGCGCGGCGACCACATTGTCGGTGCTGCAGGTTTATGCGTTCGTCCTGGTGTCGCGAATTCTCGGCTTCGGCTTTCCCGGGCTCGGCTGGCTGACCATCCTGCCGGCGGTGATCGTCGTCGGACTGATGCTGGGCTCCATCGGACTGCTGGTCTCGGTCTATACGCCAAAGATCGAGAATTTCGCTGGAATGATGAACTTCGTCGTGTTTCCGATGTTCTTCCTGTCCGCTGCGCTCTATCCGCTCTGGAAGCTGCGTGAGGCCGGCGCCTACCTCATCTGGTACCTCGCCAATGCCAATCCCTTTACCTATGCCGTCGAATTGATCCGCTTTGCGGCCTACGGCCAGGTCGAATGGGTGTCCTTGGGCGTCGTCGCGGGCTGCACGATCGTGGCGTTCTTCCTCGCCGCGCGGGGCTACAACCCGCAATCCGGCGCCATCCGCAACGTGCGCCGCGCCTGATGCGGTGGGCAGGGCGGGGACACGCTCATCCAGTGCTCGCACCGCCTGCCCGACGAACAGGATGTGCAGGGCTCTGACGTCGCGCCCAGGCAGGTCAACTCGGCAACCTCGGCTCATCGGCTACCGTGGCAGATGGTGATCTTCCACAATCCGTTTCGATCGACCGTCACCAAACTGTAGAAGGGAGTTGGTTTTCGGCCCGGATCGGGTTACCTGCGGCGCATGCCACAAAGGTCCTCCACGATCTTTGCCTTTGACGTCGACACCTATCGGCGTCGCGCACTTTTCGTCATCGGCGGCATTGTCGTCGGCTGTCTCGCGGTGCTCATGGCCGTCATGGCGGACAGGGCGCAGCGCGTTTTCGCACTCGTTGCGCTGCACTGGGTCTGGGCACCGCTCCTCATCACCCCCGCAGGCTTTGCGGTTTCCGCCTACGTCACACGGAGATTCTTCCCCGGAGCCCAGGGAAGCGGCATACCGCAGGTCATCGCCGCTCGCCGCCTCGACCGTCTCGAGGACCGTAGTCGGCTCGTGTCGTTGCGGCTTGCGGCCGCAAAAATCGGTCTCCTGCTGCTGGGGCTGTTGTGCGGGGCCTCCAGCGGCCGTGAGGGCCCTACCGTCCAGGTCGGCGCCGCCGCCATGGCCATGCTTGGCCGCCTCGAGCCGCACCGCCAGCCGGGGCTGTTGCTCGCCGGCTCGGCTGCCGGCATCGCGGCGGCGTTCAATGCACCGCTGGCCGGCATCATCTTCGGCATCGAGGAAATGAGCCGATCGTTCGAGCAGCGATCCAGCGTATTGGTGCTCGTGACCGTCATCGTCGCCGGTCTCACCTCGCTGATGCTGATCGGCAATTATACCTATTTCGGGCTGGGCCACGGCGCCATGCTCGCCGGCTGGCAATGGCTGTCGGTGCCGGTCGTGGTGGTTGTCGGAGGCCTGCTCGGAGGACTCTTCAGTCGCATCGTCGTGTCGATTGCGAACTGGAATGCGCCAGGTTCCGCCTTTGGTCTCGTCACCAGGCACCCGGTCGCCTTTGCGATGCTTTGCGGCCTGCTCGTCGCGGTCTGCGGCCTGCTGAGCGACGGCAGTGTCTTCGGCACTGGCTACGCCGAGGCGCAGGCTGTCCTCGACGGCCAGCAGATGCCTTGGCTCTTTGGCCCGCTGAAGCTCGTCGCCACCATCCTCTCCACCATCAGCGGCATCCCCGGCGGCATCTTCTCGCCGTCCCTCTCGGTCGGCGCGGGGATCGGCTACGACCTGTCGGCACTGCTGCCCGGTATGCCGATAGATACCCTGGCGATCCTGTGCATGGCAGCGTATCTGGCTGGCGTTGTGCAGGCGCCTCTCACCTCCGCCGTCATCGTTTCGGAAATGACGGCCGACCACAGCCTTATCCTGCCGATCATGATCTGCGCCGTGGGCGCCAGCGCGGTGTCCCGCCTGGTCAGCCGCGAGGGCATCTACCACGCCCTCGCGGCCAGGCTCATCCCAGCCACCCCGGAGTCGCCGCCAGGTCCCGGTCGGACCGAGTAACGATCCGAACGTTCGTCGCATCGAACTCCAATGCGGCTTGCCGCAGCCAGGCCTCGCACTCCGCCGGCGACGCGAACACCCTGGGTCCGACCTGGGTGTCGAAGAGCTGGCTGTGCTTCTCGGATGTCACGAGCCCTCGCGCACACCAGCCGTCGCGCCGCAGCTTCCGGACACTTCCCTGAAACGTGGACATTTGCGTCTTTTCGGCGAAAAACCGTCCCCTAAGGTGATGGAAACCGGCCCAATGTCCGTTATTTCACGACGTCGAAGGTGACGTGCGCGACGGGGCCCGTGATGTCCCAGTTCCACGATTTCGGCGCATCGGCATCGCCGCGGATGCCGGTATGATAGGTGATGACGCCGTCCTCGGGGTCGCGCGCATTGCCGCCGCCCAGGGCACCGAGATAGCCCTTCTTCTCGCTGTTCTTCTCCGAGCCGGCGTCATATCCGCGGACGTCGAGGCTGGCTGATCCGTCCAGCTTGAAGCCGTCGAAGCCCGCAAAGCCTGAAAAGCCGTCATTGGTATTGCCCAGCATCCAGACTGCATCGATGAGTGGATGCGTCTCGTCGACATGTACGTAGAAGGTCCGGGTCTGGCCGGGAAGCGTATGGATCGCCAGGCCGGCGTCGCCGATCGCGGAGTCCTTGTTCATCGCCGCCGAAACCGAGAACATGCCGATGTTGCCACCTTCGGCAACGGCAACCAGGGCATCTGAGGCCTTGTCTCCCAGCTTGAACAATGGCGCTGCGGCGCCGGTGCGGCTTTGCGCATAGGTCGGCGAAAAGGGCTGGCCGCTGGTCAGGTCTTTGATGGTGATCCTGATGAGCTTGCCTTCGTCTATCATGGGGGCGCCGGCCGTACTGTCATTGGCCATCGCCATCTCGTTCGACATCATCGGGTCACCCGCCATCGGAGCGGCCATTGCGTTGGTGGACATTGCGCTGGTGGACATCATCGAGCTGCTCGACATCGCATCGTCGGCGAGCGCGGGGGCGGCGAGAGCAATCAGTGCGGCCGAGACAAAAACGGTCGCGTGGCGCAGGGAATGCGTCATGGCAAATATCCTTCCAATGAGGGTTCAGATCGGGTCTGGACGGCCGCTGTCGCCGTCCATGCTACCGGTTTCGCAGGAGGTCCCGAAAAGGTTACGCGCGGCGGCGAAAATTGTTCGCAGGAACAAACAGCCGCCCGCCCAGCACCGCGTTGATGGCCACCACGACGACCACCGCTAGGGCGTGGGAGCAGAGATCGAGCACGGCGGAATCATGAGGATGGACGAGGAGCAGCAGGGTTGCTCCGGCCGCCGAAGCAGCGAGGCCGCCGAGAATGGCCACCCGCAATGGCCGCAACGGTCGGGCGCGCCGGACCATGACGACGGTCGCGGCCGACAGCGGGATCGACAGCGCGAAGATGATGGCGAGGCAGGTGAAAAACTGCGGCACGTTATTCTGAATCGCCGGATTGCCGAGGCTGGCGACGCATCCGAGGCCATTGAGTGCCGCCCACACCAGGAATGCGGGCACCGGTAGCACCGCCCACGCATTCGAGCGATCGGGCAGGCTGAGCTGGAAAGCGGCGAAGGCCGCCAGCAATGCCGTGGCGCCCGAGGCCAACGCTCCGGGGATCACGTAGGGGTCAACCTTGGGTGGGCCGGTCCAATCGAAGACCACCCGGATGACGATGAGTATGAGCGCGAGGCCGAACACACCTGCGAGCCAATAGAGCGAGCGCAGCCACGGGGGCGCGAGACGCCGCACCGGCTGCAGATCGGCACTGAGATCGCCGATCAGACGGGAGATATCGCCGCCTTCAGACATTGTTGCTCGTACTCACTGGGCTCCTCCGTCCGCCTCGACGCCACCCATGCGCGCCCGCAGGGTCTTGATTGCGCGGTGAAGATTGACCTTCAACGCCGATTTCGTTCGGCCAGTGCGTTTGGATGCATCTTCCAGCGAATTTTCTTCGAGAGCGAGCGCCTCGACGGCTTGGCGCTGGCCTTCGGGCAGCTTTGCGACGGCGGCACGCAGCTGGCGTGCCTCGCTGGTCGAGGTGGCGTCAGCCTCCGGATTGCCCTCGGCGATGTGGGTTTCGGCGGCAAGCGGCGCATGGACTTCGCGGCTGCGGAGGCGCGTCTGCCGGCGTAGGATATCGATGGTGCGACGCTGTGTGATTGCAATGAGCCAGGCGACAAACGAGCGGCCGGGGTCGAAGGTGGCGCGGGCGCCGTGCAGCGTGATCAAGACATCCTGGACCACATCGTCGAGGATGTTGGCGTCGGCGCCCTGTGCAAGGGCAATGCGCCGAACAATGGGAACGCAATCGCGCAAAACCACCTCGTAAGCGGCGCGATCGCCAGCCTGTGCGGCGGCCATCGCACCCGTCAACCGGCGGTCGGTCGCCGCCCGCTCGGCGGCAAAGTCATCATTGCGCATGATCGCGGGAACCCTCGGATCACGAGGCTAGGCCGGGTGACGCGGCATTTCAACGATTGCCGTAGGCGGCCGGCGCATACGGCGATCAGAAGGGCAGGGAGGATGCCTGGCGGTCCGCCCGTTTCTGGGCTGCGATACGAAATGGCGCGTTGGGGGCGCCATAACCCACGTAATCTCCCTGCCTTTCGGCGATTTCGAAGAAGAATCCCTGCCCGATCGTGGCGCTGTAGAACTGGAAGAACTCGCCGCCCTCGTCTCGGTCGTAGAGGATGTTATGTCTCCGCAACGCTTCCACGAATCCGGCTTCGAGCCCGAGACGGGCGGCGAGGTCGTCGTAATAGGTGTCGGGGATCGCCAGTGGTACGAAGCCCCGACCTGCCAGCGCCGCCGCGGTGGCCATGATGTCGTCCGTGCCGAGCGCCAGGTGCTGGATACCGGAGCCGAAATTCCTCTGCACGAACTCACCGGCAAAGGTACGGCTGCTGTCCGCGCCATTGAGCGTCAGTCGCAACGCTCCCGACGCGGCCGCCACCACCTGGCTGCGCACCAGCCCGCCGGGGTCGAGGACGTCGACCATCGGGCTCTTCTCCACCGCAAAGATCGACCGGTAGAACAGAACCCAGGTCAGCATCTGGTCGTAATCCATGGTCTGGGCGAGGTGATCGATGCGCGTCAATCCGGCGTTAGGGCCGGCTGTGCTCTCGAGCGGCACGAACTCCCGCTCCCAGATGGCGCCCAGCGTCTCCGATTTGTCGAGGAAGTAGATGAGCCCGCCTCCGACCCCGCGAATGGCGGGGACCATGGTCTCCCCCTCGGCCACGCCTTGCGAAAAGATGTTGGCGCCAAGCGCCACGGCGCGCTGCACGGCCGCACCGGCATCAGGAACCTCGATGCCGAAGGCGTAAGCGGACAGGCCGTGCGTCACATATTGAGATCGCACCAGCCCCTCGGGCTCGGTGTTAACGATCAGCCGTATGTCACCCTGCCGGTAGAGTGTCACCTGCTTGCTGCGGTGCTGCCCGGCAGGCTCGAAACCGAGCTGCAGCAGCAGATCGCGCAGCGGTGCGACATCGTCCGGCGCCGCTGCGAACTCGACGAAAGCGATCCCCGCGACCGGGCTACGCTCCGGCATCGCGGGCACGGAAATGGCGATGGGTGACGGCTCGAATTGGCGCACCTGGTCCATCAGGTAGAGCAGGGAGCGATGGCCGTCGGCGGCGATCACCTTGGGCGAGCCGCCGCGAAACTGGTCGTTGAAGATTTCGAGCGAAAGCGGGCCGGCATATCCGGTTGCCGCCACCGCTCGCATGAAGTCGACCACCGGCAGGTCGCCTTCGCCCGGCATCGAGCGGAAGTGCCGACTCAGGTACAGCAGGTCCATCTCGATCCGCGGCGCGTCGGCGAGCTGGACGATGAAGATAAGATCGCCAGGGATCGAGCGGATCGTGTCGGAATCGATCCGTCGTACCAGCGTGTGGAAGCTGTCGAGGATCAGGCCGATATTTGGGTGGTCGGCGCGCCGCACGATTTCCCAGGCGTCACGATGGTCACTCACGTGCCTGCCCCAGGCCAGAGCCTCGTAGCCGACCCGGACGCCCATCGATTTTGCCAGCTCTCCCAGCGCTCGCAAATCTTCGGCGGCCCGGTCGACGCCGCCGCGCGCCTGTGGCGAGACGTTCGAGCAGACCAGCATCAGGTCCGTGCCGAGT
>JAEWCE010000048.1 GCA_023390785.1 Pseudomonadota bacterium
TCTTCACCTTGTGCCACGGCCAGTTAGGTCCCCGCTTGCGCGGGGATGACACCCAGTGAGAATGCTGGTTCGGGGCAACACATATCAAGCCGCGGCGGTTTCGCCGAGGCGTTGCCAGATTTCGGTCAGCGTTTCGAAGCGCCGGGCCATGTCGGCGATAGCCTCGGCGTCGTTCATGCTGCCGGCGAGCCAGGCGCGCGCGGCGTCGCCGAAGATGGTACGGCCGACGGCAAAGCCCTTCACGGTGCGGGCGCTCCTTGCGGCGGCGAAGCCCTGCTCCAGCACGTCCTGCGGCGAGTCGAGGCCAAGCAGCACGACGCCGCGGCAATAGGGGTCATTGGCCTCGATCACGCGGTCGATTTCCTCCCAGGCGCGTCGGCTGGCCTGCGGCTCGAGCTTCCACCAATCGGGCTTGATCCCGGCGGCGTAGAGCTCGCCGAGCGCGCGCGACACCGTGGTATCGGTGAGCGGGCCGTGCTTGCCGGCGATGATCTCGACCAAGAGTTCCCGGCCGACCTTGCGCGCGGCGTCATAGGCCTGGCGCAGCTTGTCGACCTGTTCGCGCTTGAGCTCGGCCGAATCGTCCGGATGATAGAAGCACAGCACCTTGATGCAGTGATCAACCGGCCAGTCGACGAGGCGGCTGCCGAGGTCCTGGGTGAACTCGAAGCGCAGCGGGCGGCTCGCCGGCTGCTCGATCGGCTTGGCGATCCAGAAATTGCGCTGCTGCGCCGCGTCGAACAGCGCGTCGCGGCCGTAGCGGTCGTCGAGCAGCATGCCGTAGCCGGGACGACCCTTGGCGACCCGCACCGCGGCCTCGACCGCCAGTCGCTTGAATTTGCCGAGCTTTTCCGGCGTGGCGCCGGGGAGCTCCTCGAGTTGGGCGCGATGGTCGATGGCGAGCGCCATCAGCGCCGGCCAGTCGGTGCGCCGGGTCGTCGCCCAGTGCAGATGGTTCAGCGCTTCGTCCTTGCGCAGCGCCTTTTCGGGGCTGCCATGCTCGAGGAAGAAGCTCAACTCCTGCCAGGTAGGATATTCCGGCGCGCAGAGCAGGCGCGACACGGCGAAGGCGCCGCAGGCATTGGCCCAGGTGGCCGAGGTCGCATGCGGCTCGCCCTTGAGCCAGCCGCGCAGGAAGCCGGACATGAAGGCGTCGCCGGCGCCCAGCACATTGTAGACCTCGATGGGGAAGCCTTTGCCGACAATACCCTGTTCGAGGTCGTCGGGGATCGGCCCGTCATAGACGATGCAGCCCATGGCGCCGCGCTTGAGCACGATGGTGGCGGCGGTGAGCTGGCGGATGGCTTTGAGCGCGCTCGGCAAATCGGCGGTGCCGGCGGCAATGGCGATCTCTTCCTCGGTGCCGACCACGAGGTCGGTGTCGGGCAGAACCGACTGGTACTCGCGGGTGACGCGGTCGGAAGCGACGTAGCGCTCGAAGCCGGCGGCGTGGCCGGCAAGGCCCCAGAGGTTGGGGCGGTAGTCGATGTCGAACACCACCCTGCCGCCATGCGCACGCGCAAGGCGGATGGCTTTCCGCTGCGCGGCGGCGGCGTTGGCGGTGGAGAAATGCGTGCCGGTGACGACGATGGCGCGGGCCGAGGCGATGAAGGCCTCGTCGATGTCGTGTTCCGCGAGCGCCATGTCGGCGCAATCGGTGCGGTAGAAGATCATCGGGGAGACGCCTTCGGCCTCGACCGCCAGCAGTACCAGGGCCGTCAGGCGATGTTCGTCGGTGACGATGCCGGCGGTGTCGACGCCGTCGCGGGCAAGCTGTTCCTTGATGAAGCTGCCCATCTGCTCGGCGCCGACGCGGGTCAGCAGCGCCGATCTGAGGCCGAGCCGCGCCGTGCCGACGGCGATATTGGCCGGACAGCCGCCGACCGATTTGGCGAAGCTGCCGATATCCTCGAGCCGGGTACCGATCTGCTGGCCGTAGAGGTCGACGGACGCGCGACCGATGGTGATGACATCGAGCGGCCGCCCGCTCACGTCCTCGCGCATCCCTGTCACTCTACGCCTCCTGCCGCCCGGCCGATTCCTTGGCACGGGCCCTCGTGGTGCTTAGCACCATCCAGCTAAACGAAATAGGGGTTCTGATGGCTAGTCAATATGGAATTTTCGTTCCAAATAGCTCATAAGCGGATCGAGGGGGGATGGGGCGATTTTGCGTCCCCAAAGGCCATGTTTACGATGCAATCAGCGGCTGGATTTCTGGCGCCGGGCTTCGGCGACCCCCACGGTGAGGGCCATGGCGAAGGCCATACTGGCCGAGAGCGAGCGGAAGCCGGCGTGGTCGGCTTCGACCACTTCGAACCAGATGCGCGAGCATTCGGCGAGCGGCGAGAAGGCCGAATCGGTAAGGGAAACAACGGGAACGCCGCGCTCGGCCATGGCGCGGGCCTGGGCCGCGCTTTCGGAAGCATAGGGCGAAAAGCTGACCGCGAAGGCGGCGTCCCTGGGTCCGGCGAGCGCCAGCACGTCGTCGTCGATGCCGGCTGCGGTGCCCACGGCGATGCACTTCACCCTGAGCTTGCCAAAGGCATAGGCCATATAGGAGCTGATCGGGTACGACCGCCGCTTGGCGATGAGGAAGAGGGTCTGCGCCCCGGCGAGAAGCTCCACCGCGCGCTCGAAGGCCGACGGATCGACGGCCTGGCTGAGGGCGTCGAGGGAGCGGTGCCCGGCATTGATGAAGCCGTTGAGGATGGCGACGCTTTCGGGCAGGGCGGTGCTGTCCTGCTCCAGCAGGCGCAGGCGCTCTTCGTAGGTCGAATTACGCTCCTTGAGGCGGGCACGGAAGATCTGCTGCAGGCTCGAAAAGCCTTCAAAACCAAACTGTTGCGCGAAGCGGACGAGGGTCGAAGGTTGCACGCTGGCGGCGCCGGCGATGCTGGCTGCGGTGCGAAAGGCGATCTCGTCGGGGTTGTCCAGAGCGTAGGCCGCGACCTGCGTCAGGCGCTTGGGCAGGTTGGCTTTGCGCTCCAGAATCGCGGCGCGCAACGCTTCGAAGTCCTTGGGCGGCTCGGTGATAACTTCGGTCACGGCGTACCAAAAATGAGCTTAGGGGACGAAATATCGCCCTTTGCGCCCCAATCAGCGCATGGCGTCAAGTGGAAAGGACGTTCTGTTTCGGAATGAATTGGCACGGGGGAGAGTTATGAACAGCATCGGCGTCGGCCTTATTGGCACGGGCTACATGGGCAAGTGCCACGCCTTGGCGTGGACAGGCGTGCACGCGGTGTTCGGCGACGGCCCGGCTGTCCGGCTCGAGCATCTGGTGGAGGTGACGCCGGAGCTCGCGGCGCAGCGCGCCGGCGAGTTCGGCTTTGCCCGATCGGGCGCCGACTGGCGGGCGCTGGTCGCCGATCCGCAGATCGACGTGGTGTCGATCACGACGCCCAACCAGTTCCATGCCGAGATGGCGATCGCGGCGCTCGAGGCGGGCAAGCATGTGTGGTGCGAAAAGCCGATGGCGACGAGCCTCGGCGATGCGCAGCGCATGGTCGATGCGGCAAAGGCATCCGGTCGGGTTGCGGTGCTGGGCTACAACTACATCCAGAACCCGATGCTGCGGCAGATCGAGACGCTGCTGCGCAACGGCACGATCGGCCAGGTGAACCACGTCCGCGTCGAGATGGACGAGGACTTCATGGCCGACCCGAAGGCGGTGTTCGGCTTCAAGAGCGACAAGGCGTCGGGGTACGGGGCGCTCGACGATTTCGGCGTGCACCCGCTGTCGCTGCTGCAGGTGCTGTTCGGCGACGTCACCCGGGTCATCTGCCACCAGGCGAAACCCTATGCGACACGGCCGCTCAAGGACGGCACGCCGCGTGCCGCCGAGACGCACGACATCGCAGATGCGCTGTTCGAGCTCAAGGACCGCATCTCCGGCGTGCTCGCGCTCAACCGCAGCGCCTGGGGCCGCAAGGGGCGCATCGCGTTGCAGATCTATGGCGACAAGGGTGCGCTGGTGTTCGACCAGGAGCGTTTCAACGAGTTGCAGCTCTATACAGCCGACGGGCCGGCCGAGACGCGCGGCTTCCGCACCATTCTCGCGGCGCCGGTACACTCGCCTTATGACCGCTTCATTCCGGCGCCTGGGCATAGCCTGGGATTCAACGACCTCAAGATCATCGAATGTCATGAGCTGTTGAACCGCATCGCGGGCAAACCGGCGCGGGTGATCGATTTCGACGCGGGGCTCAGGATCGAGCGCACCGTGGCGGCGATGGCGCGGTCGAGCGAGACGGGGAGCTGGGTGGAGGTGGGGGCGGATGGGTGAGGGAAGGCCCCCTCACCCGCTTGCTAGGCTCGCCGTGCTCGCCAAGCGCGCGACCTCTCCCCGAAGGGGCGAGGTGAGCCCGACTGCGCGTTTTGGTGTTCAGTCGATGAACACCTTGACCTTGTCGGAGCGGCCTTTGGCGTCGACGACGGAGAGGGTGACGTAGCCGGGGCCGTCGGGGAGCCAGGTTTCCTGGCGGGCGAAAGCGGACTGGCCGATGGGAGCCCCGTTGGCGAGGAAGGTGAAGGGTGGAACGCCGTTCCTGATCTTGATGATCAAGGGTGCGGTGTCGCCAGTGGCCACGCCGAGGTCGACGTCGACGCCGTCGGCGGGGAAGGCGATCTCCGGCGCAGCTTCCCTGGCTACCAGATTGTCGTTGGGATGGCGGAACCGCTTGAGCGGAGCAGGGAGCTGCGAATTGTCGGCAAACAGCACGCCGGGCGGCGCAGGGCGGAACGGCGCCATCGGCGTGGCCATGCGGTCGAAGGCCTCAAACAGGATCGGGGCGGCGGCGGTGATGCCGGCGATGCCGGGGACCGGCGCGCCATCGGGGCGGCCGACCCAGACGCCGATCACCGTCCGGCCGTCATAGCCGACGGCCCAGGCGTCGCGGTAGCCGTAGGAGGTGCCGGTCTTGTAGGCGATGCGCCCGGGTGAGCCATTGAGCGGCGGCGGCACGTCGCGGAGGATGTCGGTGACGTACCAGGCGGCGACCGGATCGAGCACCGGCGCAGCGACGGAGGCATCGGCGGGTGGCGTCACCACGCCGTCCTTCAAATGCACCGGTGAGCCGCCGCGACCGATCGCCGCGTAGATCGAGACCAGGTCACGCAGCGTGACGCCGACACCGCCAAGGCCGATGGCGAGGCCAGCGGCGGTCTCGTCGGGCAGCAGCGGATTGGCGTTGGCGCGCTTGAGGCGGGACACCAGCCGGGCGACGCCGACCGCGTCGAGCACGATCACCGCAGGGACATTGAGCGATTGCGTCAGCGCATCGTGGATGGTGACGGTGCCGTGGCTGAGGCTGTCGAAATTCACCGGCACGTAGCCGTGAAAGGCGGTGGGCCGGTCCTCGATCAGCGATTGCGGATGGGCGAGGCCGAGCTCGAAGCCGAGCCCGTAGATCAGCGGCTTCAGGGTGGACCCCGGCGAGCGCACGGCTTCGGTCATGTCGACGAAGCCGGAATTGTTCGTGCCCAGATAGCCGGCAGAGCCGACCGAGGCGAGGATGTCGCCGGTCGCCTGGTCGGCGACGAGGATGGCAACCGACACTTTCGGATTGATCATGGCGGCGCGGGCGCCGGCCAGCCGCTCGAGCGCGCCCTGAAGGCGCTTGTCGACGGTGAGCTTGATCTGGCGGGCATTGGGATGGGCGGCGACGCCCTCGTCGGCGAGGTGCGCGGCCAGCATCGGGAAATCGCGGCGGCCGGTGGGGATCGGCTCGCGCCTGGCGGCATTGGCTTCCTCGGCGCTGAGGACGCCCTCGCTGACCATGCGGTCGAGGACGAGGTCGCGGCCGGCGCGCGCCGCCTTCGGGTCGCGGTCGGGACGGCGTGCCTCGGGCGATTGCGGCAGGGCGACCAGCAGTGCCGCTTCGGCGGTGGTCAGCCGCGCCGGCTCCTTGCCGAAATAGGCGAGGGAGGCGGCGCGAATGCCCTCGATATTGCCGCCATAAGGTGCGAGATTGAGATAGAGGGTGAGGATCTGGTCCTTGCTGAGTTCATGCTCGAGCGCGTTGGCGTGAACGAGCTGGCGGAGTTTGGCCGACCAGTCATGCGTAGGGCTCTGCTCGATGAGGCGGGCAAGCTGCATGGTGAGGGTCGAGCCGCCGGAGACGATGTGGCCGCCGGCAAGCACGAACTGCCCGGCGGCGCGCAGCATCGAGATCCAGTCGATGCCGTGGTGCTGCTCGAAATTGCGGTCCTCATAGGCAACCAGCATGGCGATGAAACGCCGATCCACATCCTTGAGCTGGATGGGGAGGCGCCAGATGCCGCTCGCGGTAGTGAAGGGGCGCAGCAATTCGCCCTGCCGGTCGACCACTTCGGTCGACACCGGCATGGTGGCGACGTCGGGGGTCGCGGGCAGGGCCGGCACGATGTCACGGGTGACGACGTGTACCGTCAGCAGGCCGGCGATGGCGAGCAGACCGACGCCATAGGCGACGTGTCCGGTCCACTGCACCCAGTCGGGTTTGCGAGGAGCGGAGGTCACGGGGCGGAGCCGGTCGGTGTGGCCCCCACCCCCGGCCCCTCTCCGCAGGGGAGAGGGGAGGCAAGAGGCCGGGGAGCCATGGCCGAGATCATTTCGAGGCCGGGCCCGGGGTCTGGATGGTGAGCGCGCCGGTGTCGGTGTTGGCGCGGAGCTCGGGTCGGTACATGTCCTCGATGGTGGCGCCGGGCAGGACGAACTTGCCGGGCGACACGGCGCGGACCATGTAGGCGGTCGCGAACTCGTCGGCATCTTCGACGTAGCGGAAGGCGGCGACGTACTGGTCGGTGCGCGATTCCACATGCGTCGGGGTGTCGACGGTGAGCCAGCTCAGATCGGCCACGCCCTGCGACGAACTCAGATCCGGGTTCTCGATCTCGAAGCCGGCCGGCAGCGGATCGGCCACCAGATACTGGCCCGAGCCAAGGTCCTCGGCGGTCATCGACAGCACCACGACGAAGCGGTCGTTCTGGTGCACATCGTCCATATCGGCCTCGGTGCCATCGGGCAGGTAGTAGGTGCGCTCGATGGTGAAGCCATTGCTCGAGGCCTTGGGCGGCGTCGAGGGAATACCGGTCACCGAGAGCTTCAGCTCGGTGGCGGTATTGCCGTTGTTAACGATGGTGACGGCGGCGTTGTCGAAATGCTCCTGCTGGTAACGCTGATATGCCGTTCCAGTCAGCGGCGTGCCATCGACGCTGATGCTGCCGGCGGAGGCCTGTTGCTGCAGCCCGGCGGCGGCCAGCAGGGTCTGTGCATCCTCCTGCGTCGAGGTCCACTTCTTGCCGTCGCGAAGCGTGGCGAGCTGCTGGGCCAGCGCCGAGAGGTCGATGCCGGCGGGCGTGAACTCGGCGGCCAGCGCCAGCACGCCGGCGGTGTCGCGGAGCTGGCTGCCGTAGTCGGTGCGCCAGCGCTTCGGATCGTCGGGCGTCTTGAGGCCGGCCCGGGCTGCCTCGAAGGCTTCGGCGGCACGGCTGCGATCGCCATAGAGGGCGAGCGCGGCGCCGAGCTGGGCCTGGGCCAGGGGCGAGCCGAAATTGTCGAGCTTGGCTTCGAGGTAGTAGCGCAGGTCGCCGATGGCAGCGCGGCTGCCGCGGGCGAGATCGTAGAGCGCGTAGGCGAGATCTTCGCCGCCGCGATCGAAGTCGGAGGCCGACGACACCTGGTTGCCGAGGTTGTCGAGGGCGTTCGACAGCGCCTGCTCCGGCACCGCAAAGCCCTTGGCTTTGGCTCGCAGCAGGAAGTCGGTGACGTAGCTGTCGAGCCAGAGGTCGGTCTGGTCGAACGGACCCCAGAGGCCGAAGCCCCCGGTCGAGGTCTGGTGCGTCAACAGATCGGCGATGGCGTCGACGACGCGCTGGTGCAGAGCGGCGTCGGTGCCGAGGCCGAGCGAGGCCGCGACGTCGTTGAGATAGAGCAGCGGCAGAGCGCGGCTCGTCACCTGCTCGGCGCAGCCATAGGGGTAGCGGTCGAGGTGGTCGAGCAGGTTGGGCACGTCGAGCCGGGCGATCGGGCCGACCGCGAAGCTGAGCTCGGCAGTGTGCGCGATCATGTTGGCGAAGCGCTCCTTGTCGAGCACGACCGTCTGGCCCGGCTCGATCGGGATCAGGCTGCTCACCGTCTGCGGCGGGGCAGCGGCGCGGACGCCGAGCGTCATGTCCTTGACCTGCTGCACGCCGTCGGGCTGGGTCACGACGACCTTGAGGATCTGGTCGCCGAGGCCGGTGCCGGTGAGCCCGAGGTTGAGCGCGTTGCGGCCGCCGGCGGCGAGATCGAACGTGGTGAGTTTGGCGTCGGTGGCAAGGCCGTCACCGGGGACGAGCTCGACCTTGTAGGTGCCGGCCGGGCCCGAGACATTGGTGACCTCGACCAGCAGGCGCGAGGTGTCGTCGAGGCGGAGGAAGCGCGGCGGGCTGAGCGTCACCACCACCGGATCGTGCACGACCACATCGGCCGAGGCATGGCCGACGGCGGTGTCGGTCCAGGCCATGGCCATCACCCGCACGGTGCCCGAGAAATCAGGCATGTCGAAGGTGACGGTCGCGGTGCCGTCGGCGCCGACCTCGACCACGCCCGAATGCAGCGCGACGAGGACGGAGGTGGCCGGCGGGGTGCCGAGGCGGGAGGCCGCCTCGTCGCCACCGGAGCGGACAGCACCGAGGATGCCCTGCGTCGGGTCGATCAACTGGCCGTAGAGATCGCGGAACTCCACGCCGAGCTGGCGCTGGCCGAAATACCAGCCGTCGGGGTCGGGCACGGCGAAGTGGGTGAGATTGAGGATGCCGAGATCGACGGCGGCCACGGCCACGTAGGCCTTGGTGCCGGCGGGGACGTTGCCGAGCTTGAGCGTGGTGGTGAAGCTCGTGCGCGGCGTTGCCTCCCTGGGGGCGGTCATCTGCACATCGAGCTTCAGATCGCCCGGATCAACGTCGGCGAAGGCGAGGCCGAGGGCGCGCGCCGGCATACGCTTTTCGGCCGCCGACGCGGGACGATAGAGCGTCGCGGTGACGTAGGCGCCCGGACCCCAATCGGCGGTCACCGGCAGATCGATCGTGGTGCCGCCGGCCGGCACGTCCACTGCCTGCATGGCAATGATGCGGTCGTCAACCACCATCACCAGCGCAGTGCCGGCAAATTGCGGATCGAGCCGCAGATGCGCGGTGTCGCCGAGCCTGTAGGCGGGCTTGTCGAGCGCGACCTTGAGGGTGTCGGGGGTGTCGGAGCCGGCCTCGGAGTAATAGTAGCCGGCATAGAACGAGTAGCTGGAGGAGGCCGAGCCGTCGGCGGCGGTCACCTCCAGCAGGTACTGGCCCCACTGCACCGGAGCGGCGACGGTCGCGGGACCGGTGGCGCTGGTGTCGAGGGTACCGCTGGCGACCTGGCTGGTCGTCGTGACGTTCTCCCACTTCCACACGCCGTTGTCGCGGTACCATTGGTAGGTGCTGTCGACCTTGCTCAGCGTCCAGTTCAGCCCGCTCATGGCGGTGAGCTTGTTGTCGGGATCGACGGCGATGATGTCGAAGCCGGCGCTCGCGCCCTGCTGGATGCCGCTGGCATCGGCGAATTGCGGCTTGAGGCCGATGCGGCTGCCAGTGGCCATCACCGGGCGCGAGATGGTGCGCTCGACGGTGCGGCCATTGGTGTCGACCAGCCGCAGGATCACGTCGGCCTCGAGCGGCCGGGTGGTCGATTGCGGATCGGGCAGGGTGACTTCGGCGACGGCGTTGCCGGACTCGTCGGTGGTCCCCACGACGCCGAGGGGCTCGCGGTCGGTCTGGATGGTGTCGTCGGTGCGTCCGAAGGTGTATCCGGAAAAGCCCTTGATGGTGGTCACGGGACGGATCACCGCATCGGCTTCGATGGACAGATTCGGGGCGGTGGCGCCGTAGAGATATTTGGCGGCAACGTCGATGTCGTTGGGCTCGCCGGTCTTGAACGGCGCATCGGGGGCGCTGATGTCGAAGGCCAGGCGCTCGGGCTCGAAATCCTCGACGAGGAAGGTGACGGTGTCGAGCGCCGAGGCCTTGGGATCGGCGTAGAGCCTCAGGGTCCAGGCCCCGCGCATGGCGTTGCTGTCGAGAGCCAGAGCCTTGAAATAGCCGCCGGCGCCCTGGTCGGTGAGCACCTCGTGGCTGGCGACGACGCCGTCGGGACGCTCGACATCGAGCGTCAGCGGCAAATTGGTGACGGCCTTGACGTGCGGGTCGCGCAGCAGGGCGGTGAGGAACACCGTTTCACCCGGGCGATAGACACCGCGCTCGGTGGTGGCGAAGAGGTCGAGAGGACCAGGGGACGGGCGGCCTTCGACGCCACGATCGGTGAGGTCGAAGGCGGGCTTGGAGACGTCGAGGAAGGCGTAGTCGCCGGCAGCGGTCTCGGTGACCAGCAATTGCGGGGCGCGGCCGCCGTCGCCGCGGGCGAGGCCCGGGGCGAACACCGCTTCGCCATTGGCGTCGGTGGTGGCTTCGCCGAGGATCTCGTTGTTGACGGCGACGAGACGGACCTTGGCGTTGGCGACCGGCTCGGCGCTGGTCAGCGAGCGCACGAAGGCGTGGACGCCGTCGTCACCCGACACGGTGGTGAGGCCGAGATCGGTGACGATGAACCACTGCGTGGCGAGGTCGTTCCAATAGTCCTGGGTCTTGTCGCCGCTGACCTTGGCGGTGACGACATAGGCACCCGGCTCGATGTTCGGCAGCGCGTCCTTGACCGGAATGGCGGTGGCGACCATGGCGTTGTTGGCGCCGGCGGCGAGATCGACCGTGCCGGTCCAGACCTTTTCGCCGTACTGGTTGGCGACGTCCTCGGCGGAATAGCCGGTGAGGGTCCCCTTGAAGATGCCGTTGCGCACGGCGGTGGCGATGGAGCGGTCGCCGATGCGGTAGATCACGACGTCGGCGGACTTGGCGTTGACCGAGGTGATCGGCAGGCCGCCGCCGAGGCCGGCGGGCAGGACATAGGCGTTGTTGGCGAAGCCGACAAAGGGCGAGCGGTCAGCGACGTAGATGTCGAGCTCGACGTCCTTGGCGAGCTTCTCGTTGTCGACCGAGGGCAGTCCGGCGCGCACCTTCACGTGGTAGCGCTTGCCGTGCTCGATGCCGGTCAGGCAGATCTGCGAGTCCCCGGTCTCGACCGCGATGTTGGAGGCGCCGTCGACGACGACGTAGCCGGACAGATCAGTCTTGCCGCGCGGCAGCGGCGTCGAAAAGTTGATGCAGATGCGCGGGTCGGCCGCTTCGGCATCGACATCGTTGCCGGTGACGCGGAAGCCGTGCTGGGCGACCGTGTCGTCGAGCCGCTTCTGCAGATCGGCATTGTCGACCAGCGCAATGCTGGTGCGGTAGGTCTGGATCGCTTCGCGCCACATCTCGCGGCGCTCGAGCGCGTGGGCGAGGGCGCCCATGGCGGCGGCGCGGCCGGCCGTGTCGCCGTCGGGCGTCTGGATCAGCGCCATCAGCGCGGCGTAGCTGGCGGTGGCGCCCAGATCGTAGCTGTCGGAGGAATTCTGCGCGTCATAGGCGGCGTCGGCCTGCGTCAGGGTGACGTTAGCGAGCTTCAGCCAGACGGCGGGATCGTTCTTGTTGAGCGCCAGCGCCTGCCGATAGGAGATCGCGGCGCCCGCCGGGTTCTCCTGCTCGACGCCGACGTCGCCGGCTTTCACCAGGTCGGCATAGGCCAGGTCCTTGGGCGGCGGATTGGTGCTGGGCAGTTGCGAGGCGAAGTACTTGGCCGAGGACACCAGATCCTGCGCCGGGAAGGGCAACTCGCCGAGGCGGGCAGCCTCGATGTCGGCCGGCGCCGGGGTCGTGGTGATGGTTCCCGAGGTGGCACCCTTGAAGTCGGCGGGGGTCTCCGGAACGTCACCCTTGAGGAAGCACCATTTGGTCTTGCTGTTGAAGGTGAAGGCGCGACAGAGGTTGTCGCTGACACAGGCGGCCTGGCACTTGTCGAGGGTAGTGCCCTTGCTGATCGAATAGTCGAAGCCAGGCAGGTCCTTGTCCTTGAGCACGGTGACACTGCGGTCGGCTGCCAGCGGCGAGCTCACCGCGAACGCAAGGATGACGGCAACTTCCAGCCACACGGCCAGCCGAGCAAGACGCTGCATTTCTGGTTTCCCTCATTACCCCAGGCGCGTTGCACCGCATTATTGCGGCAATTCTTGGCAGAGCGCGCGATTTATAGAGTCATCACAATGGTTTCGCCGTGATGACAGAGTGAAGCTGAACGCAAGCTAAATGCGACGGGCGTCGCTTTCGCCGACCACCAGTTCCATCGGCCAGACCTTGTGCACGATGCCCTGCGGGTAGGTTTCGGCGTAGGCGGGCATGGAGGCGAGCAGGGATTCGCCGAGCGCGATGCCGAGGTCCTTGAGCGAGACCCGGAAGCAGGTAAGAGTCGGAGAGAGAAATCGCGCCAGCGGCGATTCACGGAAGCCGATCACCGCCAGATCGCGCCCCGGCTGCAGCCCGGCCTCGGCCAGCCGGCGGTAGAGGCCGATTGCCATCAGTTCGTGGATCAGCACCACGGCGGTGGGCGGGTCGGGCTGCGACAGAAGCTCATGGCCGACCTGGTAGCCGCCCAGCTCGGACGAGGCAGCGCGGATGACGATGTCGGGATCGAAGGCGATGCCATGGCGCTTGAGGGCGGCCTTGTAGCCGTCGAGATAGACGAAGCCGAGGTTGATGTCGTTGCTGGGCAGGCCGGCCGCGATGCGGCGATGGCCATGGGCGACGAGCCGATCGACGGCCCGGCTGGCGACGCCCTCGAAATCGAGGTCGACCCAGGGATAGTCGAGCGTCGCGGCGCCCGAGCGGCCGAGCGCGGCAAACGGCAAACGGGCCTGGGTCAACAGCTCGAGGCGCGGATCGCGGCGGTGCGTGGCCGAGATGATCAGCGCGTCGACCATGCGGCGCCCGACGATGCGGCTCAGATATTGCGCCGGGTCCTCGTCGGTCGAGCAGGGCAAGACGACGAGGTCGAGATGGTGGCGGTTGAGCACGGTCTGCACGCCGTCGAACACGGCGAGGAAGAAGTTGTCGGCATTGCCGGTGAGGTCGGAGCGCGATTCGATCATGAAGCCGACGGCTTCGGTGGTGCCCTGGCGCAGATTGCGGCCCGACTGGTTGGCGACGTAGCCGAGCTCGGCGGCGGCTTCGAGCACCCGCCGGCGGGTGTCCTCGCTGACATCGGGGCGGCCGTTGAGGGCGCGCGACACCGTGCCGATCGAGATGTTGAGGTGCTGCGCCAAGCGCTTGATGCCAATCATGTTCCTGGTCGCGCCCGAACGAGTTGCTGCAGCCTTAATACACGAGCAGAGAGCAAGCGAGTTGACTCGTAAACGTTTTCGGTTAGTGTCGTAAACGTTTACGGCAGACGCAAGGACGACGGATTACGTCGCGGGCGCCGCCGGAATGGGGGGCAGGGTGGTGTACCGAGCTGTTCTGGCGGGCTGTGGTGGCATGGCAAGGGGCTGGCTCAAGGTGCTGAGCGAGGCGCCCCAGCTCAGAGGCCGGGTCGAGCTGGTCGGGCTCGTCGACCTCAATCTTGCCGCGGCCGAGGCCCTGCGCGCCGAGTTCGGCCTCACCGGCGCGGCAACCGGCACCGATCTCGAGTCCATGCTGGCGGGGACGAAGCCGGATCTGCTGTTCGACGTGGTGGTGCCTTCGGCGCGACGCGACGTGGTGCTGGCGGGGTTGCGCCATGGCTGCCACGTGCTCACCGAAAAGCCGATGGCCGCCTCGCTCGAGGAGGCGCGCGAGATCGTCGCTGCGGCGACAGCCGCCGGGCGGGTGCATGCGGTGGTGCAGAACCGCCGCTTCATCGAGGGCATCCGGCGTATCCGCGAAACCATCGACAGCGGCGCCATCGGCCAGCTCACGGCGCTGCATGCGGACTTCTTCATCGGCGCGCATTTCGGCGGCTTCCGCGAACAGATGCGCGACGTGCTGCTGCTCGACATGGCGATCCACACCCTGGATGCGGCCCGCTTCATGTCGGGGGCCGAGCCGATGGCGGTCTATTGCCTCGAAACCAATCCGGCGCAGTCGTGGTACGCGCATGGCGCGGCGGCCAATGCCATCTTCGAATTTTCCGGCAATGTGGTGTTCACCTATCGCGGCTCGTGGGTAGCGGAAGGCGCGACTACGAGCTGGGAAAGCCAGTGGCGCATCATCGGGACGATTGGAACACTGCTCTGGGACGGCGCCGAGCGCTTCGAAGCGCACGCAGTTGCTGGAGAAAGCGGCTTTCTCCGGCCGCTCCGGGATGTGGCGGTCCCTCCTCCGCCACATCCCGCGCAAACCCACGGCCATGCCAGCGTGATCGCCGAATTTCTCGATGCGATCGAGACCGGGCGGACGCCCGAGACCGGCGGCGCCGACAACATCAAGAGCCTTGCGATGGTGTTCGCCGCCATCGAAAGCGCCCGCACCCACCAGCGCGTCCTTATTGCAGCCTAGAAAGACCAAGCATGAGCAACCCGGCCAATTCGATCCGCATCGGCACCATGATCCAGGCCACCGAAGGCCGGGCGCCCGAGAACATCAGGGCAATCGCCGACCTCGGTTTCGAGAGCTTCGAGCCGTTCTTCTGGCAGACGACCAACGGCCAGGACCTGCGCGAGCTGGGCAAGCGCAGCCTCGATGCCATCGGCAATCGTGACATCACGATTTCAACCATCGGCATGTTCGGCAATCCGCTCGAGGACGGGGAGATGGACCGGCAGACGCTGCAGGGCTGGAAGGACTGCATCGACAACGCGAGACATTTCGGTGCGACGACGGTCGCCGGTTTCACCGGCCGGGTGCGTGGCAAGCCGCTGCCCGACTCGCTCAAGCGCTACAGGCAGGTGTGGTCGGAACTGGCGAAGCGCGCGGCGGACAATGGTGTCAGAATTGCGTTCGAGAATTGCGCCATGGACGGTAACTGGCAGACGGGCGACTGGAACATCGCGCACAACCCCGACGCCTGGGAGCTGATGTTCAACGAAACGCCGGACGACAATATCGGGCTCGAATGGGAGCCGTGCCACCAGCTCGTCTATCTCATCGATCCGCTGCCGCAGATCCGCAAATGGGCGCACAAATTCTTCCATGTGCACGGCAAGGACGCGACGGTGCGCTGGGAGGTGATCCGCGAGCACGGCATATTCGGCAAGGAGCGCTTCGTGTTCATGCGCACGCCCGGCTTCGGCGATACCAATTGGGTCGACGTGATTTCCGAGCTTCGGCTCGCCGGCTGGTCCGGCTCGATCGACATCGAAGGCTGGCACGATCCGGTCTATCGCGACGCGCTCGAAATGACCGGCCAGGTCCGGGCGCTGAACTATCTCAAGCAAGCCCGCGGCGGGGATTTCGTCGACGCCGCGTAACTCAAATCCTGAGGCCGGACCTACGCGGACCATACGCCGGCTCATGGGAGGAACAACCGGTCCGCTGATGAGGAGGAAGCATTGAAGACCAGTCTCGCTAAAATGGCGCTGCTCGCCGCCACGTCGGTCATGTTGCTGACCGGCACGGCATTGGCGCAGCAGAAGACGTTCAACATCTGGTGGTTCGAGGACCCGCAAAGCTCGCAGGGCATCGCCTGGACCAAGGCGCTCGAGGAGTTCAAGGGCAAGCATCCGGACGTGACGGTCAACTTCCAGCAGAAGACCTTCGCCCAGTTGCAGGCTTCGGGCAGCATGATCCTCAACTCGGATCAGGCGCCGGACGTGCTCGAATACAACAAGGGAAACGCCACTGCCGGTCTGGTGTCGAGCCAGGGACTGCTCACCAACCTCGACGACTACGTGACCAAGGAAGGCTGGGACAAGATCCTAAACGAGGGTGACCTCGTGCTCTCCAAGTACGACGACAAGGGCATCTACGGCTCAGGTCACGTCTGGGGCATCTCAGTCTATGGCGAGTACGTGTCGTGCTTCTACAATATCGACATGTTCGACAAGGCAGGACTCAAGGTCCCGACGACGATCGACGAGTGGGTCGCCGACATGGATGCCTTCAAGCAGCAGGGCATCACGCCGCTCGCTCTGGGCGCCATCGACACGAGCGGCCAGCATCTGCTCGCCTCGCTCGCGTACACCAAGGCCGACGACACCTGGATCCAGAACTACCAGGGCCTGAAGGCGCCGCTGGACGGTGCTCCCTATCTCTATGCGGCCCAGACGCTGCTGGACTGGGTCAACAAGGGGTACATCAGCAAAGACTCGACCGGCATGAAGGACCCGGATGCGGCCCTGCTGTTCACCTCGGGCAAGGCGCCGATGTACGTGTCGGGGACCTGGAACCTGGGCAACTTCAGCGCGACCATCAAGGACTTCAAGTGGGGCCAGTTCGTGATCCCGACACCGAAGTACTCGGTGGGCTCGACGGGTAACCTCTGGGTGATCCCCAAGGGCGCCAAGAACCCGGATCTCGCGGCCGAGTGGATCAGCCTGACGCTGTCGCCGAAGTACCAGACCGAGATGGCCAATGCCGGCGGCGTGGCGATCGCGGCCGACCCGGCGACGATCACCGATCCGGTCGGAAAGAATGCCGCGGCGGTGTTCAAGCAGATCTCGGACAAGAACGGGCTGGGCTTCTATCCCGACTGGCCGGTCCCGGGTTACTATGACGTTCTGAACCAGAAGGACACCGGGCTGTTCCAGGGTTCGCTGACCCCCGAGCAGTTCGTCGAGCAGATCAAGCAGGTCTACGACGACGCGCAGGCCAACCAGTAAGCTCGAGTAATACGCCGGGTCGCGCACGCAAAGCATGCGCGCGACCCGGACCAAGCCGGAGGGGAACCATGGCTGCGGCCCAGAGCGCTCTCGCTGCGCATCGGCGCGGTTACTATCTTTACTTGATCCCGGGGGCGCTGGGCTTCCTGGTCATCGTCCTCATTCCGCAGATCGCCAATTTCGGCCTGAGCTTCACCGCCTGGAAGGGCGTCGGGTTGCCGCGGCTGATCGGGCTGCAGAACTACCAGCGGCTGCTGACCGACGGGCAGTTCTGGGGCTCGATGCAGCACACGCTGCTGTTCATCATTTCTATGACGGTGATCCCGGTGATCATCGGGCTGATCCTTGCGGCCCTGCTCTTCGACTATGTGCGGGACCAGTTCGGTGAGCAGTTGTCGAGCTTCTTTCGTGCCGGCTTCTACCTGCCGCAGATTCTTCCCGTTACCACCGCCGGCGTGTTGTGGGGCTGGATCCTCAATCCCCTGGGCGTGGTCAACACCGTCTTCAAGGCGATCGGCCTCGCGCCGCTGGCGCAGAACTGGATCGGCGATGCGACATGGGCGCTGCCGTCCGTGTCGCTGATGATCGTGTGGATCCAGGTGGGCTACTGCCTCGTGGTGTTCATGTCGGGGCTGAGCCGCATCGACCCCTCGCTCTATGAGGCGGCCGAACTCGACGGCGCCGGCTGGTGGCAGCGGCTGTGGTCGATCACCATCCCGATGTTGGCGCCCGAGATTTTCGTGGTGGTGCTGACGACGCTGATCGCGGCGCTGAAGCTGTTCGCGCCGGTGTTCGTGCTGACCGCGGCGGGGCCGGACAATGCCACGATGGTGCCGTCGTATTTGACCTACTATCACTTCTTCACGACGCAGCGCGTTGGCTACGCCGCGGCAATCGCGGTGGTGCAGACGATCCTGACGATCGGCCTGGCGGTGATCTTCCTGCGCGTCCAGGCGCGCCAGCAGGCGATGGAGTAGCACCATGGCCGATGCAGCCCTGAGCTTTGGCGACAGCGCCACCACGACCGCTGTCGCGCACAAGTCGCAGAAGCGCAAGAGCCCATATCGCTGGGCGGTATTGGCGCTGCTGATCGTGCTCTTGGTCGGCACCCTCTTCCCATTCTTTTTGACGCTGATCAATGCGGTCAAGACGGGGGTCGACTATGCGACCGGCGGGCCGGTGTCGCTTCCGACGACGATCGATTTCACCGCGCTCAAGAAGTTCTGGGATCTGGCGGACTTCAGCCGCAAACTCTGGAACAGCGTTTTGATCAGCGCCTGCGTCGCGGTGTTCGGCGTACTGATCAGCCTGCTCAACGCCTATGCGATTGGCATCGGCAAGGTGCGCGGCTCGGGACCGATCCTGGTGGTGCTGCTGCTCGGCATCATGGTGCCGCAGGAATCGATCGTCTATCCGCTCTATTACATGGCCAAGGCCACCGGCCTCTATGACACGCAGCTTTCGGTGGTCATCGTGTTCTCGGTGATCCAGAGCGCGTTCGGCACGTACCTCCTTTCGGCGGTGCTGAGCAACTTTCCCAAGGAGATCATCGAGGCTGCCGAGATCGACGGGGCCAGCCGCTGGCAGACTCTGTGGTTCGTGGTGGTGCCCGTGCTCAGGCCGACGCTGATGGTGGTGGGTACGTTCTTTTTCATCTGGACCTGGAACGAGTTCCTGATCCCGCTGGTGATGCTGGTGTCCAACAACAACCAGACGGTGTCGGTGGCGATGGGGCTGACGCGCGGCCAGAACATGTCCGACCCGACGCTGCAGGCGGCGGCATCGCTGCTCGGCATCGCGCCGACCGTGGTTTTCTTCCTGATCTTCCAGCGCACGCTGACGCGCGGCGTCGTGGTGGGCGCGGTGAAGTGAGCGGAGACCGGCATCAGTAGACGTCGGCCTGGTAGCGTCCCTCGCGCTTCAGACCGGAGATGAAGGCGGTGGCGTCTGCCTCGCTCAGCCCGCCATGGGAGACGGCGACATCGCGGATCGCGAGCTCGACGTCCTTGGCCATGCGCGTGGCGTCGCCGCAGACATAGACATGCGCACCGCGCCCGAGCCATTGCCAGAGCTCGGCGCCGGACTCGCGGATGCGGTGCTGCACATAGGTCTTTTCGGCACCGTCGCGCGACCAGGCAAGCGACAGATTGGTGAGGGCGCCGCGGGCGCGCAGCATCTCCCACTCGTCGCGGTAGAAATAGTCATGCGCCTCGCGCTGATGGCCGAAGAACAGCCAGGCAGGTCCCGCCGCATTGGTCGCCATGCGCTCGTGCAGGAAGGCGCGGAACGGAGCGACGCCGGTGCCGGGGCCGACCATGATGATGGGCGTATCGCCGGAAGCGGGCAGGGCGAAATCATGGGCCTTCTGCACATAGACCAGCAGCTCGCCCTGCGCTGCGAGGCGGCCGCCGAGCCAGGTGGAAGCAACGCCGAGCCTATCGCGCCCGAGCGCCTCGTAGCGCACCTCGTCCACGGTGAGGCTGACGCGGCCGGGATTGGTCCGGGGCGAGGACGAGATCGAATAGAGCCGCGGCTGCAGCGGCTCCAGCACTTCGATCAGCGCCTCGGGATCGGGGCGGATGCCGGGGAATTTCTGCAATGCGGCCAGCACGTCGAGATGGGCGGCATCGCCGTCGGGGTCCTCGCCGCGCGCCAGCGCCTGCGCTTTTCGCCGCCGCTCGCCACCGGTGAGATAGGAGATGAACTGGAACAGTGCGTCGGGCGCTGTGCCCAGTGAGGTGCGCTCGATCAGCACGTCGCGGAAGGACTCTCCTGCGATGGGGAAGTCCGGTGGTACGTCGATGGCGGCGATGACGGCGTCGGCAAGCGCGGGATCGTTGCTGGGGAAGATGCCAAGACTGTCGCCGACGGTATAGTCGATGCCGCTCTGCGAGAGATCGATCTCGATGTGAAAGGTGTGCTTTTCCGAGCCGTCGCTGTTGAGGCGGGTGCGGCTCAACAAGCGTGCAGGCACCGGGTGCTCGCGTGAATAGCCGGGGCGCGCATCCTGGGCGGGCTTCGACGTTGCGGCCTTAGCCGCCGCCTCCTCGGGGCCGATGACGCCGCCGCCCATTTCCTCAACCAGTTGCTTCAGCATGCGGGCCGTCGCCTTCCCGCCGGGCACGCACAGATTGAGCCGTGGCTCGGCTTGTTCGAAAATGGCGGCGGAATAGTCGGCACAATTGGAACCGCACTGGCCGCAATCCTGCTGCGCCATGGCCGCCGCGAGTTTCCAGCGCATCGGGCGGTCGGCGGCGAGCGCCATGCGCGCCTCGATCGCCATGGCCGGATCCTTCCATGGCGTCGAGTCGTCTTCCTTCGACAGCGGCGATGCGGCGGGCGCCGCCGCCGGCAGGTCCTTGAGCAGGGCTTCGGCAAAGAAGCGGTTGAGCCAGGCGCGCTGCGCGTCGCTGAAAGGCGCGTCGGGCGCAACGATCTGCGGGGCGAAGTTGACACTCACGGAGCGGTGTCTCCGCAGAGGCTCTTGAGAGCGCCGATGTCGTGGCGCGCGGTGAAATCGAGGAACGTCTCGCCGGGACCGCTGCGGTGCGCGAGGTAGGTGGCGAGCAGCTTTTCGATGGCGCCGGGGCAGCGGTCCGCCTCGACGTCGCGCCAGAGCTCGCGGCCCAGCCGGGCGTTGGGGCCGGAACCGCCGCCGACATAAAGGGTGAAGCCCTCGACCGGATCGGCATCGCCACCCCGCGGGACCTTCACCGCCAAAAGGCCGATGTCGCCGATATAGTGCTGGGCACAGGAATGATGGCAGCCGGTCAAATGGATGTTGAGCGGCGTATCGAGGCTGAGCCGGCTTTCGACGTGAGCGACGATCGCTTCGGCGGTGCCCTTGGTGTCTGACGCCGCGAATTTGCAGCCGGTGTTGCCCGTGCAACTGACGAGGCCAGCGCGAACCGGCGTCGCCTGGGTACTGAGGCCGAGAGCGTCGATGGCGCTGGTGACGGCGCCAATGCTTTCCTCGGGGACGCCGGACAGCAGCAGGTTCTGCCAGACGGTGAGGCGAATGTCGCCATCGCCGAAATCGCGGGCGATGCGACTCAGGCCCTGCATCTGCGCGGCGCTCAGGCGGCCGCTGCGCAGCGCCACACCGACCCAGTTGCAGCCGGGCTGCTTCTGGGGGTGGATGCCGATATGGGCGAGCCGGGCGGACGCCGGCCGCGGCTTGATGCAATCTTGCGGGATGCGGGCGAGCGGGCGGCCGAGCCGGGTCTCGATTTCGGCCACGAACCGGTCGAAGCCCCAGGCATCGAGCAGGTATTTGAGCCGCGCCTTGCTGCGATCGGTGCGATCGCCATGGTCGATGAAGATGCGAACGACGGCGTCGGCGACCTCGACTGCGTCCTCGGGCCGCACATGGACGCCGGCAAAACGCGCGAAATCCTGGTGCCCGGTGATGCCACCGAGCAACAGGCTGAACCAGACGCCAGGCTCGACGCCGGCGCCGTCGACCACCTCGACGGCGGAGAAGCCGATGTCGTTGGTGTCCTCGAGCGCCGCCACGGCGCCGCCGCCGTCGAAGGCGACGTTGAACTTGCGCGGCAGGCCGTAGAGGGCGCGCGAATTGAGGATGTGGTGGTGCCAGGCGCGGGCGTAAGGGCGGGTGTCGATCAATTCCTGCGGATCGATGCCGGCGGTGGGCGAGCCGGTGACGTTGCGGATGTTGTCGGCGCCCGAGCCGCGCGTCACGAGGCCCAGCTCCTGGATGGCCTCGATGAGGCCGGGGGCGCGCTCGGCGGCGATCTCGCGGATCTGCAGATTGGCGCGGGTGGTGACGTGCGCGTAGCCGCCGCCATGGGTATCGGCGAGCAAAGCGAGGCCGGCCAATTGCCAGTGGTTGAGAATGCCGTTGGGAATACGCAAGCGGCACATGAAGGAATTCTGGTTGGGCGCGACGTAGAACAGGCCGTGCCAGCGCCAGCGGTAATTGTCGGGCGGCTTCGGCCAGGCGCCGCGTGCCGCCTCGGCCTTCAGCCGGCCATAGGCATCGAGCGGATGCTCGTCGCGCTTGAACCGTTCCTGGTCGGTGAGCTTCCTGCCCTCGGCCTCGACGCGCGTCTGGGCGATGAGCTGGGGCGCGTCGGGACCGGTGGGCAGGCCCGCCGCCGGCGCGGCCGTCACCACCGAGCGGGCTGCGGTCATGCCGGCAACCAATCCTTCAAGATAGCGCCGTTGTTCCGGCGTGAAATCGGCGGCGGCGTCGGTCATTCGGCGGGCACCGCGACAGGGCTGGCGGTCGTGGCGACCGGGGCGGTACGGCCGGAGGCAACGGCATAGGCGCCGGCCACGAAGAGGGCGCCGGCGATGATGTTGCCGAGGGACACCCAGAGCAGGTTGTAGAACGCGCCTCCAATGGTGACGCTGTCGGGATGGTTGCCGAGGAGCGCGATCGCAAACACGGTCATGTTGGCGACCGAGTGCTCGAAGCCGGAGGCGATGAAGGCGAACAGGCACCAGAAGATGATGATGCACTTGGCGACATCGTTGCTGGTGCGGCCGCTCATCCAGATGGCGAGGCAGACGAGCCAGTTGCAGAGGATGCCCTTGGCCAGCAGGGCCAACGGCGCGGCGTGCATCTTTGCGTCGGCGGTGGCGTAGATCAGGTCGGCACCCTGCTTCAGGATGGCGCCGCCGCCGCCGAGCCAGAAAATGGTGGCGAGCAGCACGGCGCCGGCCAGATTGCCGAGCCAGGTCATGGCCCATGAGCTCATCAGCCCGCCCACGCCGACGCGGCCACGCAGTAGCCCCAACGTCATCAGCATGGTGTGGCCGGTGAACAGCTCGGCCCCGGCGAATACCACCAGCGTCAGGGCAATGGCGAAGGTCAGTCCCATGCCGAGTGAGCGGACCGAGGGGTCAAGGCCCTGGCCGATGGAGAAGATGGCGATGATGCCGAGGCCGATATAGGCGCCGGCGAGCATGGCGGCGACGAAGAAGCCAAGCGGGTTGTTGGCAATCCCCCGGACCTTGCTGGCGGCGCTGGCGGCAAACTGATCGATCGTATCCTGGTACATCGTGTCGTCCCTGTTGGCCCCGAGAGGGGCGGTACGGATGTGCGGGCGAGCGGCGTGGCCCGCGCCCGGTCAACGATGCAGGCATCGTGCCAAGCGAGCGCAACGAGGGATTTCAATGGGTTGGCGGGTCGGCGACGGCATCGGGCAGGATCGCTGCGCCTAGCGCGCCGGCAATATGCTTAAGTAGTAGCCATTTTGTCGAGTTGCACAAATATTAGGCAACAATGAGTCCCGCCGCGGCCGGCGGCGGCTTGGCAGGGGAAGAGCGCGGGGTATAAGGGCGCAGCCTCGGAGATCGCACCCATGAATGCCACGCCGCTCGCCATTCCGGACGTCGTCCTGCTCGAGCCCCGGGTGTTCGAGGATGCGCGCGGGTATTTCTACGAGAGCTTCAATGCCCGCAGCTTCGCGGCGGCGGTGGGACGGACGGTCGAGTTCGCGCAGGACAACCAGTCGCGGTCGCAACGCGGCGTGGTGCGGGGCCTGCATTACCAACTCGAGCCGGCGGCGCAGGGCAAGCTGATCCGCGTGCTCGCGGGCGAGATCTTCGACGTGGCGGTCGACATCCGCCGATCGTCGCCGACCTACGGCCAATGGGTGGGCGAGGTGCTCAGCGCCAGCAACAAGCGGCAGCTGTGGATCCCCGCCGGGTTCGCGCATGGCTTCATGGCTCTGAGCGACGGTACCGAGGTGCTCTACAAGGCCACCGATTTCTACAACAAGGCGGCCGAGCGGGCGATCGTGTGGAACGATGCCGACATCGACATCGCCTGGCCGGAAACGGTGGCGCCAGTCCTCTCCGACAAGGACGCGATCGCGCCGCGCTTCCGCGACGCCGAGACCTTCGCCTAGCGCCAACTCGCTGCAGGCAGTCACCAAACGCCCGTGGCGCCGCCACGACTCGGCCTTTCTCCCGCCCGTATCGCCATGCTAGCGTTTTGCCCGGGGGCCGGGCTCGGTCCGATCATTTGGGGATGACGTCATGCGAAGTGTGAAGTGGGGCGCCGTGGCTGCTGCCGCCCTGTTTGTGGCCCTGAGCGCGAGCGGTGCCCTGGCGCAGCAATCGGAGCACAAGACCGGCGGCCTGCCGACGCCCGAGGCGGAAAAGCAGTCGATCCCGCAGGCGCCGGTGTTTCGCGATTTCCTGCCGCAGGCAGTCGATCTGTCGCGGTACATGCCGGCAGTGGGCGACCAGGCCAACCAGGGCTCCTGCGTGGGCTGGGCGACGGCGTATGCGGCGCGCGCTTACTACGCGCAGCAGATCGAGCATCGCGACACCAGCCTGCCCGAGAACATCCCGAGCCCGGCGTGGCTCTTCGACATCATCCATATCGGCGAGGATTGCGACGGCGGCGCCTACATTCCCGATGCGATGCGCGTGCTGATGCGCGGCGCGTATTCACTCAAGGATTTCCCCTACGACGACACCAAGTGTCCGCGGCCGGTGATCGTGCAGCGCAGCAAGGCGACCGACTTCAGGATCGACAGCTTCGAGCAGGTGTGGGACCAGCAGGAGCCGGACCTCGACAAGGTCAAGGGCGCGCTGGCGCGGGGCAACCCGGTGGTGATCCTCGCCTCGCTCGACAAGGCATTCTGGGACATCTCGCCGGCACATCCGGTGTGGCAGTCGGACAGGAGCAAGAAGGACGAGGGCGGGCACGCCATAACCCTGGTCGGCTATGACGATGCGACGCAGACCTTCAAGTTCATCAACCAGTGGTCGACGCAATGGGGCGTCGATGGCTATGGCCGGATGAGCTACGACACGTTCGCCGCCCGCGTCTATCAGGGCTACATCATGCACCTGCCGGGCGACCCGCAGGCCAGCCTGATCGACGCCGATTTCGTCGCCGACGTGCACACCATCGCGGCGCCGCCGGTCAATACGCCGCCGGCGGTGTTCCAGCCGCCGCTCAACGTGCGGCCGACCAGCGCCAATCGCGAGCTCGAGGCGGCGCTGCCGGCGCCCGATCTCGGGCAACTCGCCTGCGGGCGGGTGGACGTCACCACCGACGCCAACGGAAACCGCGTGGCGGTGGGTTTCGTCGGCACGCAGGCGGAGCTCGACAAGGTCGGCGAAGCGCTGAAGGGCCAGGTCGACGACAACCAGGTGACGCTGGCGCCGTGGCCGGCCTGCGAGGTGCGGCTGACGCTGGCGAGCCAGCTCGCCGACAGCGACACGCCGCAGGCGGTGATCGACCCGGTCGCGCCCAAGGTCGGCGACAGCGTGCAGATCGGCGTCGAATCGCCGGGCTTCGCCAGCTACATGTATGCGCTGTATTTCTCGGCCGACGGCACGGTGCTGAGCCTCACCCAGCCGAGTTCGGTGGCGCTGAAGCCCAAGGCGGCGCATACGCAGCTCAAGTTCGGCGACGCGCAGCCCGACACCGTGTCGCTCGAGGTGCAAAAGCCGGTCGGCGACGAGATGCTGCTGGTGGTCGCCTCGGAAAAGCCGCTGTTCGATAGTGCGCTGCCGGACCGGCAGACCGATCGCGCCTTCCTCAGTGCGCTGCGGGAGGCGACGCTGGGCGGTGGTTCAGGACGCGTCACGGCGACGCTCTTGCCGGTGACGACCACCGAGTAGGACGGGCAGGACACGGACTCGGATGGGCCGGCGTCCTGCCGGCCCATTTTGTATGCGGCTCACGATTTCGCTGCATTTTTGCCCAAGCCTGTGGTTGCGCGGCGGACCGAACGCTCCCATGTTGCCCTTGGGTCGCCCCATAACTGGAACCTAGTTCACTTCGCCGTCGGAGAAGAAGGCATGCCGCATGACACACCCCTGATCTCCACGATCGTGGCAGGTCTGGTGCTGGCATTCATCTTCGGCGCTGCGGCGAACCGGCTGCGCATGCCGCCACTGGTGGGCTATCTGATCGCCGGCGTCCTGGTCGGCCCGTTCACGCCCGGGTTCGTCGCCAATGCCGAGCTCGCCACCGAGCTCAGCGAGATCGGCGTGATCCTGCTGATGTTCGGCGTGGGCCTGCATTTTTCGCTCAAGGACCTGCTGTCGGTGCAGGCGGTGGCTGTGCCGGGCGCGTTGCTGCGGATCGCCGGTGGCACGGTGATGGGGCTTGGGCTCGCGCTGTTGATGGGTTGGTCCTGGGGTGGCGGCCTGGTCTTCGGTCTGGCGCTGTCGGTGGCCTCGACCGTGGTGCTGCTCAAGGCGCTGCAGGACCGGCACCTCGTTGATTCCGACCGCGGCCGCATCGCGGTGGGCTGGGTGATCGTCGAAGATATCGCCATGGTGCTGGCGCTGGTGCTGATCCCCGCCTTCGCAGGGATCATGGGCGGCACGGCGCAGCAAATCCACGATCCGTTCGTCGACGTGGTCGAGCGCTTCACAGGGGTCGAGCTCAACATCTGGGGCATCCTCGGCGTCACTGTGGTCAAGCTCGGCGCCTTCGTCGGCTTCATGCTGGTGGTGGGGCGGCGGGTCATTCCCTGGATCCTGCATCTCACCGCCCACACGGGCTCGCGCGAGCTGTTCCGGCTGGCGGTGCTGGCGATCGCGCTCGGCGTTGCGGCGGGCGCCGCGTACCTGTTCGGCGTTAGCCTTGCGCTCGGGGCGTTCTTTGCCGGCATGATTCTCAGCGAAAGCGAGCTGTCCAATCGTGCGGCGCAGGAGAGCCTGCCGTTCCGCGATGCCTTCGCGGTGCTGTTCTTCGTTGCCGTCGGCATGCTGTTCGACCCGATGATCCTGGTCACGCATCCGTTCGAGGTGCTGGGCACGCTGTTCATCATCATCGTCGGCAAGTCGGTGCTCGGCTTCTTCCTCGTCATAGCGCTCAGGCGGCCGGTCGGGGCGGCCCTGACGATCTCGGCGTCGCTGGCGCAGATCGGCGAGTTCAGCTTTATCCTCGCCGCGCTGGGCATAGGACTCGGACTGATGCCCCGGGATGCGCAGAGCTACATCCTCGCCGGTTCGATCATCTCTATCCTGGTCAATCCGCTGTTGATGTTTGCCGCCGAGCATCTGCGCCCCCGGCTCGAGGCGCGCATTGCGGTCAATGCCCCGATCGTCGTGCCGACGCGGGTCGAGCCCGAACTGAGCGGCAGCGCGGTCGCGCCGACGCCCGAGCCGGTGGAAGCCAGCGACGAACGTCAGCCGACCACGCTGCACGATCACGCGGTGCTGATCGGCTATGGCCGGGTCGGCACGGTGGTTGCCGACGGGCTGAAGCGACAGGGCACCCCCTTTGTTCTGATCGAGGATGCGGAAAAGCGCGTCGCCGCGGCGCACGCGGCGGGCATCGAGGTGGTGGTCGGCAATGCCGCGAGCGGCAAGGCGCTGGCACTCGCCAATGTGGCCCAGGCCCACACGCTCCTGGTCGCCATCCCCAATGCCTTCGAGGCGGGGCAAGCGGTGGAGCAGGCGCGCAAGGGCAATGAGCGGCTGCACATCGTAGCGCGGGCGCATTCGGACGAAGAGGACAGCTATCTGCGTGAGCTCGGCGCCAATGAAGTGATCATGGGCGAGCGCGAGATCGGTCTCGGCATGCTGGGCTGGACCGAGGCGGAGATGGCCCGCGACGCCGAGAACAGCGGCGGCGGGACGCAGGCGGGAATGGATGCCATCGCCGCGGCGCTCAAGGTCGAACCCGTGCTGGCGACGGCGCAGCCGGTTGTGACGCCGGCCGCGGATATACCACCGGTGGCGACGCTGCCCGACCCAGACGTCGTGCCGGCGGAAGAGCTCGAGGCGGCGATCGAAGCGGCGCATCCCGCGCATGTGATCGAAGGCGCGGCCGAGCCGGCCGCGGTGGTCCCGGCGCTGGGGGAGATGCCGGCAACGGAAGACGCGATGCCGGAGGGGCAGGCCTTGGAGCTGCAAGAGCAGCAAGCCGAGCCGGACGCGCCAACCATGCCGGCCGCCTATGTGGTGGCGCCGGTGGTGATATCGCCGGCGCCGCTGGTGGCGGAGGTGCCGACGGCCGAAGATGTGCCGGTCCTGGTGCCCGTGCCGGAGGCTCCTCCGGCGGGCCCGCCGCGGGCGAGGCCTTCGGGGCCGGCAACGGCACCGGGCTCGGCCTTCAACCCGGAAGTGGAACCGGCCGACAAGTGACCTCGCAATTGCCGGCAAAGCGCGATATCTGGGCTGAACCGATCGGCCGCAGATGATCTCGCAAAAGGCAAAATATGCGCTTCGGGCGCTTCTGGCGCTCTGTAAGGCGCCGCCCGAGGCGTCGCTGATGATCTCGGAAATCTCGAAGTCGCAGGCGATTCCGAAGAAGTTCCTCGAGCAGATCCTGCTCGAGCTCAAGCGCGCCGGGATCGTGATGAGCCGGCGCGGGCGGCTGGGCGGCTATGTGCTGCTGCGGCCGGCCGACAAGATCACGTTCGGCGAGGTGCTCCGGCTCATCGACGGGCCGATCGCGCCGCTGCCCTGCCTCAGCAAGATCGCATACCGGCGCTGCGCCGATTGCCAGGACGAGGCGACCTGCGAAATCCGGCACGTCTTCGCCAGCGTGGTCAAGGCGCAGCGCGAGGTGCTCGACCACACAACGTTCGCCGACGCGCTGCAAAAGGGCCGCATGCCGGAACTGGTCTAGGCGCGGCCTCCGGTTTGGCTAGTCCAAGCGCAGCAAGCGATTTCGCGTGCTGGCCAAAGCGCGGAACAAACTATTCAAATTTTCCTTTGGAACCGGCCCCCGGGGGAAAGCATTTCTGCGTGGCCACGAATTGCGATTCCGAGAAAGCTTGAGATAGTCGACTAAGAAGGTAGAGTTACGACAGTTTCTTCACCACGGAGGTTCTGATGAAGACGACTGCCAAGGTTCTGGCCATTGCGGCGCTGTTCGCAGCGCTCGGCCTTGCGGGAGTGGTAACCGCCCGCGCCGCAGATTTGCATCTGCTCAATGTCAGCTACGACCCAACCCGCGAGCTCTACGAACAATACGACCAGGCGTTCGCGGCGTACTGGCTGCAAAAGACCGGCGATAATGTCACCATCGACCAGAGCCATGGCGGCTCGGGCAAGCAGGCGCAGGCGGTGATCGACGGGCTCGACGCCGACGTGGTGACTCTGGCGTTGCAGGGTGACATCGACGCCATCGCGAAAAAGTCCGGGAAGATCGACGCCAATTGGCGCGGCACGCTGGCGCACAACAACACGCCCTACACGTCGACCATCATCTTCCTTGTACGCAAGGGCAACCCCAAGGGCATCAAGGACTGGGGCGACCTGGTGAAGGGCGACGTGCAGGTGATCACGCCCAATCCCAAGACCTCGGGCGGCGCGCGCTGGGCCTACCTCGCCGCCTGGAACTACGGCTACAAGACCGGCGGCAACGATGCGGGCAAGGCGAAGGAGTTCGTCAAGCAGCTCTACCAGCACGTGCCGGTGCTGGGTACCGGAGCCCGCGACTCGACGGTGACTTATGCGCAGAAGGGCCTCGGCGACGTGCTTCTGTCGTGGGAGAACGAGGCCTATCTGGTGCTCGACGAATTCGGTGCCGACAATTTCGACATCGTCTATCCGCCCAGCTCCATCCTCGCCGAACCGCCCGTCGCGGTGGTGACCAGGAATGCCGAGGCGCACGGCACTACCGAGCTCGCCAGAGCCTATCTGGACTACCTCTATTCGCCCGAGGGACAGACGGTGGCCGCCAAGAACCACTACCGCCCGATCGAGCCGGACAAGGTGACCGACCCGGCGCTGCTGGCGGCCTTCCCCAAGCTCGATCTGGTCTCTATCGACGACCCCGAGTTCGGCGGCTGGGCCAAGGTGCAGCCAGAGCATTTCGGCGATGGTGGGATCTTTGACCAGATCTACGCTCCCGCCAACTAGGTCGCCCGCGCTGGTCGCGGCCGGCCCCGAGCAGACCGCCCTGTTCCACCCCGCGAAAGCGGGGTGGGGCCTGGTGAAGCCGAACGTCATTCCAGGTTTCGGCCTGACGCTCGGCTACACCATGGTATATCTGAGCCTGATCGTCCTGATCCCGTTGGCGGCGCTGTTCATCAAATCGGCAACGCTGCCGCTGGCAGAGATCGTGCGCATCGCGACGTCGCAACGGACGCTGCAGGCGCTGTGGGTGAGCTTCGGCTCGTCGCTTCTTGCGGCGCTGGTCAATCTGGTGTTCGGCGTGCTGCTCGCCTGGGTACTGGTGCGATACAAATTCATCGGCCGGCGGCTGCTCGATGCCATCGTCGACCTGCCGTTCGCGCTGCCGACGGCGGTGGCGGGCATCGCGCTCTCCACCATCTACGCGGACAAGGGCTGGATCGGCTGGCTGGTCGGCGCCAATGGGCCCCTGCATTTGGGCTGGAAGATCGCCTATACGCCCTCGGGCATCGTCATCGCGCTGATCTTTATCGGCCTGCCGTTCGTGGTGCGCACGGTGCAGCCGGTGCTGGAGGAGTTCGAGCAGGAGCTCGAGGAGGCGGCGGCGACGCTGGGAGCGAGCCGCTGGCAGACGATCGCGCGGGTGATCCTGCCGTGGCTGCTGCCCGCGATCCTCACCGGCTTCGCGCTCGCTTTCGCGCGGGCCGTGGGCGAGTACGGCTCGGTGATCTTCATTGCCTCTAACATTCCAAACCAGTCGGAGATTGCGCCGCTGCTGATCGTCATCAAGCTCGAGGAATTCGACGTGGGCGGCGCGGCGGTGATCGCCACCATCATGCTGGTGGTCGCCTTCCTGATGCTGCTCGTCATCAATCTTATCCAGGCCTGGGCGAGGAAACGCTATGGCGATGTATGAGCAGGACGTCGCCGTCTACGACAGCCGGCGGCCGAACGAGCCGACCTTCGCGCACAGCCGGCCGACTTCGGAGCCGGGCTGGATAAAGTGGACGCTGATCGGCATCGCCGTGGCGTTCATGGCGCTGATGGTGCTGCTGCCGCTGCTGGTGGTGTTCATCGAGGCGTTCCGCAAGGGCCTCGAGGCCTACCTCAAGACGTTCACCGACCGGAACGCGCTTGCCGCGATCCAGCTGACGCTGCTGGTGGCGGTGATCGCGGTGCCGCTCAACCTGGTGTTCGGCGTCGCCGCGGCCTGGGCGGTGGCCAAGTACGAGTTCTGGGGCAAGTCGTTTCTGATCACACTGATCGATCTGCCGTTCTCGATCTCACCGGTGGTGTCGGGCATGGTCTATGTGCTGCTGTTCGGAGCGCAGGGCTGGTTCGGCGGCTGGCTGGCGGATGCCCGGATCCAGATCATCTTTGCGGTGCCCGGCATCGTGCTGGCGACGATCTTCGTCACCTTCCCGTTCATTGCGCGCGAGCTGATCCCGCTGATGCAGGACCAGGGAACGCAGGACGAGGAGGCGGCGCTGTCGCTTGGCGCCACGGGCTGGCAGACCTTCTGGCGGGTGACGCTGCCCAACATCAAATGGGGGCTGCTCTACGGCGTGCTGCTGTGCAATGCGCGCGCCATGGGCGAGTTTGGCGCGGTGTCGGTGGTGTCGGGGCATATCCGCGGCAAAACCAACACGATGCCGCTGCACATCGAAATCCTCTACAACGAATACAATTTCGCCGGGGCCTTCGCCATGGCGTCGGTGCTGGCGATGCTGGCGCTGGTGACGCTGCTCATCAAGACCATCCTCGAGTTCCGCTATGGCGACGAACTCGCGGGCACACGCGGGCACTAGGGGGCCGTTCGTTGGATATTCGCGTCGACCACGTACTCAAGGAATTCTCGCGCTATCCGGCGCTCGACGATGTGTCGCTTGACATCCGCTCGGGCGAGCTGATCGCGCTGCTCGGGCCGTCGGGATCGGGCAAGACCACGCTGCTCAGGTTGATCGCCGGGCTCGAACGCCCGACTGCCGGGCGCATCCTGTTCGGCGACGAGGACGCATCGCTCAAGAGCGTGCAGGAGCGCAATGTCGGCTTCGTCTTCCAGGCCTACGCGCTGTTTCGCAACATGAGCGTGCTCGAGAACGTCTCGTTCGGGCTCAAGGTCCGGCCGCGGGCGACGCGGCCGTCAAACGTCGAGATCCGCAAGCGGGCGATGGAACTGCTGGACCTGGTGCAGCTCTCGGGCCTGCACGACCGGTTTCCGCAGCAGCTTTCGGGCGGCCAGCGGCAGCGGGTGGCACTGGCGCGGGCGCTGGCCATCGAGCCGCGCGTGCTGCTGCTCGACGAGCCGTTCGGGGCGCTCGACGCGCAGGTGCGCAAGGAGCTGCGCAAATGGCTGCGCGAAATCCACGACAAGACCGGCCACACCACGGTGTTCGTGACGCACGACCAGGAGGAAGCGCTGGAGCTGGCCGACCGGCTGGTGGTGATGAGCCGCGGCAAGATCGAACAGGTCGGCTCGCCCGATACGGTCTATGACGAGCCGCTCAACCCGTTCGTCTTCGGCTTCATCGGGGAATCGAGCGGACTGCCGGTCGAGATCGACAATGGCGAGGTCTGGGTCGGCGGCCGCGCCGTGGGGCTGAGCGCCGGCGACATGCCGGGCGGGCATGCGCAGCTCTATTTCCGGCCGCACGATGTGGAACTGGTGCCCGAGGGCGCGGCGCTGGCCGGCGTCGTCGCCGCGTCGCGCCGGGTCGGGGGCACGCGGCGGGTGGAACTCGAGATCGGCGGCAATGCGCAGCGGGTGGAAATCGACCTGCCGTTCGACCATCCGGCGGGCGAAAAGACGCGCATCGCGTTCAGGCCGAAGCGCTGGAAACTATATCCGCAAGCGCTTTAGGAGCTTGCAGTCGGGTCCTTCCCTATCGCGCAGCGATGGGGGAGGTGGCGCGAAGCGACGGAGGGGGTGGCCGCTTGAGCTGAGTCCGGTG
>JAEWCE010000109.1 GCA_023390785.1 Pseudomonadota bacterium
AACTGGGGCTGCATTCCCACCAAGGCACTGCTGCGGACCGCCGAGATCTACGGCCACATGGCGCACGCCAAGGACTACGGCCTGACCGCCGACAAGTTCGGCGTCGACCTCGACGCCACCGTCAAGCGCTCGCGCCAGATCGCGGGGCAGATGAATAACGGCGTCCAGTTCCTGATGAAGAAGAACAAGGTCGACACCATCTGGGGCGAGGCTGTGCTCACCGGCCCGGGCGAGATCAAGGTCGAGCCGACCAAGAAGCCCGCCATGCAGCCGCAGGTGCCGCCACCCAAGAATGCGCTCGGGGCAGGGACTTACAAGGCCAAGAACATCATCGTCGCCACCGGTGCCCGTCCGCGCGTCCTGCCCGGCATCGAGCCGGACGGCGATCGCATCTGGACCTATTTCGAGGCCATGACGCCCAAGGCGATGCCGAAATCGCTGGTCGTGATGGGCTCGGGCGCCATCGGCATGGAGTTCGCGTCGTTCTACCGCTCGCTCGGCGCCGAGGTGACGATCATCGAGCTGTTGCCGCAGATTCTGCCGGTCGAGGACGCCGAGATCGCCGCGCACGTGAAGAAGCGCTTCGAAAAGCGCGGCATCAAGTTCATGATCGAGGCCAAGGTCACCAAGGTCGACAAGTCGAAGGCCGGCATCGTCGCCCATGTCGAACTCAAGGACGGCAGCAAGGTCGACGTCGCCGGCGACGCACTGATTTCGGCCGTCGGCGTCGTCTGCAACACCGAAAATCTCGGGCTCGAAAAGCTCGGCGTGAAGATCGAGCGCGGCGCGATTGTCGTCGATGACCACGGCCGCACAAATGTCCCGGGCTTGTGGGCCATCGGCGACGTGGCCGGCCCGCCGATGCTGGCGCACAAGGCCGAGCACGAGGGCGTCATCGTGGTCGAGACGATTGCCGGGCTCAAGGTGCACGGCCTCGATAAGCGCAAGATTCCGGGCTGCACCTATTGCGAGCCGCAGGTAGCCTCCGTCGGGCTGACCGAAGCCAAGGCGAAGGAGACCGGCCGCGAGCTCAAGATCGGGCACTTTCCGTTCATCGGCAACGGCAAGGCCATCGCGCTCGGCGAGCCCGAGGGCCTGGTCAAGACCATCTTCGACGCCAAGACCGGGGAACTGCTGGGCGCCCACATGGTGGGGGCCGAGGTGACCGAACTGATCGAAGGCTTCGTCGTCGCCATGAACCTCGAAACCACCGAGGAAGAGCTGATGCACACCATCTTCCCGCATCCCACGCTCAGTGAGATGATGAAGGAAAGCGTGCTCGATGCCTACGGGCGGGCCCTCAACATCTAGCCGGCGGCGAGGGCATGGACCATCCGGTCCCACCGGGAGATATCGGCATGTCGGCAGAAGTCACATCGCTCGTCATATTCCTGCTCACCGGCCTCGCGGCGGGCTGGATTGCGAGCCTGATCCTCGGCGGCAAAGGGCTGGTGCGCTACCTCGTCGTCGGTGTCGTCGGGGCGCTGGTCGGCGGCTATGTGCTCCGGCTCGCCCACGCCAGGCTGCCGCTCGAAGGCTGGCTCAACGACCTCGTCACGGCGGTGATCGGCTCCATCATCGTCATCATCGTTGCGCGGATTGTCGCCAAGTAGATGTCCGCTACGCATCCATTTGGAAACTCAGTCGTTTCCCTGATCTCAACCCCGTGCAAGGAGAGATCAAATGGTAGGTGTTGGCTGGATTTTGGCAATTATCCTCGGTGCGCTCGCCGGGTGGATTGCCGAGAAGTTGATGCATGCCCACATGGGCCTGCTCCTGAATATCGTTCTTGGCATCGTCGGTGCCGTGATCGGCAATTTCATCCTGACGCTGGTCTTGGGCGCCACGGCCGGCGGCATTATCGGACAGCTGATCGTGGCGATCGTGGGTGCCTGCATCCTCATCGCGATCGGTCGAGCCGTTACGGGCGGGCGCACGACGCACGCCTGATCTCGACGCACCACCGTATAAAGGGCGCTCCGGACGGCCGGGGCGCCCTTTTGCCTGCCCATTGCAACTCACGGCAACCGGTTCGATATGATGTCCCGGGCAATATGGGGACATAGATGAAGCTACCGGATCGCCAACCCGAAGCCGCAGGCAACGTCCTGCGCGACGACACCGTCCGTCACGTTGTGGTTTTCCTCGTCATCGGCGCGATTGCCGGCTGGTTCGCGAGCTGGATCGTAGGCGGCGACGGGCTCTTGACCTATCTGCTGTCGGGCGTCATCGGCTCGTTCGTCGGCGGCTACATCTTCTCGGCACTGAAAATCCGGCTGCCGTTCAACAGCGTCTGGCTCAGCCAGATCATCACCTCAACGGTGGGCGCCATCGTTGTCGTGCTCATCGCCCGGCTGATCGCCGGGCACTAAGGAGTTTCGTGGTTACCCTGCTGGAAGCCCGCCCACGCCACCCAGAGAAGGCCCATCGGCCCGACACGGAGGTGCTGCGCAAACCCGACTGGATTCGCGTCCGCGCGCCCGGCTCGCCGGTTTATCGCGAAACCCAGCAGATCGTGCGCGAGCACAACCTTGTCACCGTGTGCGAGGAGGCTGGCTGCCCCAACATCGGCGAGTGCTGGTCAAAGAAGCATGCCACCATGATGATCATGGGCGAGATCTGCACCCGCGCCTGCGCCTTCTGCAACGTGGCGACGGGCCTGCCGACCCAACTCGACCCGCATGAACCCGAGAACGTCGCCAATGCGGTGCAGAAACTCGGCCTTAACCATGTGGTCATCACCTCGGTCGACCGTGACGACCTCATTGATGGTGGCGCCGAGCACTTCGCCAGGGTGATCCGGGCGATCCGCGACTGCACCCCCCAGACCACCATCGAAGTGCTGACTCCCGATTTCTTGCGCAAGGAAGGCGCGCTGGAAGTGGTCGTCGCGGCCAAGCCAGACGTGTTCAACCACAACCTCGAGACGGTGCCGAGCAAGTATCTCAAGGTTCGGCCAGGCGCCCGCTACTTCCACTCGATCCGGCTGCTGCAGCGGGTGAAGGAACTCGACCCCACGATGTTCACCAAGTCCGGCATCATGGTCGGGCTCGGCGAAGAGCGGAACGAGGTGCTGCAGCTCATGGACGATCTGCGTTCGGCGGACGTGGATTTCCTCACCATCGGCCAGTACCTGCAGCCGACGCGCAAGCACCATCCGGTCATCCGCTACGTCACCCCCGACGAGTTCAAGTCTTACGCGACGGTGGCCAAGACCAAGGGATTCCTGCTGGTCTCCGCCAGCCCGCTCACCCGCTCGTCGCATCATGCCGGCGAAGACTTCGCCGCCCTCAAGGCCGCCCGGCTCGCCAAGCATGCCTGATCTGTTTCTCGAGCGGCACGTGCCGCACCTGATCGACCGGATGTTCGACCTTGTGAATGATCTCGCCAGCTATCCGGACTTTGTCCCCAACTGCAAGGACATGCAGGTCAAGCGGGACGACGGCGCCGCAGGCGACGTGCGCTACGCCAGAATGACGATCCAGTTTGGTCCGATGACGCAGTCCTATACCAGCCGCGTCGAGGCCGACCGCAACGCGCACACCATTACCGCCAAGGCGGTGGACGGGCCGTTCAGCTACCTCGACAGCAAGTGGACGTTCGAGCCCGAGGGCACCGGCACGCGCATCCGCTTCGATATCGACTTCAAGTTCTCGAACCCGCTGATCGCGACTGTTGCCGAAGCAGCCTTCGCGGCCAAGCAGGACGAAATCCTCGATGCCTTCGTCGACGAAGCCGACCGCCGCTTCGGGGATTAGAGCGTCTCCAGGCAAAGTGGCGGCGGTTTCCTGTTCTGGCTTTAGCCGATCGCCTTCTTCATCAGCTTCAGCGCCTCGACCACGCTGGCATGGCGGATCTCATCACGGCTCCAGCTCGGATCGAAGTTTTTCCGGAGCTGTCGAGTGGCGTCGGCAGTTGCGACAGCGAAGTGCACCAGCCCAACCGGCTTCTCCTTGCTGCCGCCATCCGGGCCGGCAATGCCGGTGACGGCCACCGCCAGATGCGTCCCGGACGCGTGCATCGCGCCCTCCGCCATGGCGACGGCAGTCTCCTTCGACACCGCACCGAACTCCCGCAGGACGCCGTAGGGGACGCCGATCATCGCCAGCTTGGCCTCGTTGGCATAGGTGACGAAGCCCCCATAGAACGTCTCGGACGCTCCCGGGATGGCCGTGAGCGCCCCCGCCAGCAGGCCGCCGGTACAGCTTTCGGCGGTGGCCATGGTGATGCCATTGGCCCTTGCCGCTGCGACGACTTCCCTGGCCAGTTGCGCAATTTCGTCCGGTAGCCGCATTCAGTCCTCCCGTGGCAGTTCGACAGTCGCCGTGGCCATGGCCACGACGCCTTCGGAGCGCCCGGTAAAGCCCAGTTGTTCGCTGGTCGTGGCCTTTATCGCCACCCGGCTCGGCGCGATCCCGGCCGCCGCGCCGATCGCCGCTTTCATGGCTGGCACGTGCGGGCCGATCCGCGGCGCTTCGCAGACGATGGTCACGTCGAGATTGACGAGCCGGCCGCCGCGTTCTGCGACCAGCCCGGCAGCGTGTTTCAGGAACACGCTCGAGGCCGCCCCCTTCCACTGCGGATCGGACGGCGGAAAGAATGAGCCGATGTCGCCCTCGCCGAGCGCGCCATAGATCGCGTCGGTCAGCGCGTGCAACGCGACGTCGGCATCCGAATGCCCCTTGAGCCGGGCGCTATGCGGAATACGCACGCCGCCGAGCCACACCGCCTCGCCCGGCTCGAACGGATGCACGTCGAAGCCGCTGCCGGTCCGGGTTTCCATGGTGCCGCCTCCAAGCAGTCGCTCCGCGCGCTCGAAATCCTCGGGGTGCGTGAGCTTGATGTTGCGCGCGGATCCGGCTGTCAGGGCCACCGGAATTCCGGCCCATTCGGCGATTGCCGCATCGTCGGTGAATTCGCTGGATGCGCCGGCTGCCCGGCGATGCGCGTCGAGAATGTCGGCAAAGGCAAAACCCTGCGGCGTCTGCGCCGCGAACAGATGCCGGCGATCCTCGGTGCCGCTCACCCGTTTGCCGTCTGCCGAGCGCTTGATGGTGTCAGTCACCGGCACCGCGGGCAGGGCGGCCCGCCCCAGCCCGGCCAGCACGCCATCGATCACCGCGTCATCGACCAGCGGCCGCGCCGCGTCCTGGATCAGCACCACATCGGGCCCGCGGGCGGCGAGAGCCTCGAGACCCGCCAGCACGGAGCCCTGGCGCGTCTCGGCACCGGGCACCGGCGCCAGCAGTTTCGGCCCTTCGAGCGCAAGGTCGGCATAACGCGACGCGTGCTCGCGGTGAATCACCGGCAGGACCCAGGCGACATCGCTGCGCCGGGTGAAGGCGTCGATCGTCCGAGCCAGCACCGCCCGGCCAGCGAGCGGCCGATATTGCTTAGGGATGCCACCCATCCGTTCGCCGGTGCCGGCGGCGACCACGATGACAGCGATGCGTCTGGGGGCGGACATTGCAGGGTCTCTCCGGCGCAATGCGCTGGTCTAGCGAGGCATTTTGCCTCCGGCAAGTCAGCCCGCAGGGAGGAATGAGGTGTTGCGCCGGGCACCGTTTTGGCTATTCTTCGCGCAATCTCTTCAACTGCGCAAAAGTGGTGCAATCCGTGCCTGATCCTGCCTGCGGCTTGAGCATCGGCGACCAGGCGATCCGCAACCGGGCGTTCCTTGCTCCCATGGCCGGCATCACGGACCGCCCGATGCGCCAATTGGCCGCGCGCTATGGGGCCGGCCTCGTGGTTTCCGAAATGATCGCCAGCGGCGCGCTCAACGCCGGCAACGACGACATGCGGCGCAAGCTCGCGCCGTCGCCCGGCCTGCCGCATATGGTGCAGCTTGCAGGCTGCGACGCGGGCTGGATGGCGGCTGCCGCCCGCATTGCCGAAGACGCCGGCGCTGACATCATCGACATCAATTTCGGCTGCCCGGCAAAGCGCGTGATCAATGGCTATGCGGGGTCGGCGCTGATGCGCGTCCCCGATCTGGCGGAGCGGCTCGTGGAGGCGGTGGTCGGCGCGACCTCGCGGCCGGTCACCGTGAAGATGCGGCTTGGCTGGGATGACGACAGTCTCAACGCGCCTGAGATCGCCCGTCGCGCCGTCAATGCCGGCGCCCGCATGATCACCGTACACGGGCGGACACGACAGCAATTCTACAAGGGCAGGGCCCGCTGGCAGCCGGTGCGCGAGGTGGTCGAGGCCGTTGACGTGCCGGTGGTCGTCAACGGCGACATCGTCTCGCTCGACACCGCTCGTGAGGCTCTAGCCCGGTCCGGCGCTGCGGCGGTAATGCTCGGGCGCGGGGCCCAGGGCCAGCCCTGGCTGGTCGGCCAGGTCGCTGCGGGGCTCGCCGGAGCAGACCCGCAACCGGCCCCCGAGGGCGATGCGCTCACGGCAATCGTGGTCGAGCACTATGAGGGCGTGCTCAGCGAATACGGCACCGAGGTTGGCGTCCGTGCCGCCCGCAAGCATCTCGACTGGTATCTCGAGGCCGCCGCGCTGGCGCTGCCGAAGGAGACCCGCAAACGCCTGCTGGAATCGACTGTACCGGCCGAAGTTATCAGCCTCGTCCGCGCGATCTTCGCTAACGAGTTGCGGCAGGCGGCATGAGCGAGCTCGTGCCACCGACCCTGCCGCTCTCGGTGCTGCAGGCGCTGACACAGCCGGTGATCGTGGTGGACGAAGCCCGGCAGGTGGTGTTCGTCAATTACGCGGCGGAGTCTTTCTTCGGCGCCTCGCTCAGCGTGCTGGGCCGGCAGCGGCTCGACGACCTCATTGCATTCGGCTCGCCAATCGTCGCCCTGGCGCAGGCGGTGGCCGAGCGTCGCGCCCCGATGACCGAATATCGCGTCAGCGTCGGTTCTGCCCGCTTCGGCGATGCCGCAGACGACCGCATCGTCGATGTGTTCGCGAGCCCAATCTCCGAGATCGACGCCCGGGTGGCCTTGCTGTTCCAGGAGCGTACCATGGCCGACAAGATCGACCGGCAATTGGTGAGTCGCGGCGCGGCGCGTTCTGTCACCGGCCTCGCCTCGATGCTGGCGCACGAGATCAAGAACCCTCTGTCGGGCATCCGCGGTGCCGCGCAACTGCTCGAGCAGTCGGTCACGCCTGACGAATTGCCGCTCGCCCGGCTGGTGCGGGATGAGGTCGATCGCATCGTCGATCTCATCGACCGCGTGGAAGTGTTCGGCGACGACCGGCCGATCGAGCGCGAGGCCATCAACATTCACGTCGTGCTCGACCGGGTGAAGCTCTTGGCCAAGTCCGGCGTCGCCCGCAACGTCAACTTCTCGGAGGACTACGACCCGTCGCTGCCACCGGTCTTCGGCAACCGCGACCAGCTCATCCAGGTCTTCCTTAATCTGGTGAAAAATGCAGCAGAGGCGCTCGAGCGGACGCCCAAGGCGGAAATTCGCATCTCCACGGCCTTCCGTCCCGGCATTCGCATTGCGGTGCAGGGGGTGGCGCAGCGCATTTCGCTGCCGCTCGAAATCGTCATCGAGGACAACGGACCCGGCATCCAGCCGGATCTGCTGCCCATCCTGTTCGACCCCTTCGTCACCACCAAGGCCAACGGATCTGGCCTGGGACTTGCATTGGTAGCCAAGATCGTCGGCGATCATGGCGGCGTCATCGACAGTGACAGCCGTCCCGGTCGCACGCGCTTCCGCGTACTGCTGCCGGTCGCAAGAGGTTTGAAGATGCCCGAAGAGACCGCCGAGGTGGCCGCCCAATGAGCCAGACCATCCTGCTCGCCGACGACGACGCCGCCATCCGAATGGTCCTGAACCAGGCGCTGACCCGCGCCGGCTACGACGTCCGGCCCACCGGCAATCTCTCCACCATGTGGAACTGGGTGAGCCGCGGGGAAGGGGATCTCTTGATCAGCGATGTGGCGATGCCCGACGGCAACGCCTTCGACGTCATGCCCAAGATCAAGAAGCTCCGGCCCGACCTTCCGGTCGTGGTGATGAGCGCGCAGAACACCTTCATGACGGCGATCCGCGCCAACGAGCTGGGCGCCTACGAATATCTGCCGAAGCCCTTCGACATCACCGAGGTGCTCTCGGTCGTCGCGCGTGCCCTCGCCGATGCCAGAAAGCCGGGGCCGGCCGTGCGCAAGGACGAGGAGCCGGCCGAGACCATGCCGCTGGTCGGCCGTTCCGCCGCCATGCAGGACATCTATCGGGCGCTGGCGCGGCTGATGCAGACCGACCTCACGGTGATGATCACCGGGGAGAGCGGCACCGGCAAGGAGCTCGTCGCCCGGGCGCTGCACGATTTCGGCAAGCGCCGGAATGGTCCGTTCGTGGCCATCAACATGGCCGCCATCCCGCGGGACCTGATCGAGGCGGAGCTGTTCGGACATGAGAAGGGAGCCTTCACCGGCGCGACTGCCCGCCAGTCCGGACGCTTCGAGCAGGCTGAAGGAGGCACGCTGTTCCTCGACGAGATCGGCGATATGCCGATGGATGCCCAGACCCGGCTGCTGCGGGTGCTGCAAGAGGGCGAGTATACGATGGTGGGCGGCCGCACCGCCATCAAGTCCAACGTCCGCATCGTCGCCGCCACGCACCGCGACTTGGGCCAGATGATCCGGCAGGGCCTGTTCCGCGAGGACCTCTACTACCGCCTCAATGTGGTCCCCATCCGCCTGCCGCCCCTGCGCGAGCGGAGCGATGACATCGGCGACCTCGTGGCGCATTTCCTGCGAGCGGCGCAGCGCGACGGCGAGCCACTCAAGACCATTGCTCCCGATGCGATCAAGCTGATGCAGAGCTACGCCTGGCCGGGGAACGTGCGCGAGCTCGAAAACCTGGTTCGCCGCCTCGCCGCGCTCTACGCCGACGAGAGCATTTCGCGCGAGATCGTCGAAGCCGAGCTCAACATGTCCGATCGGCAGGCAGCGTCAACGACGCCCGGACCGGTCGACGTCTCGGCGGCGGTCGAGACCCATATCGCGCAGTTGTTGCGCGACCATGAACCAAAGCTGCCCCCCGCGGGCCTCTATCAACGGGTACTCGACAAGGTGGAAGCGCCCTTGATCGCCATGGTGCTCAATGCCTGTGGCGGCAACCAGATCAAGGCCGCCGAACTGCTCGGTCTCAATCGCAACACGCTACGCAAGAAAATCCGCGCTCACTCGATCGAGATCGTCAAGCACAGCCGGCGCAACGGCTGAGAGTGCGCGGCACGCCTATTCCTCGACCCAGGAGTCGAAGCCGCCGTCCTTGCGCAAGCGGGCGATCATGAAGCCGCCGCGCCCCTCGCGCACCTCGAAGGCAAAGTCCGGCTCGATCGTGCGATAGACGTCGGCAGTGCTTTCCGCGCTGTCGCGTGAGGACCGTACGATCGGCGTTCCGCCACCATCTTCCCGGACAAAGGCGCGCGACATGGCTTATCCCGGCAGTGCGTAGGCGACCAATTGGTCAGCCACCTTGGGCATGAGGATCGAGTTCCCGCCGACGGCGAACAGAACATATTCCTTGCCCTTATAGGTGTACACGGCGGGCGACGACACAGCGGGGGAGTCGACCAGTGCCGTCCACAGCACCTTGCCCGACTTGGCGTCGATGCCGCGTACCCGGCTGTCCATCGAGGCGCCGATGAACACCACTCCGGTCTTGGTGAGGACAGGGCTGCCGATGGTCACCGAGCCCCAGGATTGCGGCATGTAGAAGCCCCATTTCTGCACCTCGCCGAACGGGAACCGCCAGTTGAGCTTGCCGGTGTTGAGGTCGTACGACGACAGCGTGCCATACGGCCCGTTCCAGCAGGGCATGCCCAGCGGATTGAGGAAGGTCTGGAGCTGGAACCCGTAGGGCGCGCCTTCCATGTCGTAATAGCCCTGTTCGGCCGAGCCGGGCTTGCCCTTGAGCGTCTTGTACTTCTCGCGCGGAATGAGGGTGTAGATCTGCGCGACACTCGAGCTGTTGACGATGTAGCTGTTGGTGGTCGGATCGAGCGCGCCGCCGCCCCATTCCACCCCGCCAGCGGTGGCCGGGTAGGCGAGGCTGCCCCTGGTGCTGGGCGGGGTGAAGCGACCGTCGTACCGCAGACCGGCCAGGGTGCGGCTGCAATAGCCGCCGCTCAGCGCGTCGGCGAGCCAGGAGATGCCGGGGAACTGGTCGGGCACCGTGGATTCGGGTGTCGTCGGCCACGGCTGGGTCGGTGCCGCCTTTTCGCCCTCGACGTCGGAGGCGGGGACGGCCTTTTCCTCGATCGGAAAGATCGGCTGTCCGGTCAAACGGTTGAGAACGAACAGGAAGCCTTCCTTGGTCGACTGGATCAGGGCAGGGATGGTCTTGTCGCCCTGCTTCAGATCGAACAGGACAGGCGCCGAATTGGTGTCGTAATCCCAGATGTCGTGATGAACGAGTTGGTAGCTCCACACCACCTTGCCCGTGTCGGCATCGAGTGCGGTGACAGAGGTAGACAGCGGCATCGGCGCTGTACGGTCGCCGCCGTAGAAGTCCGGACTGGGTGAACTGACCGGCAGGAACAGCAGGTTGTTGGCCTCGTCGACAGACATGCTCGTCCAGACGTTGGAGGTGCCGGTCTTGGGATTGAGATCGGGCGGGATGGCGTCGAACTTCCAGTTGAGCTTGCCGCTCTGCGCGTCGACCGCGAACACGGAGCCGGGAGGCTGCACCGCCTCGGCCCAGTCCTTGCCGGCCCAGCCGATGAACAGCTGGTTCTTGTACACCGTGGGCGGCTGCAGGATGGACAGCGGCCATTTGGGGTTGACCGTGTTCCACTGGTTGATGTCCAGAACGCCGTTCTCGCCGAACGACGCGCAGCCCTTGCCGCTATCGGCATCGATGGCGAAAAGCTTGCCCTGCGGCGTGCCGAGATAGACGATCTTCTGGCACGGCTGCCCGGCAACCGGCGCTTCCGCCTGCCAGTAGGCGACGCCGCGGGTCTTCAGTTCGCCCTGTGTCGGGTCTTTGAGCTCGGATTTGCTGTCGAAGGTCCACTTGACCTTGCCGGTGTCCGGCTCGACGGCCAGCACCCGGTAAAACGGTGTCGAGACGTAGATGGTGTCGTTGACGAACAGCGGCGTCGCGGACCAGTCGCTGGCCGGGGGGCCGCCGTTGTCCTTGTTGCTGCCGTCCGACACGTCGCCGGTGTGCAATTCCCAGGCCTTCTGCAGCTTGCCGACATTGTCCGGCGTGATCTGGTCGGCGGTCGCGTACTTCTGGGCGTTCAACTGGCCGGTGAAGGTGTACCAGGCCTGGCTGCCGTCGGACGCGACCGACCCGGGCTGTGCGGCGATGGCGGATGAGCACCAGAGAGCCGTCGCGACGACGGCGGGGACGATACGGAGAGCGTGCATGGGATTAGCCGAGGTTGGGCGTGGTGCGACGGGCGGGGCGGACGACGTGGGCAATCCAGGCCACGAAGGCGAGCACCACCAGGATCAGCAGAATCCAGGCCTCGAGCAGGTAGGCCGCCGCGGCGGTGCCGGCGAAATCGAGAACCAGGAGAATTTCGAACAGCGTTCGCAGCCAGCCGCCGACCCATCGGTTCCCGATGAGCACTGCGGCAACCCCCATCAGGAACGTCGAGGCCACCACTAGTAGTGCGCCTTCGGTGCCGTGGATGCCGTTGCCGGTCCAGAAATAGTTGAAGATGGAATCGAGGAATGCAAGTAACGCAGCCAGGGCGACCAGCCAGATGGCAATGTCGCCGGAGTTCCGAATATTGATGAGGGGCATTTGAAGAGACCTGACAAGCCGCGCGACGCTCGCGTGCTTGTCGAACCCGTCGGGTTCATTTTCGTTCCGGCCGGTCGCTCACTTTCCGTTGCGCGAAGCGAACTCCGGCAACTTCAGGTGTCACATTTCAGCAACATTTGTCTTGAAGGGTCGGGCTGATTGGGCCACCTTACACCGACTTTGCGGCTTTCCGGGAAACGGTCTGTGACATGAGCGACACAGCACTGGCCACGAGCGGCATCCCGGGCGCGACCGAGGAGCCCTCGTCGAAATCACGATCCCTGTTCACCGAGCGCGGCCGACAGGCCCTGCGCGCGGTCGGATTGATCGTTGTCGTGCTGTCGGTGCTCACCGCCTCCGGCTCGTTCCTGATCATGACGGGGGCAACCAGCATCGAGCCGACGCCGGAGGTCTGGACCCTGATCTGGGTCGCCAACGGCCTCCTGGTCCTGCTGGTGGTCGCCCTGGTCGTCACCGAAGCCATGCTGCTGGTGCAGTCGCGCGTGCTCGGGCAAGCGGGGTCCGGCCTGCAACTGCGCATGGTGACCATGTTCGCGGTCGCCGCGGCGGTTCCAGCCATCATCGTGGCGGTGGTGGCGACCATTTCGCTCAACCAGGGCCTGGACCAGTGGTTCTCCGAGCGGACCAAGACCATGGTCGAGAGTTCGCGGCAGGTGGCGCGCTCCTACATGCTGGAGCACGCGCAGGTGCTGCGCGACGACGTGATCTGGGTTGCGGGCGAGCTCGAGCAGGCGCGCAACACGTTCGAAACCGACCGGGTGCAATACCAGCGCATCCTCACGGCGCTGGCCGTGACGCGCTCGCTGCCCTTCGCCGAGCTCATTTCCGGCGACGGCGACACGCTGATGAGCGCGCAGATCAACGCGCAGGGCGTCGCGCCAAAACTGCCAGATGGCCTGATCCCGCACGTCGTCGAAGGCGTACCGACGCTGATCTCGCCTGGCGACACCCAGCTCATCGGCGCCATCATCAAGCTGCGCAGCTACAGTAACACCTATCTGTTCGTTGCCCGGCCGGTGAACCCGGAAGTGCTGGAGTTCATGCGGCTCACCGACGACAACGTCACCGAGTACCGGCAGTATGCGTCCAACCGACTCGTATTCCAGATCACCTTCACCATCATGTATCTGGGTCTCGCGCTGGTGCTGCTGCTCGCGGCGTTGTGGATCGGCATCGCGCTCGCCAACCGCTTCGTCGACCCGATCCGCAATCTGATGATCGCGTCGAGCCGCGTTTCGGGCGGCGACCTCGACGTGCAGGTTCCGGTGCAGCCGGGCAGGGGCGATCTGCGCGACCTGTCCGACCGCTTCAACACCATGACGCAGCAGCTCAAGACGCAGCGTGTCGCACTCCTTCACGCCAACGAGACCAACGAGAAGCGCCGACAATTCACCGAGGCCGTGGTGGAGGGTGTGTCGGCTGGCATAATCGGCCTCGATGCCTTCGGCGCCATTACGCTGTTCAATGCCCGTGCGGTCGAGATGCTCGGCCGCGACGAAATCTCCGTCATCGGCCAGCAGGTCGGCGAGGTGGTTCCGGCGCTCGGTCCGGTGGTCGAGCGGGCGAAGTCCTCGCGTCGCGGCCAAATCCGTGACCAGATCGAGATCGGCTCCGGCCCCGACTACCGCACCTACCAGGTGCAACTGACGCGTGAAGGCTCGATGGCCGAAAGCAAGGGCTTCGTCGTCACCCTCGACGACATCACCGACCTGCTGTCGGCGCAGCGCACCGGTGCCTGGGCCGACGTCGCCCGACGCATCGCGCACGAGATCAAGAATCCGCTGACGCCCATCCAGCTCTCGGCTGAGCGCTTGCGCCGCCGCTACGCCAAGAAGCTCGAGGACGATTTCGAGGTATTCGACAAATCCATCAATACCATCCTGCGCCAGGTTGGGGACATCGGCCGGATGGTCGATGAGTTCTCGTCCTTCGCGCGCATGCCCGAAGCCAAGCCGGTGCGCGGCGACCTGTCGGAAACGGTGCGCTCGGCTGTGTTCCTCGAGAGCGTCCGACTGCCCGACGTCACCATCAATATGGATCTGCCCGACGAGCCGCTGGAGGCGGTGTTCGACCAGCGGCTGATCTCGCAGGTGTTGACCAACCTCATCAAGAATGCCGTCGAGGCCATCGAGGGCGCGGGGCTTGAAGCCATCAAGGACCCGGTCATTACCGTGCAGATCCGCACCGAGGGTGACAAGGCGCGCGTCTCGGTATCTGACAACGGCAAGGGCTGGCCGAAGGAGAACCGGCAGCGACTGCTCGAGCCCTACGTCACCACGCGCGAGAAGGGGACCGGCCTCGGCCTCGCCATCGTCGCCCGCATCATCGAACAGCACGGCGGCAGCGTCGACCTCGTCGATTCCGAGCCCGATGCCAATGGCCGTGTCGGCGCGTGCTTCACCTTTACCCTGCCACTTCCTACATCGGACGCCGGGGCCAATTCCCAACCATTTGCCGAAACTGCAGAGGGCGACGCAGCGCCCCAGCCCGAAGGCCAAGAGGAGCCGCCCGTGATGGCGGTCGAAAAGACCTGAGATGGCACGTGACATCCTGATCATCGACGACGAAGACGACATCCGCGACCTGATCGCCGGTATCCTCGAAGACGAGGGCTACGAGACGCGGCAGGCGCACGACGCCGATTCCGGGCTCAACGAAATCGCGCGGCGACGGCCAAGCCTGGTGTTCCTCGACATCTGGATGCAGGGCTCGCGCCTCGACGGGCTGCAACTGCTCGACGTGTTTCAGACGCAGCATCCGGAAATGCCGGTGGTGATGATCTCAGGCCACGGCAACATCGAGACCGCCGTCTCCGCCATCCGGCGGGGTGCCTACGACTACATCGAAAAGCCGTTCAAGATCGACCGCCTGCTTCTGATCACGCAGCGCGCCATGGAGGCGACGCGTCTCAAATCTGAGGTCGAGGAGCTGCGCGGCCGTGCCAGCACGCAGTCGATCGACCTTGTCGGATCGTCGTCGGTGCTGCAGCAGGCGAGGGGGGTGATCGAGAAGTCGGCGCCTACCAATTCACGCATCTTCATCTCCGGGCCGTCCGGCTCGGGCAAGGGGCTGGCGGCGCGGCTGATCCACCAGCGCAGCCCGCGGGCCGAGGCGCCGTTCGTCGAGATCAACTGCTCGCTGTATTCACCGGACGAAGTGCAGGTGGTGCTGTTCGGCCGCGAGACGCGGGAGAAGACCGGCACGCTGCGCACAGAGGTCGGCGCGCTGGAGCGGGCCCATGGCGGCACGCTTTACCTCAGCGAGGTGGCGGCCCTGCCGGCGGCGGCGCAGGCGTCTTTGCTACGCACCCTGGTGGAGAACAAGTTCAACCGCGTGGGCGGCACCGTCGCCGTGCCGATCGACGTGCGCATCATTTCCGCCAGCTCGCAGAATGTGGCGCATCTGATCGAGGAGGGGAGCTTCCGCTCGGACCTGTTCCACCGGCTCTCGATCGTGCCGCTGCAATTGAGCCCGCTCAAGGAGCGGCGCGAGGATGTCCCGGCATTGGTCGAGCTGTTCATCGACCAGATCGCCCGCATGCACAATCTCAAAAGCCTCGCCATTGGCGAGGATGCCATCGCCGTGCTGCAGGCGCAGGACTGGCCGGGCAATGCGCGCCAGCTTCGCAACTCCATCGAACGGCTGCTCATCCTGATCAAGGACGCGCCGCCCGAAAACGGCGTCATCACCGCACAATTGCTGCCGCCCGACATCGGCGAGGTGCTGCCGACCGTGGGCGACACCGACGAGTCGGCGCACCTGATGAGCCTGCCGCTGCGCGAAGCGCGCGAAGTTTTCGAACGGCAGTACTTGCTGGCGCAGATCGAACGGTTCGGCGGAAACATCAGCAAGACTGCCGAGTTCGTCGGCATGGAGCGCAGCGCTCTCCACAGAAAGATCAAATCGCTCGGCCTGTAGCGGCGCTCGGGTAGGCAGCCCGGCGGCGATATGCCATATTATGCGGGTGGGGGGCGGACCAGTCATCAAGACCGGCGAGGCAAGTGTGCCTGCCGGCCCTGAATGTCTTGGCGGCAGCGAGACCGCCAAAAACGACAAGAGGCCACAAATGCCCGGCGAAAAGGCACAAAACCTACAAGACGCTTTTCTCAATCATGTTCGCAAGCAGAAAGTCCCGGTGACCATATTTCTGGTCAATGGGGTCAAGCTGCAGGGCGTGATTACTTGGTTTGACAATTTCTGCTTGCTGCTGCGCCGTGATGCGCAGTCGCAACTCGTCTACAAGCATGCGATCTCGACGATCATGCCCGGAGCGCCGATCCAGCTCTTTGACCCCGAGCACGTCGACGACTAAAGAGCGCGCATGACGGACGAAACCGAGTTCGACGAGGGCCGCCCCGGCGGCCCCAAACCCATTGACCATCGTGTCGCTCCGACGCGGGTGGGCTTGGTCGTGCCCGACGTTCGCGGCTCGGTCAGCGGTCACTCGGTCGAGATGCGGCTTCAGGAGTTCGAGGGCCTGGCGCGCGCCATCGACGTGGACGTGGTCTTCGCCGAGGTCGTGCGGGTCCGTGAAGTCCGGCCGGCGACGTTCCTTGGCGCCGGTGTGGTGGAGCAGCTCAAGGCGCGCGTCAAGGCGGACAGAATCGAGCTGCTGCTTGTCGACACGGCGCTGGCGCCGGTCCAGCAGCGCAACCTCGAGACCGAAACCGGCGCCAAGGTGCTGGACCGCACGGCGCTCATCCTCGAAATCTTCGGCGACCGCGCCCGCACCCGCGAGGGCGTGCTGCAGGTCGAGCTGGCTCATCTCAACTACCAGCGCAGCCGGCTGGTCCGGTCCTGGACCCACCTCGAGCGGCAGCGCGGCGGCTTCGGTTTCCTGGGCGGTCCCGGCGAAAGCCAGATCGAGAGCGACCGGCGCCTGCTCGAGGACCGCGTCAAGCTGCTGGAGGAGCGGCTCGACAAGGTCAAGCGCACCCGCGGGCAGCAAAAGGGCAACCGGGACGCCCTGCAATTCCCCATCGTCGCCCTGGTCGGCTACACCAATGCCGGCAAGTCCAGCCTGTTCAACCGGCTGTCCGGGGCAGGGGTACTGGCCAAGGATCAGTTGTTTGCGACGCTGGACACCACCGTACGCAAGATCGCCCTGCCGCATGGACGCGAGGTGATGATCTCCGACACGGTCGGCTTCGTCGCCGACCTGCCGACCACGCTGGTCGCGGCCTTTCGCGCCACGCTGGAGGAGGTCATCGAGGCTGACCTGATCCTGCACGTCCGCGACGTCGCCAATCCCGACACCGCGGCGCAGGCGCAGGACGTGCTGAAAGTTCTGGGCGAACTTGGCGTCTCCAGCGAAGACACACCGATCATCGAGGTGTGGAACAAGCTCGACCTGCTCGGCGCCGACGAGGAGTCACGCCGCGAGATCCTGCAACACGTGGCGCCTGCCGGCTCGGTCGCAGCCACTGTCCCGGTATCAGCCGCGACGGGCGAGGGGGTCGAGGCGCTGTTGCAGGCCATCGAGACCGTGCTTGCCGGAAGCAGCCGCACGTTCCGCGTGCACATTCCGCACGTCAACGGCGCCGACGTGAACTGGCTCTATGGCCACGCCGAGATCATCGGGCGGGGCGAGCCGGACGACGTGGGGCAGACTTACGAGGTCCGCATCGATCCGCGCAATCGCGCCAGCTTCGCGCAGCGCTTCGCCGGGCGCATCGACGCGGCCTAGCGCTTGGCTTTGTCGGCCGCCCGGATTTCGTTCCAATAGCCATCGAGTCGTTCGAGGCCTGCTTCGGCGATCGGAACGCCATCCTCGCGGGCGCGCGTCTCCACATAATGAAAGCGCCGCGTGAACTTGGCGTTGGCGTCGCGGAGCGCCGCTTCCGGATCGACGTCGAGTTGCCGCGCCAGATTGACCGCTGCGAACAGCAGATCGCCGATCTCCTCGCCTATGCGGGCCTTTTCCTGCGACAAGGTCACGGTTTCCTCGACCTCGTCGAGTTCCTCGCGCACCTTGGCCATCGTCTCTTTCCAGCTCGGCCAGTCAAAGCCGACCTTGGCGGCCCGCTTGGTCAGCTTTTCCGCCCGCGACAGCGCGGGCAGGGTGCGCGCCACGTCATCGAGCACCGACACCGCCGCGGCGCCCTTGGCGGCGGCCTTCTTCGCCCGCTCGTCTTCCTTGACGTCGTCCCAGCGTGCCTTGGCGCCGCCCGCATCGCGCGCCGCCTGTTCGCCGAAGACGTGCGGATGGCGGCGGATCAGCTTCTCGGTGATCGCCTGCACCACGTCGCCAAAATCGAACAACCCGGCCTCTGCCGCCATCTGCGCATGGAACACCGGCTGCAGCAGCAGGTCGCCAAGTTCTTCGCGCAGATCATTGAAATCCTTGCGTTCTATGGCGTCGGCAACCTCGTAGGCTTCCTCGATGGTATAGTGCCGGATGCTGTCGAAATCCTGTTCGAGGTCCCAGGGGCAGCCGCCGTTCGGGTTGCGCAGCGCTGCCATGATTTCGAGCAGCCGCCCGATGTCGCGCCCGGGCTGCATCGGTCGCAACTCAGACAAGGTCGAACTCCACCACGTCGTCGCCCAGGCGGGCCACGGCGTGCCCCGGACCTTCGGTCAGCACCAGGCCGCACAGCGAGCCCGTGGTGATCATCGTGCCGGCCTTGAGCGGCAGCCGCGGCAGCTGCGTTTTGGCATAGGCCGCCAACGAGGCCAGCACGGTGCCGAAGCCGTGCCTCGCGGGCGCCGAATAGATCTGCCTGCCGGCAAACTCCAGTGTCACCGTCAGCCCGTCGATCGCATCCTTCAATGCCCGTGGCTCACCGCCGATCACGTAGCCAAGCGCCGACATGTTGTCCGCCAGTCCGCCGTTCGCGCCGGCCGCGGTACGACTGGTGAAGCGCGACCCCACCACCTCGATGCCGGTGAAGTAGTGATCCACCGCCGTGGCGACGTCGGTGTCCGGCCCGACATCCTTGCCGAGCACCAATCCCACTTCGACCTCGAGCCCGAGCACGTTGGCGAGGGGCAGGCGCATGCCGGAGCGTCCGATCCTGCTCGCGTAGATTGGCGAAGCCACGCCCACGCCATCGCCTTGCACCGCCGTCTTGAGCATGCCGACAGTTGCGCCGAGCGCGTCGATCACGCCGATCTGGATGCGGTTGGCGGTGGCCCGGTCGAGCGCAGCATAGTGCGCTGGATCGATAGTGTGCGTTCCGCGACGCTGCCCATCGGCAAGCGCCGCGATCATCTCGGCTTCAATCATCAAAAGGAGTCCGGACTCGGTTGGAAAGAGGGCCGCAACGTTAGCGCGCCGGAGCGGCAAAGACCAACCCGTCCTTACTCACCCTCCATTCGCATAATATATATTATGGAACTTTTCCGGATGACGAAGCCGGCAGAAACCCGTTGGATTTTAGCCGAATTGGCGCCCGCTGCCTTCGATCCGCCGGGCCCCCGCCGGCGGATCGGAAGCCTTCCGTACCTCAGCCAAGGCCCGAGGAAGCACGTCCGCGGCTGGCCAGCGCGTCGATAGTGACGGCGATCACGAGCACGATGCCGGTGACGACGTAGCGCGCGGCAGCCGACAGGCCCAACAGGCCCATGCCGTTGTCGATCGAGGCGATGACCAGGCCGCCAAGAATGGCGCTGACGGCGCGGCCGCGGCCGCCGAACAGGCTGGTGCCGCCGATCACTGCGGCGGCGATGCAGTACAGCACCAGCGTACCGCCATCGAGGTTGGTCGATACCGATCGCAGCCGCGAGGCGTAAATGATGCCGGCCACGCCACCCATGAAGCCGGCAATGGTGAACACCGCCACGCGAATGCGGTTAACGCTGATACCGGCGCGGCGCGCCGCTTCGGCGTTGCCGCCGATGGCATAGACGTAGACGCCGAACTTCGTGCGTTTGAGGATGGTGGTCCACAGCCAGGCGAAGCCGAACACGATCAGCAGCACCCACGGCACGCCCTGGATCGAGATCGCACCACGGCCGCGGTCTACGTTGCACAGGGCGATCACCACGATTCCCGCGATCACGATGCCCGCCACCTTCAGCACCAGAACGCTGACCGGCTCGGTCGCGTGCTTGCGGCGGCGATAGCTCAGGATCATGTCGCCGCAGATGAGGACGACCAGGATGGCGCCCACGATCCAGCCGGCCATCGGCGTCAGCAGACCATTCGCCAGGTTGACGATCATCTGGTCGTTGATCGGTATGGTGCCGCCATTGCCCAGGATGATCAGCATGACGCCATTCCAGGCCAGCAGGCCGGCGAGCGTCACGATGAACGATGGCAGCCCGATGCTGGTGATGATGATGCCGTTGATGAAGCCGATCGCGGCGCCGCAGAGCAGCCCGACGCCGACACCGAAATACCAGGGATAGGCGCCGTTGCCGAAGGTCAGCAAAGCCATCACCACGCCGGCGACGCCGCCGATGAAGCCGATGGACAGGTCGATTTCGCCGAGCAGCAGGATGAAGATCATGCCGAGCGAGAACAGCATGTACACTGAGCCCTGCACCATCAGATTGACCAGATTGCCGGGCGTCAGGAAGTTGCCGTTGAGGCTCTGGAAGATCACCGCGATGATGATCAGCCCAGCAATCACCGGCAGGGCGCCGGTATCGCCGGCCCGCACGCGCGCGATCCAGTTGCTGACATAGTCCTTCAAGCTGCCGGCCGCCGGCACGATGGCGGGGATCGGCGCGGGGCCGGATTCGCTGGCCTGCGGCGCGGGATTGCTGTCGGTCATGGTGCCCCCTTCCCGGCTCAGACGGCGTTCGCGGCGTCGGCCGCGGGCGTGGCAGAGACGCCAGGGAAACGCGTTCCCGAGCGACCGACGGTGATGAGCTCGACCAGTTCGCGGCTCGAGACGTCGGCCTTGTCGGGCTGTGCGACGAGCACGCCGAGCCGCAGGACGGCAATCGAATCCGCCACCTTCAGCACGTCTTCAAGGTTGTGCGAGATGATGATGACGCCGAGGCCACGGTCTGCGAGGCGCCGCACCAGTGCCAGGACTTGCGCGGTCTGCGCCACACCGAGCGCCGCGGTCGGCTCGTCGAGCACCACCAACTTGGAGTTCCACATGACCGCCTTGGCGACGGCGACAGACTGGCGCTGTCCGCCCGAGAGACTCGAAACCTGCTGGCGGATGGACTTGATGGTTGTGACGTTGAGCCCGGCAAGCGTCTCGCGCGCCAGGTCCTCCATCGCCTCCTCGTTGAGGAACGGACCGCTCATCCGCTCGCGCCCGAGGAACATGTTCTGCACGATGTCGAGATTGTTGGCGAGCGCGAGGTCCTGGTACACGAACTCGATACCGAGGGCCGAGGCCGCCTTCGGGTTCGGGATATGGACCTCTTTGCCCTCCCAGAGGATGGCGCCGCCGTCTAGGCCGTAGATGCCCGCGAGGCACTTGATCAGCGTCGTCTTGCCGGCGCCGTTG
>JAEWCE010000144.1 GCA_023390785.1 Pseudomonadota bacterium
CGCCGATCCTCTATTACAACAAGGACGTGTTCAAGAAGGCCGGCCTCGATCCGGAGAAGGCGCCCGCGACCTGGGAAGAGCTGATCGACGATTCCAACAAGATCATGAAGTCCGGCGCCGCCAAATGCGGCTTCACCACCGGCTGGGTGTCGTGGGTGCAGACCGAGAATATGTCGGCCTGGCACAACGTGCCGATCGGCACCGAGCAGAACGGCTTCGGCGGCCTCGATGCCGAGCTGACCTACAACAACGATTTCATGATCCGGCACTGGGGCAATCTGAAAAAGTGGGCCGATGCCGGCATCTTCGAATATGGTGGTCCGGTGGGTGGCGGCGACGCGCCCCCGAAGTTCTATTCGCAGGAATGCGCCATGTACATGAACTCGTCGGCGTCGCGCGCCGGCGTGCTGCTCAACGCCAAGGACTTCAAGGTCGGCTTCGGCATGCTGCCCTACTATTCCGACGTCAAGGGCGCACCGCAGAACTCGATCATCGGCGGCGCCACGCTGTGGGTGCTGCAGGGCCACACGCCCGAGGAATACAAGGGCGTTGCCGCCTTCCTCGCCTACCTCTCCAAGCCTGAGGTGCAGGCCGACTGGCACGAGTTCTCCGGCTATCTGCCGATCACCACGGCGGCCTACGAGCTTGCCAAGAGCCAGGGCTATTACGACAAGAACCCGGGTGCCGACATCGCCATCAAGCAGATCAACCTGAATCCGCCGACCGAAAACTCGAAGGGCCTGCGCTTCGGCAATTACGTGCAGATCCGCGACGTGATCGACCAGGAGTTCGAGGCCATGCTCGGCGGCAGCAAGACGGCCAAGGAGGCGCTTGATTCCGTGGTGTCGCGCGGTAACGATCTGCTCCGGCAGTTCCAGTCCGCCAACGAATAATCTGATCCAAACAAGGACGGGCCCGGCTTGGCCGGGCCCGTGCCATGACCGATGCAGAGCAAACGAACCGTCTTCCCCAACCGTGTGCTGCCTTACGCGCTGCTGCTGCCGCAGATGGCGGTAACGGTGGTCTTTTTCCTGTGGCCAGCCGGACAGACGCTGCTGTCGTCGTTCCAGCGGCAAGACCCGTTCGGGCTGAAGACGACCTTCGTCTGGTTCGACAATTACCGGCGGCTGTTCAAGGATCCGCATTATGTGGGCTCGCTGAGCTCCACCGCGATCTTTTCCATCGCCACCGCCGTCGTCTCGATCGGCATGGCGCTGATCCTGGCGCTCGCCGTGGACCGGATGGTCCGGTCGGCGCGCCTCTACACCACGCTGATCGTCTGGCCCTATGCCGTGGCGCCCGCCGTCGCGGGCGTGCTGTGGTGGTTCATGTTCAACCCCACCATCGGCATCCTCGCCTTCCTCATCCACAAGACCGGCTATGACTGGAACCACACGCTGCACAGCACCGACGCGATGATCCTCATCGTGCTGGCGGCGAGCTGGAAGCAGGTCAGCTACAATTTCCTGTTCTTCGTCGCGGGCTTGCAGGCCATTCCGGCCTCGCTCAAGGAGGCTGCTGCGATCGACGGTGCCGGACCGCTCAAGCGCTTCTGGACCATCATCTTCCCGCTGCTGTCGCCCACCACCTTCTTCCTGCTGGTGATCAACGTCGTCTATGCCATGTTCGATACCTTCGGCATCATCGACGCGACCACGCAGGGTGGGCCGGCGCAGTCGACCAACATCCTCGTTTACAAGGTGTATGAGGACGGCTTCATCGGCCTCAATCTCGGCTCTTCGGCGGCGCAGTCGGCGCTGCTGATGGTCATCGTCATTGCGCTGACGGTGGTGCAATTCCGTTTCGTCGAACGCCAGGTGCAATACTGATGGTCGAGAACCGTCCCATCCTCGATCTGATCTGCCACCTGATCCTGATCGCCGGCGTCGCGATCGTGGTGTTCCCGGTGTATCTGGCGGTCATCGCCTCGACGCACGGCGCGTTCGACTTCATGTCGGGACTGATCCCGTTGCTGCCCGGCGACAAGGCCATCGAGAATTATTCGACCATGCTCGGCGCCGGCATCTCGACCTCGGGGACGCCGCCGTTCCTGCCGATGATGCTCAACTCGCTGCTGATGGCGCTCGGCGTTGCCATCGGCAAGATTGCTATCTCAATTCTTTCCGCGTTCGCCATCGTCTATTTTCGCTTCCCCTTCCGTGCCCTTGCCTTCTGGCTGATCTTCATCACCCTGATGCTGCCGGTCGAAGTGCGCATCATGCCTACGTTCAAGGTGGTGTCCGACCTTGGGCTGCTCAACTCCTACACCGGCCTCATCATGCCGCTGATCGCCTCGGCGACGGCGACCTTCCTCTTCCGCCAGTTCTTCCTCACCGTCCCCGACGAATTGCTCGAGGCGGCGCGGGTCGACAGCGCCGGGCCGATGAAGTTCTTCTGGGATATCCTGGTGCCACTGAGCCGCACCAACATGGCGGCGCTGTTCGTCATCCTGTTCGTGCTCGGCTGGAACCAGTATCTATGGCCGCTGCTGGTCACCACCGACCCCCGCTACTACACGGTGGTCATGGGCATCAAGCGGATGGCGGCGGTGGCCGATTCCTACCCGCAATGGAATCTGGTGATGGCCGGCGTCGTGCTGGCCCTGGTGCCGCCGGTGCTGGTGGTTGTGTTCATGCAGCGCCTGTTCGTCAAAGGCCTGGTCGAAACGGAGAAATAAGCCGCATGGCGTCGATCGAACTCAAGGGCGTCGGAAAGACTTATGCCGGTGCGGTGCGTGCCGTGGACGGTATCGACCTCGCCATCGGCGACGGCGAACTGGTGGTGCTCGTTGGGCCGTCCGGTTGCGGCAAGTCCACGCTGCTGCGCATGATCGCCGGGCTCGAGACCATCACCGACGGCACGATCTCGATCGGCGGCAAGGTGGTCAACAAGGAAGAGCCTGCCGAACGCGACATCGCGATGGTGTTCCAGAACTACGCGCTCTATCCACATATGAGCGTGCGGCAGAACCTCGAATACGGCCTCAAGAATCGCGGCACGCCGCGAGCGGAGATCGACAGCCGCGTCGCCGAGGCGGCGCGCATCCTCGAAATCGCCCCCTTCCTCGACCGCCGGCCGCGGCAATTGTCCGGCGGGCAGCGGCAGCGCGTGGCCATGGGCCGTGCCATCGTCCGCCAGCCCAAGGCGTTCCTGTTCGACGAGCCGCTCAGCAATCTCGACGCCAAGCTACGCGGGCAGATGCGGGTAGAAATTCGCACGCTGCAGCGCCGGCTCAAGACCACCAGCGTCTATGTCACCCACGACCAGCTCGAGGCGATGACGCTGGCCGACCGGCTGGTGGTGATGAGCGCCGGGCACATCGAGCAGGTGGGTACGCCCACCGAGCTCTACGACCGGCCGCAGACGCTGTTCGTCGCCGGCTTCATCGGCTCGCCGCCGATGAACTTCATCGACGTGGCGGATCTTACCAGCGAGAACCTGACACAAGTGCAGGCGCACGCTCCGGGCGCAAAGACCATCGGCATCCGGCCGGACGGCCTTACGACAACCGCCAGCCCCCAGGCGATTCGCCTCGATACCGATGTCGCGCTGATCGAGCCGGTGGGAGCCGAGAGTCACATCCATGTGCGGTGGAACAACCGCGTGCTGGTGGCGCAGATTCACGGCCGTCCGGGCTTCGCCGAGGGCGACGCAGTGACGTTCTATGCCGACCCGGGGAGCATCCACCCGTTCGCAGCCGACGGTCGTCGCGTCGGCTGAAGCCGCGCGTCAGGTCAGGCCTTTACGG
>JAEWCE010000284.1 GCA_023390785.1 Pseudomonadota bacterium
GCGTGCAGTCGGGCCGCTTCGGCGCCTGCCTCATGGCCGAGCCCGAGCTCGTTGCCGAATGCGTGCGCGCCATGCGCGACGCCACCGACCGGCCGGTCACCGTCAAATGCCGCATCGGCATCGACGACCAGGACATCGAAGCCCCCCTCGACCGCTTTGCCGACCTCATGGTCGAGGCGGGCATCGATGCGCTCTACGTTCACGCCCGCAAGGCCTGGCTCAAGGGCCTGTCGCCGAAGGAAAACCGCGAGATCCCGCCGCTCGACTACGGCCGCGTCTATCGCCTCGCGGCGCGCCTGCCGGTGCCGGTCGCCATCAATGGCGGTATCAAGTCGCTGCACGAGGCCGAGGGCCACATGGCGTCGGTCTCCGGCGTCATGCTGGGCCGGCTCGCCTATCACGAGCCCATGCTGCTCTCGCAGGTAGACAGCCGCTTTTTCGGCGACGTCGCACCGCCCGTTGAACTGCGCACCGTCATCGAGGCCATGGCGACCTATGCCGAGCGCGAGTTGGGCAAGGGCGTGCGCCTCAACTCCATCACACGCCACATGCTCGGCCTTGCCGCGGCCCGCCCCGGCGCCCGCACCTTCCGCCAGATTCTCAGCGTCGATGCCGCCCGGCGCGGCGCCGGCCCCGAAATCCTCCTCCGCGCCCACGATGCCCTGGAGCCGGAATTGCAGTTGGCGGTGTAACAGGCCTGGTGCCCTGCATCACCCACATCGTCATTCCCGCCTTCGCGGGAATGACGTTCCGGCAGGTCACTACCCCTTGCTCCAGAAATCCGCCTGCAATTGCGCTGCCTCTTCAGCCAGTAGCGGTCCCACGACTTCGGTCGGCCGCTGTCCTGCCGCGAACACCACATGGCAGGGCAGGTCCAGCGTCGGGTTCTCCTCATGTGCGCCCGTTTGTGCCTTGAGGTCGCGCTCGCTCTGCCCGAAGACCACGCGGCCGATGCCGGCCCAGTAGATGGCGCCGGCGCACATCGCGCAGGGTTCCGCCGAACTATAGAGCGTGCACTGCCGTAGTTGCTCGAGGCTCAGGTGCTTCGCCGCCCACGACGCCAGCAACCGCTCGGCATGCGCCGTGCGATCGCCGCCTTCCGCACTGTAGCCGTTGCCCTGTTGGCGCAGCACTGTGCCGTGCGCATCCGCCAACAATGCACCGAACGGATGGTCGCCGCCCTCGCGTGCCCGCTGCGCGACCGCAAAGGCCTGCCGCAGCAGCTTTTCGTCGTCATCGCGTTGGGGCATGCTCGCTCGTCTCCTTTTGATCGGGAGAGCCTAGTCCGCCAGTTCGAGCTTGTCGCCTGCCACCGAATAGCGGCTCAGCGTTTCGAGGAACGTCTGGCCCAGCAGGCTGCCGTCGAGCGCGCCGCGGTCGGCGACGAAGGCCTGTACGCGCTTGCGCCTGATGCCGCCGACCTCCATTTCGGACAGCGTGACTACGGCGGCCCGGCCGGTTCCGTTGGCGGTGGTCACCGGCGTGTCGAAATTCAGCGCTTCGACGTCGATCCCGGCCCTTTTGGCGTCGGCGTAGGACAGCACCACGGCACTGGCGCCGGTATCGAACAGCAGCGCCATGTCCGCGCCGTTGACCGTCGAGGCGACGAGGAAATGTCCGTCGAGGCCGCGCGTGAAGCTTGCCGTACCGTTGCGCGAATCGATCACCGCCGAGGTGGGCGACAATTCTCCGAACACCCGCGCCGCCACGCCCTTGATATCTTCGCGATAGGTGTAGCCCACCAGCGACACGACGAAGATCGCGCCCCACATGGCGACATTGGCGACGATGGTCGAAAACTTCTGCCGCCGTGAAAACGCCCCCGCGGCAAATACGATCGCCAGCACCACCAGCACGATCAGCTGCGCAAACTGTGCCTGCGACAGCCCAAGCATGGTCCCGGCATCGGCGCTCACCAGCAGCCCGATCCCCACCGCCACCAGCAATGCAACACCGACAAACAGCATCCGTCAGATAGTGGGTACGATTGGGGCGAAATCAAGCGCCACGCGGTTGGCCGATCGAGCCTCCTTGGGATCGATCGGCCAGAGCAAGAAGGAAACAACGCGGTTGGCCGATCGAACCCCCTCGGATCGATCGGCCATCGCTCACACGAACACCATGAAGCCGGTGAGCACGACCACCTCGACCAGCGCCATCAGCCCGCCGATCAAATCGCCCGTCTGTCCGCCGACCAGCCGCCGGCACAGCGTCACCCAGCCCCACACGACCAAGGCCCCCAGCAGATAGGCGACGATCAGCCCGACCACGCTCACCGCAAACGCCGCCAGCACGAAACTCAGCACCACCATGAAAATGGCGCCGATACCGAACGCCTGCCGCGATACCTGGCCGGCGGTGGCCGCTGCCCCGCCGGTTCGCGCCGCCGGAAGCGCCACCGGGAGCCAGAGCGCCCCCGAGCGCGCCATCACGGCCGCCGCCAGCCACACGCCCGCCGCCGCCAGCGGGTTGGCGATCGAGCCGATGGCGGCAATGCGCAGCGCCAGGAGCAGCACGATGGCGCACACGCCATACGTGCCATGGCGGCTGTCCTTCATGATCGCCAGTCGCGTCTCGACGTCGTGCCCTCCGAACAACCCATCGAGCGAATCCGCCAGCGCGTCCTCGGCCATCCCCCCGGTCGCGGCCACCATCGCCGTGACCGCGAGCGCTGCGGCGAAGTAGTGCGGTACGCTCAGCCATTCCAGTCCCAGCAGCACCAGCGCCGGACCGACCCCGATCACCAGGCTGGCAAAGGGCAGGGCCAGCGCCATTCGCGTCAGGTTCGGCCGCCGGTGCGGCGCGCGTCCCGTTGGCAGCCGCGAAAAGAAGCGGATGCCCATCAGCAGATCGTCGCCGAATCGCACGTCGCCGCTGAGGGGGTTGTTGTCGTTGGTCGGGCGCGGCGTCGGCGCCCCCGTCGGATCGTCGCTCAATTGCAGGTCCATCGGGGCATTTGGCGTATCACGCCTTGTTCCACCAAGGGCGAGGCCAGGCAAGCGCGGCCAAGGGACTAGGCGTCGCTGCAGACTCGGCGCATGAAGGCCGCTCATCGAGAGCGTCCGTCATGCCTGCCAGCCCCTTCGCCGAAATCCTCGAGTTGCTGACCATTCTGCCCGACGGCAACGACGAGGCGGTGGACGCCGTTCGCCAGCACGACGCCCAGCTCACCAAGCCGCCCGGCTCGCTCGGACGCCTCGAAGGACTGGTCGAATGGCTCGCCCGCTGGCAGGGCCGCGGCAAGCCCACCTTCGACAACCCGATGGTGGCGATCTTTGCCGGCAACCACGGCGTCACCGACCAGGGCGTCAGCGCCTTCCCGCGCGAGGTGACGGCGCAGATGGTGGCCAACTTCACCGAAGGCGGCGCCGCCATCAGCCAGATCTGCGCCCAGCATGAGCTCAATCTGCGCGTCTTCGAGCTGGCGCTGGAACTGCCCACCGGCGACATCACCCGCACCGTTGCCATGGATGACAAGATGTGTGCCGCCACGGTCGCCTACGGCATGGAGGCCATCGCCGGCAAACCCGACGTGCTCGGCATTGGCGAAATGGGCATCGGCAACACCACGGTCGCGGCAGCCCTTTACGCTGCCCTCTATGGCGGCAGCGGTGCCGACTGGGTCGGCCGTGGAACCGGCGTCGACGATGCCGGGCTCCGGCGCAAGGCCGATGCCGTCGACCGTGCCCTCGAACGCCACCGCCCCAACCTCACCGATCCGCTGTCGATCCTCGCCCGCCTCGGCGGCCGGGAGATCGCCGCTATGCTGGGCGCTCTCATCGCTGCCCGCCAGCAGCACATTCCCGTGGTCGTCGACGGCTTTGTCGCCACCGCCGCCGCCGCCATTGCCCACGCGGTCAATCCGGCGGCCATCGACCATTGCGTCTTCGCCCACGCCTCGGCCGAGCATGCCCACCGCAAGGTCCTCGATCGGCTGGGCGTCCGTCCGCTGCTCGATCTCGACATGCGCCTGGGGGAGGGCAGTGGCGCCGCCCTCGCCATGGTCCTCGCCAAGACGGCGCTGCATCTTCATCAGCACATGGCGACGTTCCAGAGCGCCGGCGTCAGCGGCAAGGACTGAGCACGCAGTCGCTACCCGTGCGTGCCGTCCGCCTCGGAGTAGATCTCCAGCGTGCGGCGCTTCTCGACGACCGGCGCCAGGGCGTCCATCACCCGGGCGCGCGGGAAAGTGGCGATCACCTCGGTGCCGAAGCGCAGCTTCGAGAACAGGTCGAACCGCCCCTGGTGCAGTTCCATGATCTTCTGCACGATCGGCAGGCCGAGCCCGGCGCCCTGTTCCGCCGTCTTCTGCGCCAGGCTGCCCTGGCCGAACGAGCTCAGCACCGTGGCAATCTCGTCTTCCGGAATCCCCGGCCCATTGTCGCGCACCGAAATCATCTGCCCGCCATCGGGCGAGCGGTTCACGACGCACTGGATCTTGCCCGATTGCGGCGTGAACTTGATGGCGTTGCTCAACAGGTTCAGCAGCACCTGCCGGATCGCCCGCTCGTCGCCCCACAGCTTGGGCAGGTTGCTGCCGTAGTTGAACGTCAGCTCGATGCTCTTTGCCTTGGCGCGGATTTCCATCATCCGCCGGCAGTCTTCGGCGATGTCCACCAGCGACACCGCCTCCTCGTTGAGCTCGTATTTGCCCGCCTCGATGCGGCTCAGATCGAGCAATTCGTTGATGAGGTTCAGCAGGTGCTGGCCCGAGCGATGGATGTCGCCGGCATATTCCTTGTACTGCGGCACCTGGTGCGGTCCGAGCAGTTCCGACTGCAGCACTTCGGAAAAGCCGATGATGGCATTGAGCGGCGTGCGCAGCTCGTGGCTCATGGTGGCGAGGAACTGCGACTTGGCGATGTTGGCCTGCTCGGCGTGCCGCCGCGCTTCGTCCGACATCTCGCGCGCTTCCTCCAGCTCGTTGATCAACTGGTCCTTTTCGGCCTGGTGCATGATCTCCTCGAGCTTGGAGCCATGCAGTTGCCGCGCCAGGTAGACGAAGAACACTTCGCCGCCGCACAGCACCGCCGCCAGCGACCAGTTGAGCGTGTTCAATGGCCCACCGACGAAGATCAGGTTGATCGCTACCGTCAGCGCGACGGGGAGTGTCGACATCAGCGTGGCGCCGGGGAGGGTGCGCGTCGACACGGCATTGGTGGCGATGCCCACCAGTGCCAGCGCGAACATCACCACCACCAGGCTCGCTTCATCCGTGCTGAACAGCGTGAACAGCGCCAGCAGCGCCCACGTCACGCCATAGATCGTCTCGACCGTGATGAACGTTGCCGTCCACTGCCCGGCGTTGAACTTGTCCGGCGTTACCGCCTTGAACCGCCGGGCCGCGAGCACCACCGCGACGTTCGCCGCAGCCACGAGGCCAGCCCATCCGGCCGCCACATAGACCGGCACCCACAGGCTCGAGAACAGCGCCAGGATGGCGAATACCACCGGCAGCACCAGCGCGCCCCAGTTGCGCGCATCGGCATATTCGTCGAGCAACTCGAAATCGAAATCGGCGCGGGTGCCCGACGACGAGGTCAGGCGCTGGCGGGCGTCGAATACCGTCTTCTGCGCATTGCGGCGCAGCTCGCGCCCCATCTGGGAGCGCACATCGGCCTGGTTGGCAGGCTCAAACGGCATCACGCTTGTACTCGACGAACTCGATACTGCGAAAAGCAAACGCATTCGCTACGCTGGGGGCGAACCCTAGCCGGATCATGGTTAAGGGGGAGTGAAATGCGGCCGTCGCGGAGACTGCTTATCAAGCCCGGAATCACCCGTGTCGGAGGCAGGTGGGGCGGCGTCCGCCGGCCGGCGGGCCTCCTGCCGATCCTCGCGCTCCTGGCCGTCGCGGCGCTCGCC
>JAEWCE010000288.1 GCA_023390785.1 Pseudomonadota bacterium
CACGGGTGGTCGAGGGCCGCAACCTCATTGCCGAGCTCGAGCGCGCCGCGCTCGAGGCCGATGCCCTGCTTGCCGGCGGCGGCGACGGCACCATCTCGGCGGCGGCCGGCGTCGCGTACCGGCGCGGCATTCCGCTGGCTGTGCTGCCGGCCGGGACGATGAACCTGTTCGCCCGCTCGCTCGGCGTGCCGTTGAAGCTCGATGCCGCGCTCGCGGCGCTGGCGGCGGGGCAGGTCAAGGCCGTCGACATCGCCACCGCCAATGGCCGGCCGTTCGTACACCAGTTCTCGGTGGGGCTGCACCCCAAGCTGGTGAAGCTGCGCGAGACGCTGAGCTACCAAAGCCGCGCCGGCAAGATGCTGGCGTCGAGCCGTGCCGCGTTCGGCGCGGTGTTGCGGCCCCCCAATTTCACGGTCGAGATCGTCACGTCGCATGGACTCGAGCGGCGGCGGACGGCCGGCATCTCGGTCAGCAACAACCCGTTCGACGAGGGGCATCTGCCGCTCGCCGACACTCTCGACCGCGGCGTGCTGGGCATCTACGTCATCCGGCCGCTGACGACGCCGGCGCTGCTCGGGCTCGGCTGGGGCATGCTGCGCGGCAAATGGAAGAGCCTGCCCGAGATCATCGAGCGCGAGGCGCGCGAAGCAATTGTACGCTTCCCCCGCAAGAAATCGGGGGCCATGGCGGTGATCGATGGCGAGCTGATCCGCCTGAGCGACAGGGTCGAGCTCAAGATCCATCCATCTGCGCTGAAGGTCATCGTGCCAAAGGATGCCGAGGCGCGGCCCGCCGACGACGAAGCTTTGGTGCCGGCATTGAGTGCGCCATGAGAAAGCCCGCCCGGAGCGACCGGGCGGGCGAAACTGCTTCACGATATCAGCCCGCTAGAGGCTGTTGGCGCCGGCTTCCACCGGTTCCTGGCCGAGCTTGCGCAGGGCCTGCTCGATGGCCTTCAGATCTTCGCCGTCGTCGCCGTCGATGGGGGTCATCCCTTCGGTGGCGCTGCGCTCCTTGCTGAGGGAATCGGCCTCGAGCTGGCGCAGGACTTCAATCTTCTCACTGTCCTCAAGTGCTTGGTCCTTAAGGATCGTCACGATCTGCCGCTTGATATGAGACATGGCAAATCCTCTTGGGTTGAGTGATCCCGCCGCCGGTCGCGGCAGCGGGCTATTGCTAACGGCCACGGGTGCCGCCGGGTTCCTATTTGTGACGGTGCCGGTCGTCCTTCTTCAGCATCAGCGCCGATGCCAGCGCGGCGCCGGCGGGAAGGCCGATTTCCTTGAACAGCGGCGAGCGCAGGATCAGGGGAATGGCGGTGATCACGGCGGTGGTGACGAGCGCCGTCATCTCGGCGCTCTTCTTCTTTTCCGCCTCGCGCTTGGCGGCGATGCCGTCCTGGATGTGGGCAACCAGGAAGACGAGCAGCCCGATCAGGGCGGCGGCAACGGCGACGATCAGCGGTGCGATTACCGGACCCACCACGTAAGCCAGCGCGGTGTTGATCGCCACCAGCAGGAAGGCGACAAACACCAGCCCAAGCGCCCCGATCAGGCCCCAGATGATGGCCTGGCGCTTGACGTTGGCGGTGATCGACGCCGCCTCGATGCCGAGCAGCGACAGCAAGGGCGCCAATACGGCGAGCATGGCGCTACCGCGTGATGACGGCGAGGATGAAGCCCAGCGCCACGGCGCCAGCCACCGCAGTCAGCGGTTTCTCGCGGATGGTATCCTTGATCTGGCGTTCAAAGGCCCCGAATTCGTCCTGCGCGTAGTCGAGCGCCGACTGGCCGCGAGCCGCGAGATCGTCGGCGCGGGCGCTGGCGGTGCTCTTGAGCTCGTTGGCGCCGGTGTGGCCCATGCGGCTCAGCGTATTGGCGATGGATTTGAGGTCCGACTGCAGTTGCGAAACCTGGTCCTGCAGGGTGTCGGTCTCGGCGTCGATCGCCGGGGACACGCGGGTCCGGCGGCGCGTGCCGTTGGCCGCCGCGCGGCGCGGCCGCGAACCGGTTCGGCCCGTCGAAGTGGACGTCGAGGGAGAGGCCGCCTGGGCGCTGCCATTGCTGCGGCCCGGTGCCATGTCGTCGGTATCGGCCATAATGATGCTCCTGGTTGATCCCCTGAAACGCGAACGACTGGGGCGAAGTTCCAGCGGGCTCAACAGCGACTTTGCCAATGAAAACACCCCGGTTCGCGGGGGAGTGCGAACCGGGGTGGTTTATGCGGGTCGAAAGGGGGGCGACCTAGGACCCGCAGAGCTCAGATCCGGCCCATCAACACGAGGATGATGACGATCACGAGCACGACGCCGACAATCCCAGAGGGGAAGTATCCCCAGGAGCGGGAGTATCCCCAGCTCGGGATGGCGCCGATCAGCAACAGGATGAGGACGACGATGAGAATTGTGCTGAGCATCTTGGCGTACTCCTTGGTTGACGCTAGCGTTCTAGAAGGCGACGAAGAGGAATGCCGCCGCCGCAGCAAGGATGCCGATGGCCGGGACCATCGCGCCCAACACGGCGCCCAGATGGATGCGCCCGTCGTAACCTTCGGCCTGCCACACCATGGCGGAACGGGCCGAGTGTTCCAGAGCGTTGATCTCCATCTGCGTCATCGCTTTGATCCTTTTTGTCTTTTGACCGGGAAGGTGGCCCGGTCTCCGCCTTTGGACAGCAGCGCATGACCCTGCGCTGGCCAGATAACTGGCAGGGCCGAAGTTGGTTCCAGAGGAAGAAGAGGAAGGCGAGTAGCGAGTAGCGAGTAGGGAGTAGGCAACGAGGACTATTCGCTATTCGCTTCCTCACTCGACCCGCACCACGTCCACCGACTGCTTGGTCTCGTGTCGGCCGGAGGTACGCAGCACGCCCACGATCGGGGAGATGTCGGAATAGTCGCGGCCATGGCCGATGGTGATGTGGTCGGGTCCGGCCGGCATGGCGTTGGTGGGATCGAATTCCACCCAGCCGGCGTGCTTGCCGCACCAGACGCGCACCCAGGCATGCATGGCGTCGGCGCCTGCGAGCCGTGGCTTGCCCTTGGGCGGGATGGTGCGCAGGAACCCCGAGACGTAGGCGGCTGGAATGCCGATGCCGCGCAGCCCGGCAATCATCACATGCACGAAGTCCTGGCAGACGCCGCGCCTGAGCTGGAAGGCCTCGAGCGGGGTGGTGTCGACATCGGTGGAGTCACGGTCGTAGGCGAAGTCGCGGTGGATCGCGAGACAGAGATCCATCGCTGCGGCGCACACCGAGTAGGTGCGCGCGAGGCTCTGGCGGGCGTAGTCGGTGATCGGCTTGCTCAGCGGCGCGCGTGGCGAGGCGGCGAGGAAATGATGCGGGGAGTTGCCGTCGAGCGTCCACAGTGCCGCCAGCTCGCGCTGCAGGGTAGCGAGATCGGGCGACAGATCGGCCGATGGCGCCGTTTCCTCGACGCCGACCCGCGCCGTCAGGCGGACGTCGAGCCGGTCGTGGTAGCGGGCATAGGCGATGGTGGTGACGAGGTTGCCGAAGAAATCGGTGAAGTTGGTCTCGATGTCGGGCTCGGGATCGAACGCGATCGACGAGGCGATCACCCGCTGCACGCCCGGGATCGACGCCGGCGCCACCCGTATCAGATGCCGGTCGCCATGCACGAAGCCCTCATAGTCGTAATGCAGCTCCAGTCGGACGTCATAGAGCATGACACGTCTCGGACGGATTGCGCTTCCAGCGCCCCCTCCCCGCAAGGGGGAGGGGAGCCGGTTCGTTTCGGCAGATCATCGCGCTACACGAAATATGCATCGGCCAGCAGTCCCGCGAGGCGCGCGATGCCGTTGCCGAGGGCGGCGAGGCGGTCGCTGCTCATGTCTTCCGGCTCGGCCACCATCAACTCGGTGTGGAGCTCGAGCACCGCGCGCGCTGCCGGCGAGAGCTGCCCGTCCTCGATGCCGCCCGGCAACCGGTCGATCTGCTCCTTGAGCTCGGCGATCTGGAACAGCACCGAGCGCGGATTGAGCGGGTCCAGCACCAACAGGTCGATGTAGGAATTGGCGCCGGCGGCGACATTGTAGCGGCGGCGATGGGTCATGACGCTGTCACCGATCTCGAGCAGCATGTCGAGCGCACCGTCGGGCGCATCCTCGCGCGTCAGCCAGCGGGTGATGCCGGCCATCTGGATGCCGCGTTCGAGCCGGCGGCCGGTCTCGAGGAAGCGCCAGCCGGCAAAGCGGTACATGTTCTCGTGCACCAGCCCCGAAAAGCCCGCGAGCTTGCGCAGCAGCACGGTCATGGCGCGGGTGGCGTCGTCACCCGACTGCACGCGGCTCGAGAAATTGCGGGCGGTCTTGCGCAGATCGGTCAGCGCCAGCCAGCCGTCGGGCGAGAAGCGGTCGCGAATCTGGCCGGCCGAGTGCACGGCGCTGTCGAGCGCGCGCAGCAGCCCCTGCGGTAGCGCCTCGGTGGCATCGACGTCCAGGCCGTCGAGATAGGTGCGGGTGTCGGCCAGCAGCGGCAGATCGGGGTTGGAGACTTCGGCGAGCCGGGCATTGTAGGCGCGCAGGATGCGCACCGTCGCTTCGCAGCGTTCGGCATAGCGGCCGAGCCAGATGAGGTTGTCGGCGGCACGCGAGGGCAAATTGCCCACCGGTTGCCGCTGCAGCTTTTCGCCCTCCTGCGGCAGCAGGCTGACGCGCTCGACCGGCCTGCTGCTCACCACCCACACGTCCGCCGCCTGGCCGCCGCGCTGCATGGCGATGGCGGCGGTGTCGGGGCTGGAGCCGACCCGGGCGAAGCCGCCGGGCATGATGGTCCAGCCGCGCGCGGTGCGGGCGGCATAGACGCGCAGCGTGATCGGACGCGGCTGCAGCCGGCCTTCGACATAGACCGGCGCGGTCGACAGCGTCACCGGCTCCTGGCCGACGAAGCTCCCGCCCGCCTCGAGCAGGCGCTGGCGCAACGCCTCGCGGGGGCCGGGCTCGAGTGCGCCGCCGAGCAGCGTCTGCTCGCGGTCCTCGATGGCGAGCGAGGTAGAAAAGGCCGGCCCGACCATCATCCGGTCGAGCGTGTCGAGCACGTGCCGGCGCTCCGCCTCCTGTCCGCACCACCAGGTGGCGATGCCGGGCAGCTCGAGTGGCGTGCCAAGCAGCGCCTGGCTGAGCCGTGGCAGGAAGGCGGCGAGGGCGCGTGTCTCGAGAATGCCGGAGCCTACGGCATTGACCATCGACAGGGAGCCCTGCCGGATGGCCTCGACCATGCCGGGCGTGCCGATACGGCTGTCGACGCGCAGCTCCAGCGGGTCGGTAAAGCTCGAATCCATGCGCCGCCACAAGACGCTCACCGGCTGCAGGCCGGCGACGGTGCGCACCATCATCTGGCCGTTCTCGACCACCAGGTCCTCGCCCTCGAGCAGCATGAAGCCGAGGTAGCGGGCGATGTAGGCGTGCTCGAAATAGGTCTCGTTGTGCTGGCCCGGCGTCAGGATGCCGACGCGGCCGCCGGCGTGGCTCGCCGCGGCGTTGAGGCTGTCGCGGAAATCGCGGAAGAAGCCGGCCAGCCGGTGCACGTTCATGCGGGCGTAGATGTCGGAGAGGGCGCGCGTCGTCGCCACCCGGTTCTCGAGCGCAAAGCCGGCGCCCGAGGGCGCCTGGGTGCGGTCGCCGAGCACCCACCAGCCGCCGTCGGGTCCGCGCCCCAGCTCGAAGGCGCAGAAGTGCAGGTAATGGCCGCTGGCCGGCGCCAGCCCGACCAGCGGGCGCAGGAATTCCGGGTTCTGCGCGATCAGCTCGGGCGGCAGCATGCCGCGGGCGACGAGCTGGTTGCCGCCATAGATGTCGGCGACCACCCGCTCCAGCAGCTCGGCACGCTGCACCAGGCCGCTGGTGATATGCTCCCAGTCGGCCTCGCCGATGATCAGGGGCACGTGCGCCAGCGGCCAGGCGCGCTCCTTGCCCGCGGCACCGTCATATTTGCGGTAGAACACGCCGGCGTCGCGCAGATACTGGTCGGCGCGCTCGAAGCGGGCGTTGAGGCCATCGGGTCCCAGTTCGTCGAAACCGGCGAGCAATTGCGCCCAGCCCGGCCGCACATTGCCCGTTGCGTCGATCATCTCGTCGGGGATGCCCGGCAGCAGCCGATAGTCGCCGAGCAGCCCGGACTCCCCGGGCCGTTTCGGAACCTGACGCTGAGTCCGCTTGTCCATTGCCGACTTGCTCTAGTGGATCGGCCGCCGCAAATCGAGCGTGAGCGGGAATTCGCCGGGGATTTCCTCGGGCGGTGGTGAATAGGCGCCAGGGGTGTGCCCGCCGGCGACGAAGCGCGCCAGCCGTCGCGCCTCGGCCTCGTTGCCGTTGACCGGGAAGGTTTCGTAGTTGCGTCCGCCGGGATGGGCCGTGTGATAGACGCAGCCGCCGATCGCCCGCCCGGTCCAGGTGTCGTAGAGGTCGAAGGTCAGCGGCGCGTTGACCGGCAGCACCGGATGCATGCCGGTCGGCGGCTGCCACGCCTTGAAGCGAACGCCGGCTACCGTGGTGCCGGCGGTCCCGGTGCGGGTCAGCGGCACGCGCCGGCCGTTGCAGGTGACGATGTAGCGCTCGGGATCGGGGCCGGTCAGCTTGACCTGCAGCCGCTCCACGGAGCTGTCGACGAAGCGCACGGTGCCGCCAATGGCGCCCTGCTCGCCCATTACGTGCCAGGGCTCCAGCGCCTGGTTGAGGGTCAGCACCATGCCCTCGTACTCGACCTCGCCGCAGAACGGGAAGCGGAATTCGAGCTGCGCCGCAAACCAGTCGGGGTCGAGGTCGAAGCCGTGTGTGCGCAGATCGGCCAGCACGTCGAGGAAGTCCTGCCAGACGAAATGCGGCAGCATGAAGCGGTCATGCAGCGTGGTGCCCCAGCGGATGAAGCGGCCCTCGAGCGGTGCCGTCCAGAAGCGCGCGATCAGCGCCCGCACCAGCACTTGCTGGGCCAGGTTCATGCGGGCATCGGGTGGCATCTCGAAGCCGCGGAACTCGACGAGGCCGAGACGGCCGGTGGGGCCGTCGGGCGAATAGAGCTTGTCGATGCAGATTTCCGAGCGGTGCGTATTGCCGGTGACGTCGACCAGGAGGTTGCGGAACAGCCGGTCGACCAGCCACGGGGCCGGGGGCGTTCCGGCGCTCGGCGCGGGCACCTGGCGCAGCGCGATCTCGAGCTCGTAGAGACTGTCGTGCCGGGCCTCGTCGATGCGCGGCGCCTGGCTCGTCGGGCCGATGAACAGGCCGGAGAACAGGTAGCTCAGCGCGGGGTGGTGCTGCCAGTGCAGCACCAGCGATTTCAGCAGATCGGGGCGCCTGAGGAACGGGGAATCCGCCGGCGTGGCCCCGCCGATCACCACGTGGTTGCCGCCGCCGGTGCCCACATGCTTGCCGTCGATCATGAACTTGTCGGCGCCAAGCCGGCTCTGCCGTGCCTGCTCATAGACAATGGTGGTGGTCCTGACCGCTTCGTCCCAACTGGCTGCGGGGTGGACGTTGACCTCGATGACGCCGGGGTCGGGCGCGACGCGGATGACGTTGAGGCGCGGATCGAACGGTGGCGGATAGCCTTCGATCTGCACCGGCAGGCCGAGCGAGGCCGCCGACGCCTCGGCGGCGGCGACCAGTTCGAGATAATCCTCGAGCTCGGCTACCGGCGGCAGGAACACGCATAGATGTCCGTCGCGCACCTCCACCGCCACCGCGGTGCGCACGCTGCCCTCGATCTCGGACAGCACCTGCTCGGTGCGCTCCTGCTGGCCGCCGGCATCGGCGGTGAACGACGCCGTCGGCTGCTCGCGGGCGCGCAGCATCGCGTCGGCCGGCGGCAGCTCGCCCACCGGCTGCAGCGGATCGCGCGGCATGACATGCGGATAGGCGGTCGGCGCCAGGTGCTTCAGCGAACTCAGCGGCAGGCGATACCCCACCGGCGAGTCGCCCGGGGTGAGGAACAGCTTGCCGCGGCGGGTGCGCCATCTCTCGCTGACCCAGCGGCTCTGCGCTGCGATGGCGTTCCAGCGCTGCACCGGCAGCACATAGCCGGTGGGGCGGTCAAGGCCGCGATCGAACACCGCCGCCATGCGGGCGCGCGCCTCGGCATCGGCGAGCTCGGAGTTCGACGGGTCGACATTGGCGGGCAGCCGCGCCTCCTTCAGCAGCCACTCGCCCGGGTCCTCGTAGGCGGCATCGACGGTGTCGCCGCCGAGGCCGAGATGCTCGGCGAAGCGGTGCAGGAATTGCGAGGCGGTGGAATCGGTTGCAGCAGTTTTCTCGGCTTCCCTGGCAACCAGCCTGTCGTCGCGCCAGATGGGCTGGCCGTCGCGCCGCCAGAACAGCGAGAAGGTCCAGCGTGGCAGCGACTCACCAGGATACCATTTGCCCTGGCCATAGTGCAGGAAGCCGCCCGGCGCGATGGCTTGGCGCAGCCGGCGGATCAGCGTGTCGGCGCGGGCGCGCTTCGTGGGACCGACTGCATCGGCGTTCCACTCGCCGCTTTCGAAATCGTCGATGGAGACGAAGGTCGGCTCGCCGCCCATGGTGAGACGAACATCGTTCGCTTCCAGCACTGAATCGACATGCCGGCCTAACGCATTGAGCCGGCTCCAGCTTTCGTCGGAAAACGGTTTGGTGATGCGGGGGTGCTCAGCGATGCGGCTGACCTTCATGTCGAAGGCGAAGTCGGTGTGCACCGGGCCTACGGCGGAGAAGGCGCCCGAAATCGGCGCGGCGTTGCGATAGTGCGGCGTTGCGGCGAGCGGGATGTGGCTCTCGCCGGTCAGCAGGCCCGAGGTCGGGTCGAGCCCGATCCAGCCGGCACCGGGCAGGTACACCTCGCACCAGGCGTGCAAATCGGTGAAATCGTGGTCGGTACCGGGCGGCCCGTCGAGCGACACCAGGTCGGGCTTGAGCTGGATCAGATAGCCGGACACGAAGCGCGCGGCGAAGCCCAGGTGCCGCAGCGCCTCGACCAGCAGCCAGCCGCTGTCGCGGCACGAGCCCTGCGCCCGCGCCAGCGTCTCCTCCGGCTCGAACACGCCGGTCTCAAGCCGGACGATGTATCCGACGGAGCGCTGCACCAGCGCATTGAGCTCGGTGACGAAGGTGACGGTGTTGCGCGGCGTGCGGTCGACGGCCTTGAGGAACTCCGCCAGCAGCGGCCCTGCCGGTTGTGGCCGCATATAGATCGACAGGTCCTCCCGCAGCGCCTCCGGATATTCGAACGGCCAGGTCTCGGCGCTCTCTTCGACGAAGAAGTCGAACGGGTTGTACACCGTCATGTCGGCGACGAGGTCAACCTCGATCCGGAGCTCGTTCACCGGCTCGGGAAACACATGCCGGCTCAGCCAGTTGCCGTAAGGATCCTGCTGCAGGTTGACGAAGTGTTCGGCGGGAAACACCCTGAGCGAGTGGCTCAGCACTCTGGTCCTGGAATGCGGCGCCGGCTTCAGGCGGATGATCTGCGGAGCCAGCAGAACCGGGCGGTCATATTTGTAGTGCGTCAGGTGATAGATCGCGGCCTTGATCGCCAAAGTCGTCGCTCGTCCGTTGTGCCTGGGGGGCGTCCCGTCCTCGACCCTAGCCAGTCCGTACCGGCGCGTCGAGGCTTCCAAATGCCGGCCGGCAATGCATTATCCGCGCATGGCCTTCACCCTCCGGCAGCTCCAGTATTTCATCGCGGTGGCGGAGGAGGGCAGCGTTTCGCGCGCGGCGCAGAGCCTTTCCATCAGCCAGTCGGCGGTAACCGACGCCGTCAAGGAGCTGGAGACCGATCTCGGCGTCAGCCTGTTCGAGCGGCACCGGCGCGGCCTCACCATCACGCACAAGGGGCATCAGTTCTACCGTCACGCCACCCGCATCCTGGGCGACGTACAGGACGCGCGGCGGAGCTTTGCTGCCGCCGAGCCCGCCGCTGCGCCGAGCCATTTGCCGCTCGGCGTCACGTCGCTGGTCGCCGGCTATGTGCTGAGCGACCTCCTGGCGCGCTTCCGCCGCGCCTATCCGGGCGGCGCCGTCTCGGCGATCGAGGACAATGGCGACTATCTCGAGCACCTGCTGATCGGCGGTGAGCTCGACGTGGCGGTGATGGTCATTTCCAATCTGCGCGACCGCAACGCGCTGCAGGCCGAGATCTTCGAGACCTCGCCCTACCGGCTGTGGCTGCCGCTCGGGCACCGGCTGGCGGCGGCGGATTCGATCGAACTCGGCGATATCGCGGCCGAGCCGCTGATCATGCTGACGGTCGACGAGACCGAGGAGAACACGGGCAAGCTGCTATCGGCGCTCGGCACCCGGCTCAATGTCGCCTTCCGTACCCGCTCGGTCGAGGCGGTGCGCAGCCTCGTTGCCACCGGCGCCGGCATCGCGCTGTTGCCCGATCTCGTCTACCGGCCGTGGTCGCTCGAAGGTGACCGCATCGAGAGCCGCGACGTCTCCGGCGCGCTGCCGGTGGTGCAGGTCGGCATGGTCTGGCGCCGTGGCTCGCCCGCCCCGCAAGCCGCCCGCGACTTCATCGGTATCGCCCAGGCCCAGGTCGCCGCACGGCGGGGGTAGGGTCCTCCCATCGCGCAGCTATCGATTTTTCCGATAATCCCCCTCGCTCGAATGAATTTGCGATTGTTAACGCCCGTTATAGGCTCCCGATCAGGGGAGCCTCGCCGGGGGGATCGGCGTGCTCCCGAGCAGGGAGGACACCATGACATCCATCTTGAGGACCGGCGTGGCGCTCGTGGCGCTCATGTCGATGAACACGCTGGCGCTGGCGCAGGAGATGCCGACCAAGATCGGGCCGGGCGAGGGGGCGGTGAACATCGTCGCCTGGGTCGGCTACATCGAGCGCGGCGACAGCGACAAGGCCTACGATTGGGTCACCGATTTCGAAACGCAGACCGGCTGCAAGGTCTCGGTCAAGACCGCCGCCACCTCGGATGAGATGGTGACGCTGATGAACCAGGGCGGCTTCGACCTCGTCACCGCCTCCGGCGACGCCTCGCTTCGCCTGGTTGCCGGCAAGAAGGTCGTGCCGGTGAACACCGACCTTATCCCGAGCTGGAACACGGTCGACGAGCGGCTCAAGGACGGCGCCTGGTTCACCGTCGACGGCAAGCACTACGGCGTCCCGTATCAGTGGGGACCGAACGTGCTGATGTACAACACCAACGTGTTCAAGACAGCGCCGACGAGCTGGAGCGTGGTGTTCGAAAAGCAGGATCTGCCCGACGGCAAGTCGAACGAGGGCCGAGTGCAGGCCTATGACGGCCCGATCTACATTGCCGACGCGGCGCTCTACCTCAAGAGCAAGGACCCCTCGCTCGGCATCAAGGACCCGTACGAGCTCAACGAAGCGCAATACGCCGCAGTGATCAACCTGCTGAAGGGGCAGCGCGCCCTCGTCGGCCGTTACTGGCACGACGCCACGGTGCAGACCGATGACTTCAAGACCGAGGGCGTGGTCGCCTCCGGCTCGTGGCCGTACCAGGTGAACACGCTGGTCGCTGCCGGCGCGCCGATCGCCTCGACCATCCCGGCCGAAGGCGCCACCGGCTGGGCTGATACGACGATGCTCGCGGCCGACGCCGCGCATCCCAACTGCGCCTATCTGTGGCTCGAGCACTCGATCCAGCCCAAGGTGCAGGGCGACGTCGCCGCCTGGTTCGGCTCGGTCCCGGTCGTGCCCGCCGCGTGCAAGGCGAGCGAGCTGCTCACCGACACCGGCTGCGCCACCAACGGCTTCGACAATTTCGACAAGATCGCCTTCTGGAAAACCCCGACGCAGCAATGCGCCAGCCAGGACAACCAGTGCATCCCCTATAGCCGCTGGGTCAGCGACTATATCGGCGTGATGGGTGGACAATAGGAGCGGGGGGTGATCGCTCGGCTTCCCCTCCCCCTTGCGGGGAGGGTAGCGTAGCTCGGAGCGACAGCGACCTAGCGAAGCTAGGGTGGGGGGCGAACGGCCCGGTACCGGTGTGCGGCTCCCCCCACCGGGCTTGCTAAGCCCTGACCATGTCAGGGCAAGCGCGCCGCCCTCCCCGCGCCGGGGGGGGGGTAGCGTGGCCGGCCCGG
>JAEWCE010000320.1 GCA_023390785.1 Pseudomonadota bacterium
CCGATCCGGTACGACGTGCCATTCCAGGTGAAGTCGATGCCGGCGATCGCATCGACCAGCTTGCGGCCCACACGCCTGGCGTTGAGCAGTGAGCAGTCCGAGAGCAGCAGCACGAACTCGTCGCCGCCGAGACGGGCGGCGAAATCATTGGCGCGGCAGCAGCGCCGGATCGCCTGCGCCACCTTCTGCAGCAGCGCATCGCCGGCGGCGTGTCCGGCAGTGTCGTTGACCGGCTTGAAGCGGTCGAGATCGATGAAGCAGAGCGAGGCGGGTTGCCCGTCCGTGCCCGCCTGCCGCATGGCGTCCGCCAGCCGGCGGGAGAAGGCGGCGCGGTTGGGCAGGCCGGTGAGTACGTCGTGATTGGCGGAATAGGCGAGCAGCCGCTGCTGCTCCTGGGTGTCGGTGATGTCCTTGAACACCAGCACCGCGCCAACCACGCGCCCGTCCTGGGTGCGCACCGGGCCGGCTGTACCGGAGACGCCGCGGCCGGTTCCGTCGCGGGAGGCGAGGATCACGTCGTCCTCGATCTCGGTGGTTACGCCGGAGGCAAGGCACGCCGCCACCTGGTCCAGGGCCGGCTCACCGGTCGCCTCCGACTTGGCGACGAACACCTGCTGCAGCGGCCGGCCGAGGGCTTCCGCCGCGATCCAGCCGGTCATCGCCTCGGCGACGGGATTCATGAAGGTCACGCGCTCGTCGGCATCGGTGGAGATGACGCCCTCGCCGATCGAATCGAGGGTGACACGCAGCCGTTCCTTCTCCTCGGCCAGCTCGGTTTCGGCGGCCTTGAGGCGGGTGATGTCGGTGTCGGTGCCGATGGTGCGCAGCGGATTGCCGTCGGCGTCCCACTCCACCGGCCGGCCGCGGCTCAGGATCCATATCCAGTGGCCGTCGCGGTGGCGCTCGCGGTATTCGAGCGTGTCGTAGCCGTCCTCGCCGTGGTCCTGCTTCTTGACCGTGGCCAGCACGCGCGGCACGTCGTCCGGGTGCAGCCGGGCCAGCCATTTGTCCTGCGCGGGATCGACGTATTCGTCGTCGGGAATGCCGCGCATGCGCCGCCACATCCGCGAATAGAACATGTCGTCGCGGCGCACGTCGTGATCCCACACGCCCTGCCCCGCCGATTCCAGCGCATGGTTCCAGCGACTCTCGCTCGCCGCCAGCGCGGCCTCGGCGCGCTTCTGCCGGTCGATATTGATGATCTGGACGATGACATAAACGGGCCGACCGGTGGTATCCGAGCGCAGCAGCGAGGCGGTGATCAGCACCCACAGCGGCTGGCCATCCTTGTGGTTCATCCGGCATTCGAGCCGCAAATCGGCGCGTTCACCGCGCACCACCTGCTCGAAATGCAGCATCACCGTCGAGCGGTCCTCGGCGTAGATCGCCTCCTCGGCGGGTCGTCCGAGGCGCTCGTCGGGAGCGAAGCCCAGCATCGTCTCGTAGGCGCGGTTGACGTAGATGGTCCGCTTGTCGACGCCGACCAGCGCCATGCCGACGGCGGCGCTCTCCATGACCTTGCGCAGCAATGCGCCGCTCTGGTCGAAGCGAAGCAATTTCGCGTCGATGCCGTCGCCGGTCTTTTCCGCTGGTTCGGCCATGCAAGCAATGCTGGCAGCCAACCCTTAAGGAGCGGCTTATTTCGAGCCCGCGGGTCTCACGACGTTCGCCTAAACCGCTGAGGATGATGAAGATTTGGCAAATTCGCAGCACAACATTCCCTGCGACAATGTTCCGCTCAGAGTACTTCCAAGCTCCAAATCATCACCGACTCTCTCGGCATTTGTTCTTCTTCAATATTTCCAGCATAAGGTTCTGGCATGAAAGCGCCTGGACTTGCACTGGTTTTGCTTGGGGTCGTTGCTTTTGCGCTACCGGCCTACCGGGAGCTCCTGCCGTATATTCCCCTCAGCAATACCGAACTGCACCTGAGCGCCGCCGGGATGTTCATCGCCGGCGCGCTGATGCTGTTTTTGGTCAGGAATGCATGATGCCGGGCGACGTCGAGCGTTTCATCAAAATTCAGCGCCGCGAGGATACGGGCTGGCGTACCATCCCCCTGGGCGAACGCGTCAAGGTCTGGGAAAAGACGCAGGCTGAAGCCGACGACGGCTCGCTGCGCATCCTGTTCCACATCGGGTATCTCGGCGGCCTGAGCCGGGGCCAGCGGGTGACGTATCTCGGTCAGGCGTTCACCCTGCTCGAAGTCTCCGACTCGAAGCGTCTGGTCGGCCTCGAGCTGCGCTGCGCGGCCATGGCCGACTGAGGCGGGATTATCGCCAGCCGACGGCCTTTGCCGCCTCGACTCCGCTCATCGGCGACAGCGGCGCCGCAGCAGCCAGTTTCGCCAGGCTTTGCACCGTCCCCGGCTTGCCGAAGAGGTATCCCTGGCCAATGTCGCAGCCTGCCTCGCGCAGCCAGTTCGCCTGGAACGGCGTTTCGATGCCCTCGGCGACAATGGTGGCCTCGGTGGCATGCGCCATGGCCATGATCGCCCGAACGATCGCCTTGGCCTGCTGCGAGTGCTCCAGTTGCCGGACAAAGCTCTGGTCGATCTTGATCTTGTCGATCGGCAGCCTCGCCAGATAGGCCATCGAGGAATAGCCGGTGCCGAAATCATCGAGCGCCACGCTCACTCCCGAAGCCCGCAGGGTGTCCAGTCGCGCAGCGATCGCCTCCGGATCTTCAAGGAAGATGCCTTCGGTGATTTCGATCACCAGCCGACGCGCGGCAAGTCCCGAGCGGTGCAACGCAAGCCGGACATCGGCGAGCACATCGCTGAGCTGGAACTGAACCGGCGACACGTTGACGGCCACCTGCATGTTGTCGGGCCAGGCCGATGCAGCAAGGCAGGCATCGATCAGCAACTGCCGGCCGAGCTCGATAATCTGGCCGGTTTCTTCGGCCGCCGGAATGAACTGCGCCGGTGACACTAAGCCCAGCTCGGCATCGGTCCATCGCGCCAGGGCCTCGGCGCCGACGACACGCCCGGTCGCCAGATCGACCTGCGGCTGGAAGGCCAGCGCGATCTCGCGACTCGAAATTGCACTTCGGAGTCGAAGATCGAGCGCGGTGCGCTCTACGATCCGCTGGTCGAGCGTCGGATCGAAGAGCTGAAAGCTCGCGCCGTGGCGGCGCTTGGCAATCGACAGCGCCAGGTCGGCATTGGCGAGCAGCCGTTCGCTCGAGCGGCCCGAAAGGGTGGAATCGGTAACCCCGGCGACAGCAGATACCAGCACGCGATGGCCGTTGAGATCGTATGGGGCGTTGAGCAGGCCGACCACCCGGGTCGCACACGATTTGGGACCATCCCCCGCCGGCATGGCGATCATGAAGGTCGCGCCGCCCAGATGGCCGACCGCGGCGTTTTCGATCTGCTTGAGGCGCGATGCGGCCTCCCGCAGGACGGCATCGCCCCGGCCGTATCCCAGCGTTTCGTTGACCTCGCGCAGCCGCCGTAGGTCGACGGCCACCACCGCGACGTCCTCCCGCCGCCCGAGCCGCTCGGTGATCTCGTCAGCGAGGCTATGGCGGTTGAGTGCGCCGGTGAGCGCATCGTGACGCGCCAGATATGAGAGGCGGGCGTGGGCCATTCGCTTGGCCTCGCCGCGCTGGAACAGTTCGCGCAGGAGGGCCCCGAAAGCCAGCAGCGTCGCTGCGAGATCGATCGGCACGGTGTTGACGAGAATAGTGCCGTTGACCTGCGCCAGGGCCGCCACGGTTTCGACCGCAACGACGGCCGCGATGGCAATTGCCACCGTCAGGCCGGTCCTCGCCCGCGCGAGCAGCATGGCTGCGCCCAGCAGGAAGGCCAGCAGCAGCGCCGCGGTGGCGAGGCTTCCTACAGGCGGCATGACCCGTCTCTGCGCGATGGTCTCGGCCGCCAGAACCTGGACCAGCGCGCCGGGCACGATGCCATAGCGCGGGGCGACAAAGAAATCGCGCAGTTCCACCGCCGAGGCACCGACGATGACGCGTTTGCCTGCCATATCGACCGCCGGCTTGACGCCGGCAAGGAGATCGCCGGCGGGGATGCGCGGTACGCTCGCCGGGTTGATCGAGTAGTCGATGTCGAAGCTTGCCGGGAGCGAGGCGTTGGTCGGGCTCAGCACCGAAGCGGCGGAGGGCACGATGCGGCCGGCGATCACCATCAACGCGGGGTAGCTGCGCACCTTTCCGGCAGCATCGAGCGCCACGTTCACCGCCACGGTCTGGGCCGCGTTGAATTGCTGGATCGGCAGGTTGTAGCTGATCGAGCCGTCGGGTGCCTTCTGGCGGAAGGCCGCAAGATAGGCGTAGCCGCCCGCTGCCTCGAGCGAGGCCGCAAAGGCGCTGTCGTCGGCGGGATTGGATGTGGTGCTGAAGTCGATATCGAAGACGACGTCGTCCGCTCCTAGCACCATCAGCCGGTCGAGCAGTTCCGCGTAGTGTCGGCGGGGCCACGGCCAGACCCCGACCGCGTTGAGGCTGGCGCTGTCGATATCGACGAAGACGATATCTCCGGCCGCGGGCCGGGTGCTCAGCTGGAAGCGCGCATCGCGCAGGGCATTGTCGAGAGGTGCGGTCCAGCCGTTGAGAGTTGCCGCCAGCAGGAGCGATGCCGCAAGCGCGAGACCGCCGGCAAACAGAAACCGGAACGCGGTCCAGCGCGGCAAGGGATCACTCCGCGCAGCAACCGGCTGGCTCAATCCTTGCCCGGGCCCTTGTCCTTGCCCTTGCCGCCATCTCCGCCATGGCCCCCATCTCCGCCATGG
>JAEWCE010000332.1 GCA_023390785.1 Pseudomonadota bacterium
AGACTGGTGCCGGCGACGCCGGGGAGCCGGCCCCTGATCGTCATCGACCCGGGACATGGCGGCATCGACAATGGCGCCAGCGCCCCGAGCGGCGTGCACGAGAAGGACATCACCCTGGCCTTCGCGCTGCAATTGCGCGACCTGCTGGTCAGCACCGGGCTGTTCGACGTGGCCATGACGCGCGACGACGACACCTATCTGACCCTCAACGAGCGCGTCGACCTCGCCCGGAAGAACAAGGCGGACCTGTTCATCTCGCTGCACGCCGACACCTTCCAGGAAGCGGACATCCGCGGCGCCAGCATCTATACGCGCGACGAGCGGGCGACCGACATCCTCGACAAGGTGCTGGCCGATGGCGAGAACCACGCCGACATCGTCGCCGGCTATGTGCAGCCCGATACCAAGCCGGCGGCGGTCGAGATGCTGGTCGATCTGATGCGGCGGCAGGTGCGGCAGCAATCCTATCTCGCCGCGCAGGACATCGTGAATGCCATGCAGCCCTCGGTGGCGCTCCGGCGCTTCCCGCTGCGGCAGGCCGATTTCTTTGTGCTGCAGGCGCCGGACGTGCCCTCGATGCTGATCGAGCTGGGCTTCATGAGCAACAATGCCGACATCGCCAACCTCGAGAACGTCGACTGGCGCAACAAGGTGGTGAACGCCATCGCCGCGGGGGTCGAGAGCTATTTCAAGGACATCGGCTCCGACCTCGGGGCGCCGCTGACCGCAGCGAGCGGAGGGTGACGTGCAGATGACTTCGGCCTCCCGCTGGGCTAAAGCGCGAGATGTTGCGGGGCTTCGTTCACATTTCCGCCCTTCTGAAATGATTTCCGAAAGACTTCGGGGTGCGCCTCCCGCGCCGCGAGTCGTCGGGCTAGGGGTTTAATGTTCCGGATACTGGGCTGGCTGTTCGGCTTCGGCGTGTTCTGCGCACTGGCAGGCGTCGTTGCCGGCGCGATCTACCTCAACCAGATCGCGTCGGACCTGCCGGACTACACGGTGCTCAAGGACTACCAGCCGCCGGTGACGACGCGCATCCATGCCGCCGACGGCACGCTGCTGGCCGAATATGCGCGTGAGCGGCGGTTGTTCCAGCCGATCGAGACCATCCCGCCGCAGCTCATCCACGCCTTCATTTCGGCCGAGGACAAGGATTTCTACAGCCACCACGGCATTTCGATCGACGGCGTGGTGCGGGCGCTGCGCGACAATCTGCTGGCGCGCGCCAATGGCGACGATTCCATCCAGGGCGGCGGCTCGACCATCACCCAGCAGGTGGCCAAGAACTTCCTGCTCAATTCGCAGCAGACCTGGGACCGCAAGATCCAGGAAGCCATCCTGGCGCTGAGGATCGACAGCACCTTCTCCAAGGACAAGATCCTCGAGCTCTATCTCAACGAAATCTTCCTCGGGCTGAACTCGTACGGCGTGGCGGCGGCGGCGCTCAACTATTTCGACAAGGCACTGTACCAGCTCGACCTCAGCGAGATGGCCTACATCGCCGGGTTGCCGAAGGGGCCGAACAACTACCACCCGTTCAAGCACCCGCAGGCGGCGATCGACCGGCGCAACTACGTGCTCGACCAGATGCTGGCCAATGGCTACATCACGAAGGCCGAGCACGACCAGGCCGAGGCCGAGGCGCTCAACGTGACACCGCGCTCGTCCGGCACGCAGCTCTATTCGGCCGAGTATTTCACCGAGGAGGTGCGCCGGCAGCTCTCGACCATCTACGGCGAGGACCAGCTCTATGGCGGCGGCCTCAGCGTGCGCACCACGCTCGATCCCAAGCTGCAGGAATACGCGCGCAAGGCGCTGATGGACGGGCTGGTGAGCTACGACCAGCGGCACGGCTTCCGCGGCCCGGTGGCGACGGTCGACATTTCCGGCGACTGGGGCCCGGCGGTGGCCACGGTGAAGCCGCTCGACGACGTGCCGGAATGGACGCTGGCCGTGGTGCTGTCGACCGACGGCAACCAGGACAGCATCGGGCTCAGGCCCGGCAACGACGTCGAAGGCAAGCTGCTGCCCGACCGCAAGACCGGCACCATCAGCACCGCCGACGCGAAATGGGTGGGCAAGAAGTTCTCGACCCTGAAGCCGGGCGACGTGGTCTATGTGGCACCGGTCGACGGCAAGGACGGCAGCTACGCCATCCAGCAGGTGCCGCAGATCGAGGGCGCGCTGGTGGCGATGGACCCGCGCACCGGCCGCGTGCTGGCCATGGTCGGCGGCTTTTCGTACTCGGAATCGGAGTTCAACCGCGCCACCCAGGCGCTGCGGCAGCCCGGCTCGGCGTTCAAGCCGATCGTCTATTCGGCGGCGCTCGACAATGGCTACACCCCGGCCTCGGTGGTGCTCGATGCCCCGATCGAGATCGTCAATTCCGATGGCTCGGTGTGGAAGCCGGACAATTACGAGAAGGATTTCCTCGGCCCGAGCACCCTCAGGCGCGGCATCGAGCTTTCCCGCAACGTCATGACGGTGCGGCTGGCGCAGGACATCGGCATGCCGCTGATCGTCGAATACGCCAAGATGTTCGGCATCTACGACAAACTGACGCCGGTGCTGGCGATGGCGCTGGGTGCCGGCGAGACCACCGACATGAAGATGACGGCGGCTTACGCCACCATCGCCAATGGCGGGCGAAAGATCGTGCCGACCCTGATCGACCGCATCCAGGACCGCTACGGCAAGACCATCTACAAGCACGACGAACGCATCTGCGACGGCTGCAACGTGACGAGCTGGCAACACCAGAGCGAACCGCTGATCATCGACAATCGCCAGCAGGTGCTCGACCCGATGACGGCTTACCAGATCACCTCGATGATGGAGGGGGTGGTCCAGCGCGGCACCGGCACCTACGCCAAGCGGCTCAACCGGCCGGTGGCGGGCAAGACCGGCACCACGTCGGACAGTCGCGACGTGTGGTTCATCGGCTTCACCCCCGGGCTCGCGGCCGGCGTCTATCTGGGCTTCGACAAGCCCAAGTCGCTGGGGGCGGAGGCGACGGGCGGCGGTCTCGCGGTGCCGGTGTTCACCGAATTCATGCAGGACGCGCTCAAGGGCAAGCCGCCGACCCCTTTCAACATGCCGCAGGGCATGTCGCAGGTCTGGATCGACCCGCAGACCGGCGTGAAAGCCACGGCCGGCGGCGCCGCGATCGCCGAGGCGTTCAAGCCGGGCACCGGGCCGAACCTCGTGACTTCGGTCATCGGCGTCAATTCCAACGCCTTCAACGGCCTCGACGACGGCAGCGGCGACGGCTTCGGCGCCCCCGAGGACGCGCCGCAGCCGCCGCAGAACATCGACAATGGCGGCGGGGACGGCGCCAACGATTCGGGCCGCGGCTTCCTGTTCGGACGGGGTGGCCTGTTCTGAGCGACTTCGTCCGCTATCCCGATCCGCGGCTGCACGCCGCGGCGACGCTGAGTGCCGGCGTCGACGAGGCGCTTCGCGGCATCGGCGAGCGCCTGCTGGCGGCGGCAATATCGTCGAACGCCTATGGCCTCGCCGCCGTGCATCTGGGCGACGTCGCCCCGGTGGTGGTGATCAGCGATGAGGGGGCGGCGCAGCAACGGCGGCTGCTGTTCAATCCCCGCGTCCTGGCGGTCGCCGATCTGCACGAGAAGGGCGAGGAAGGCTCGGTATCGCTCCCCGGCGTGCGCGTCGAGATTGCGCGCCCGGTCTGGGCCGATCTCGCCTTCATGGATGCGGCGGGGACGACGGCGCAGCGGCGCTTCGAGGGGTTCGCAGCCCGCGTGGCGCTGCACGAGATCGAACAGATGCAGGGCATCTTCTTCCTCGACCGAGTCTCCCGACTGAAGCGCGACATGGCGCTGAAGAAGGCTCGGAAGGCAACGGGTTGATCGAGGCGGCGGGCTCGACTACATGGGCCCGGTCAATCCAAGAGTTCCCCCATGCGTGCCGAGACCGAAAAAGCCGTCGCCGAAATCGAGCAGGTGCTGAGCCTGCTGAGGAGGCATCTTTGACTGGGATACTGCACAGGCCCGGCTCGATGACCTGAACGCCCGCACGGAATCGCCCGATTTCTGGAACGATCCCGACAAGGCGCGCGACATCATGCGCCAGCGCGACGAACTCGACGCGCAGGTGGGCGCGGTAAAATCGTTCGCCCAGCAGCTCAGCGACAATATCGAACTGATCGAGCTCGGTGAGGCCGAGGGCGACGCGGCGGTCGTCAAGGAGGCGGAGAGCGCCATCGAGGCGCTGCAGGAAACTGCGGCGCGGCTGCAGGTCGAAACACTGCTCAACGGCGAAGCCGACCACAACGATTGCTATCTCGAAATCCACGCCGGCGCCGGCGGCACCGAGAGCCAGGACTGGGCCAGCATGCTACTGCGCATGTACACGCGCTGGGCCGAGCGGCGGAAGTTCAAGGTCGACACCATGGAAATCCACCCCGGCGAAGAGGCGGGGATCAAGTCCGCGACCATCCAGATCAAGGGCCACAACGCCTATGGCTGGCTGAAGACCGAAGCCGGCGTGCACCGGCTGGTGCGGATTTCGCCTTATGACAGCGCGGCGCGCCGGCACACCAGCTTTTCGTCGGCCTGGGTCTATCCGGTGGTCGATGACTCGATCAACATCGAGATCAACGAGTCCGACCTCAAGGTCGATACCTACCGCTCGTCGGGCGCCGGCGGGCAGCACGTCAACACCACGGATTCGGCCATCCGCATCACCCACGTGCCGACCGGCATCGTCGTCGCCTGCCAGCAGGAGCGCAGCCAGCACAAGAACCGCGCCACCGCCATGCAGATGCTGAAGGCGCGGCTCTACGAGCAGGAACTGGAAAAGCGCGAGGCGGCGGCCAATGCCGAGGCGGCATCCAAGACCGAGATCGGCTGGGGCCACCAGATCCGCAGCTACGTCCTGCAGCCCTACCAGATGGTGAAGGATTTGCGCACCGGGCACGAGACGTCCAACACCAGTGCCGTGCTCGACGGCGACCTCGACCCGTTCATGGAAGCCTCGCTCGCGGCGCGTGTCGCCGGCTACGCCGATACCGTCAAGGATATCGACTAGGCCGGTCGCCGGTCAGCCGGCGACGATCTTCTGCAGCACCTTGCCGGCGTTGAGATAGCGCGCCGGATCGACGGCATTGTCGGCCCGCCTGACCTCGAAATGCAGGTGCGGGCCGGTGGAGCGGCCGGTGGAGCCCACGCGGCCGATGGGCGAGCCAGTCGAGACCGTGTCGCCTTCCTTGACGAGGAAGGCGCTGAGGTGGCCGTAGCGCGTGATGATGCCGCCCTCATGCGTCACCTCGATGGCGTTGCCGTAGCCCGACATCTGGCCGACGAAGGTGACCGTGCCGGCGCCGGCACTCATCACCGTGCTGCCCCGCGGTGCGGCGAAGTCGATGCCGGAATGGAAGGCAAGGCGGCCGGTGAACGGGTCCTTGCGGTTGCCGAAGATCGAACTCACGCGGGTGTAGCTGGTCAGCGGCTTGTGCACCGGGGCGACGGCGGCGGCGTCGCGCGCGACCTTGAAGCGGTCGAGCGCGGCGGCGATGTCGTTGGCGTCGTCGATCAGCGACGTCCCGTCGGCGCCGTCCACCGGCGGAAGCAGGGGGCCGCCTTCGGCGCCACCGTCATCGGGGAGCCTGGGCTTGATGCCGATGGTCGCGAGCGTGCCGAGGATCTTGTCGGTCTTGCTCGTCGTCTCGTCGGAGAGCGCCGCGAGCGCGAGGCGCGACTCATCCATCATCCGGTTGACCGAAGCGGTAGCGGCCGCGACCTTGGCATCGGTGTCGCCGTCGGTGCCCCCGAGGGAATCCTGCGCCGGACCGGCCGGCGCATCGAGCG
>JAEWCE010000110.1 GCA_023390785.1 Pseudomonadota bacterium
GAGAAGGTGCGCTCGAGAGCCATGAGAAGTCCCTGAAAGTGGCTGAAAAGGTCGCGCCTTTTAGCCAAGGGGCGTGACGGAGGCAAGACCGTCAGGTTGCCAAGACTCCCGCAAATCCTTATGTGACCGCCCACCATGCTCACCATCACCGACCTCACCTACCGCATCCAGGGGCGGCCTCTGTTCGAGGGCGCGTCCCTGGTGCTGCCCGATGGGGCCAAGGCCGGGTTCGTGGGCAAGAACGGCTCGGGCAAGACCACCCTGTTCCGGCTGATCCTGGGGCAGATCAGCGTCGATGCCGGCTCGATCGAGGTCAACAAGCGGGCCCGCATCGGGGCGGTGGCGCAGGAAGCGCCGGCCACCGAGCTCAGCGTGCTCGAAACGGTGATGGCCGCCGACACCGAGCGCGCCCGCCTGATGTCGGAGGCCGAGACCGCCACCGACGCGCACCGCATCGCCGAGATCCACACCCGGCTCGCCGACATCGACGCGCACACCGCCGAGGCGCGCGCCTCCACCATCCTCAAGGGCCTCGGCTTCGAGCAGGACCGGCAGCTCGGCCCGACCAGCGAGTTGAGCGGCGGCTGGCGCATGCGCGTGGCGCTTGCCGGCGTTCTCTTCAGCCAGCCCGACCTGCTGCTGCTCGATGAGCCGACCAACTATCTCGACCTCGAAGGCACGCTGTGGCTCGAGAAGTACCTCGCCACCTATCCCTACACCGTGTTCATGATCAGCCACGACCGCGACCTGCTGAACAAGGCCGTGAGCTCGATCGTGCATCTCGAGCGCGGCAGGCTCACCCTCTACTCCGGCGGCTACGACACGTTCGAAGACACCCGCCGCATGCAGATGGAGCTCAACAACAAGGCTCGCGAGAAAACGCTCGAGCAGATCGCGCACATGCAGGCCTATGTCGACCGCTTCCGCTACAAGGCGAGCAAAGCGCGGCAGGCGCAGGCGCGGCTGAAGATGATCGCCAGGCTGAAGCCGCCGGCGGCGCTGTTCGACGAATATGCGGCGCCCTTCACCTTCCAGAACCCCAAGAAAGCGCTGGCCTCGCCGATGCTCACGTTCGAGGATGTGTCGGCAGGCTATGGCGACCACGTGGTGCTGCGCCACATCACCAACCGCATCGATCCCGACGACCGCATCGCGCTCGTCGGCGTCAACGGCAACGGCAAGTCGACCTTCGCCAAGCTGCTGGCCGGCGACCTGAAGCCGATGGGCGGCCAGATGCGCAAGGGCAAGGGGCTGGAGATCGCCTATTTCGCCCAGCACCAGATGGACAAGCTGAAGCCCGAGCAGACGCCGCTCGAGCACGTCGCCTCGCTGATGCCGTACGACAGCGAAGCCAGGCGCCGCAGCCGCGTGGCGCAGATGGGCCTCACCACCTCGCGCATGGACACGCTGGTCAAGAACCTCTCGGGCGGGGAGCGCGCACGGCTGCTGCTGGGGCTCATCACCTTCGCCGGACCCGGCATGCTCATCCTCGACGAGCCGACCAACCATCTCGACATCGACAGCCGCGACGCGCTGGTCGAGGCGCTCAACGAATTCACCGGGGCCGTGCTGATCATCAGCCACGACCGCCACCTGATCGAGGCGACGGTCGACAAGCTGTGGATCGCCCAGAACGGCACGATCGAGGAATTCGACGAAGACCTCGACAGCTACCAGCGCATGCTGACGAGCGGCAAGGATCGTCCGGTCAAGACCGCCGCGCCGCAGATGGCCGTCGCCATAGACCGCAAGGCGGCACGGCAGGACGCGGCAGCGCGGCGGGCCGAGGTAGCGCCGCTGCGCAAGTCGATCAAGGAGGCCGAGCAGAAGCTCGGTCGGCTCCGCGCCGAGCTCGAAAAGGTCGAGGCGATCCTGGGCAATCCACGCACCTATGACGGCGCCCCCGAGCGCATCGCCCTGCTCGGCAAGGACAAGGCGCGCTTTGCCGCCGACATCGCCGCGACCGAGGAGCGCTGGCTGACGCTCAGCGCCGAGCTCGAGGAGGCGGAGCGCGCATGACCGCCGCCGAGATCATCGCCCTGCTCGAGCTCGAACGGCATCCCGAAGGCGGCTGGTACAAGCAGACCTTCCGCGACGACGTTCCCGGTGGCCGCGCCCACTCGACGCTGATCTACTATCTGCTCGAGGCCGGCGACCGCTCCGCCTGGCACCGCGTTGACAGCGCCGAGGTGTGGCACTGGTACGCCGGCGCGCCGCTGCAATTGCGGGTGGGCAGGAGCACCCTCACCCTCGGGAACGACCTCGCCGCCGGCCAGCGCCCGCAGGGCGTCGTGCCGCGCGGTGCCTGGCAGTCGGCGCAATCGCTCGGCGATTGGACGCTGGTCGGATGCACCGTCGCGCCCGGCTTCGAGTTCGAGCATTTCGAGCTGGCGCCACCGGGATTCGAGCCCGGCTAGCCTGGGACCGGCGTATTTAACTTACCACAAGCTAATCTCAGCACATCCTATTGAGATAACCATCATTTGGTTACGCGCTGAAGGCGCTCCCGTTCATCCACCATTCAGCGGAGTCGGGTCAGTTGCAGCCCCCGGTCGCCGGTGCCAATGTCCGGCATTGCACGGCGCGAGGGGCGCGCCTCAGGAGGGTTTCATGATCGGCTGGGTCATTCTCGTCATCGTCGTGGTCGTGCTCGGCTACGGCGTCATCGCCTACAACAACCTCGTCCGGCAGCGCCAGCTGACCCAGGAGGGCTGGTCGGGCATCGACGTGCAGCTCAAGCGCCGCGCCGACCTCATCCCCAACCTGCTGGAATCGGTGAAGGGCTACATGGCGCACGAGCGGGAAACCCTCGAAGCGGTCACCGCCGCCCGCACCAGCGCCATCGCGGCGCGGAACGGCACCCCCGAGCAGCGCGCCCAGGCCGAAGGCATCCTGTCGCAGGCGCTGGGCAAGCTGATGGCAGTGGCCGAAGCTTATCCCGACCTCAAGGCCAGCCAGAACTTCCTGCAGTTCCAGGGCGAGCTCAGCAACACCGAGAACGAAATCCAGCTCTCCCGCCGCTACTACAACGGCACTGCCCGCGACCTGAACACCGCGGTCGAATCGTTCCCCTCCAACATCCTCGCCAACATCTTCCATTTCGAGAAAGTGCAGTTCTTCGAGATCGACAATCCTGCCGACCGCGCCGTGCCGACGGTGAAGTTCTAACGTCGCGACAGCCACCAACCACCCACATCGTCATTCCCGCGCAGGCGGGAATCGAGTGCGGTGTCGCCACGGAGCACGATCCATGGGTTTGATCCTCGAAGCACGCTGGATTGCTGATTTTGTTCCTGCCATCACGCGCCGGCTGTCCGTCGTGCTCATGGTGCTGGTTGTAACCGCCCTCCCCGCTCTGTCCGCCGAGGCGATCCAGTCCTTCGACAGCAAGGTGACCATGACGACGGATGGCACCGTCGACGTGGTCGAGACCATCACGGTCAACTCCGAGGGCGACCAGATCCGCCACGGCATCTACCGCGACATCCCGACCCAGCTGATCAATCCCGACAAATCGCGCCAGCGCTCCGACCTCAGCATCCGGTCGGTGTTCCGCGACGGCCAGCAGGAGCCCTATTCGATCGAAGGGCTGGGCGCTGGCTTCAAACGCATCAAGATCGGCGACGCCGACACCTATCTCGACTACGGCCCCCACACCTACCAGATCCACTACACCATGAGCCGCATGGGTCGCTTCTTTGCCGACCATGACGAGCTGTTCTGGAACGCCACCGGCAATTACTGGGCCTTCCCCATCCTCAAGGCCACTGCCGAGATCACCCTGCCCGCGGGCGCCAGGATATCCGACGTGGTCGGCTACACGGGTGTCGCCGGCTCGCCGGAAAAGGCGGTGACCGCCACGACCGGTGGCGGCAACACCGCCAGCTTCGTCGCGCAGCGCGAGCTGCGCGCCGGCGAGGGCATGAGCGTCGCCGTTCAGTTCCAGAAGGGCATTCTGGTCGAGCCGCAGGGCCTCGGCCTCGCCGGCAACTGGCTCTCCGACCACCGCGAGCTGGTGTTCCCGCTGCTCGCCGCGCTCATTGTCCTCGGCTACAATCTTTGGGCCTGGAACGCGGTCGGCCGCGACCCCAGGAAGGGCACCATCATCCCGCTGTTTCATCCGCCGGCGGACCTCGATCCCGCGCAGGTCCACTACATTTCCGGGATGGGCTTCAAGCAGAATGGCTGGACGGCGCTCACCGCCTCGATCTTCGATCTCGGCGTCAAGGGCCTCGTCACCATCGACAAGACCGGCAAGTCGACCACCATCTCCGCGACCGACGCTTCGCCCGCCGCTACGCTGCCGCTGGGCGAGGGCGGCATCTACGACTTCATCAAGTCCCGTGGCAGCGTCACCATCGACAAGACCGACGGCCCGGCGCTCAACACCCGCCGCTCGGCGCTGGTCGCCGCGATCAAGGGCGCAAGCGGCGAGACCTATTTCAAGAACAATGTCGGATACACCCTGCTCGGCGTCGCGCTGTCGGCGCTGCTGCTGCTCGGCCTGGTCTGGCTCGATGTGCTCGATTTCGGCATGCTCATTGTCGCCGTCATCGTCGCCATCGTGCTGGCCGTGCTGCTCGGCGTGTTCCGCGGTACCGGCGGCGGCAGCGTCGTGGGCAAGCTGATCATGATCGTCTGGATCGGCATCATCGGCTTCAACGTCGCCGGCTCGGCCCTGAGCTTCGCCTCCGGCATCCGTCTCGATCTCGGTCTCGTCGGCGCCGCCTCGATCGTCATCATAGAGATCGTCTTCGCCTTCCTGATGCGCGCCCCCACCGTGGCCGGCCGCAAGCTGATGGACCAGATCGAAGGCTTCAAGATGTACCTGCAGACGGCGGAGGCCAATCGCCTCAACTACGTCGACAAGGGCGAGCCGCCGATGACCATCAAGCGCTTCGAGGCCATCCTGCCCTTCGCCATTGCGCTCGGGGTTGAAAAGCTGTGGTCGCAGCGCTTCGAAGCCGACCTCGCCCGTAACGCCGTCGCCGACGCGACCGGCGGCAGCTATTCGCCGCTCTGGTACACCGGCGGCGACTGGTCCTCGGGCTCGCGCGGCTTTTCCAACGCGGTGTCCTCCATGGCGTCGGGCATGTCGGCCGCCATGGTCGCCGCCCAGCCCTCCTCCTCCAGCGGCTCCGGTTTCTCGGGTGGAGGCGGATCCGGTGGTGGCGGCGGCGGTGGCGGTGGAGGCGGCTGGTAGGCCGCGGTCGCCGGTTGCAAGGCGCCGACGCTATCCCTTCTTCACCCAGCGACCGGCCTCGTCCTGCTGCCAGTAGGTGAGTTCGTTGCCCTCGCGCAGCGCCTTCCAGGCCTCGCGCGCTTCCGCCACGGCATCGGGATCGTGCCCCGAGAACATGTAGACGATGCGGGCATAGCCGTCGCCGGATTGCGGCACGGCGCGGTCGACGAAGAAGCGCACCTGCGCCGCGTTGCCGTTGCCGCTATCGGTGGTGATCAGCACCGGCTGGTCGGCGTCGGTCGGCTCGCCCGCGATCGCATGCGGCAGGAAGCTGTCGTCGCGCCAGGTCCACAGCATCGCGTCGAGCGCCGCGGCCCGCTCCGGGCTCGAGGTTTCCACCACCGCATGCCAGCCGCGCTCCAGCGAGCGCTCGAGCAACACCGGCAGCACCCGCTCCAGCGGTTGGGTCTCGAGATGGTAGAACAAGATTTCGGTCAGTGCATCACCTCGACGGTGAAGCCCCCCGGCGCCTTCACATAGAAGGTATAGGCGTGCGAGCGGGCTGGCAGAGCGACGTCGAAGCCATCGGCGCGCAGCCGGGCATTGAGGGCGTCGACAGCGGCGTCGCTGCTTTGCCCGAAGCCGATGTGGAAGCTGCCGGGATAGGTGGCGTCCTTGCCCTTGAACATCGACAGCACCAGCCAGCGGTCGTCGCGCAGGAAGGCGCGGTTGGTGTTGCCGCCGCCGATGTCGACGAGACCAAAATAGGTCTCGAGGAACGCCTTGGCCGCGGCGACGTCACTGACGGTCAGGTTCAGGTGGTTCATGATCATGGCGCGCGCGCCTCGAGCACGTCCCGCACGTAGCGGTCGAGCAGCGCCACGCCGAAGCCGGGCGCCCAGGAAGTGTTCGTTTCGCTGTGCGGGGGGCCGAGGCTCACGCCCGCGATGTCGAGATGCGCCCATGGTACATCGCCGACGAAGCGAGCAAGGAACTGTGCCGCGGTGATCGCGCCGGCGGGCCTGCCGCCGGAGTTCTTCACATCGGCGAAGCGGCTGTCGATGATCTTGTCGTAGGCGGGCCCCATCGGCATGCGCCACAGCTTTTCGCCGGTTGCAAGCCCCGCCCCGACCAGTTGCGCCGCGAGCTCGTCATTGTTGGCGAACAGCCCGGCATGGTCCGTGCCGAGCGCCACACCGATCGCCCCGGTGAGGGTGGCGAGGTCGATGATGGCGCGCGGCTTCAGCTTCTCCTGCGCGTACCAGAGCGCATCGGCGAGCACGAGCCGGCCCTCGGCATCGGTATTGACGATCTCGATACTGGCGCCCGAGGCGGCGCGCACGATGTCGCCGGGCCGCATGGCGGTGCCGCTCGGCATGTTCTCGACCAGCCCGATGAGGCCGACAACGTTCACCTTCGCCTTGCGTGTCGCCAGCGCATGCATCAGCCCGGTGACCGCGGCGGCGCCGCCCATGTCGCCCTTCATGTCCTCCATGCCCTGCGCGGGCTTCATGGAAATGCCGCCGGTGTCGAAACAGACGCCCTTGCCCACGAAGCACAGCGGCTTGGAGCGGCGTGACTTGGCGCCGTTCCATTGCAGCACTGCGACCCGCGGTGGCCGCACGCTGCCCTGCCCGACCGCCAGCAAGGCGTTCATCTTCAATTCCGTCATCGCCTCGACATCGAGAATCTCGACCTCGACGCCCAAGCGCGACAACTCCTGGACCCGCTCGGCAAACTCGACGGGACCCAGGACGTTGGCCGGCTCATTGACGAGGTCGCGGGCGAAGAAGGTGCCGTTGGCGACGGCCTGGCGGCGCGCGAACGCCGCTTCGGCGGCTTCCGGATCCTGGGTATGGACCACGAGCCGGGCCAGACCATCGTTTTTCTGCTCGCCGCCGTTCTCGTCCTTCGACCGCGTCGAATACTTGCGGAAGCGGTAGCTCCTGAGCAC
>JAEWCE010000249.1 GCA_023390785.1 Pseudomonadota bacterium
CCGGCGATGAGGGTTGAAGTCATGGATCACATCCGGAAGTTGGCGGGGTGAATGGCAAATGGTGAATGGTGAATGGAAACGCAGCGGCCGGCAGGTGCTCTCGGTCACCCGTCCATTCACCATTCACCATTCACGATTGCCCGGCGCGCCCGAGGGAGGGGCAGGCGCGCCGGGCCTCCGGCAAACGGCTATGCCGTGCCGAATTTCAGCAGCTTGATCGCGTCGTAGTCCTGCACGCCGCCGCCGACGCGTTTGGTGGTGTAGAACAGCACGTAGGGCTTGGCGCTGTAGGGGTCGCGCAGCACGTTGACGCCGGTGCGGTCGACCACCAGGTAGCCGCGGCGGAAATCGCCGAAGGCGATCGACAGCGAATTGGCGGCGATGTCGGGCATGTCCTCGGCTTCGACCAGCGGGAAGCCCATCAGCGTTGCCTTGCCGTCGGCGCTCGCCGCCGGCTGCCACAGGTAATTGCCGGCATCGTCCTTGAGTTTGCGCAGCACCGCCTGCGTCTTGCGGTTCATGACGAAGCTCGCATTCTGCCGGTAGCCTGCCTTCAGCGCATAGACGAGGTCGATCAGCACGTCGGACTGGTCGCTCGCCGGCAGGGCGCCGCTGACGCCGGTGGTCACATAGCCGAGCTTGCCCCAGGTCCAGCTCGCCTCGGCCACAGTGGTCTCGGCGAGAAAGCCCTTGGGCTTGTTGGTGCCGTTGCCGTTGACGAACGCCGTGCCCTCCTGCTGCGCGAACGCCGCATTCACCTCGTCGGCGATCCACTGGCCGACATCGACTGCCGCATCGTCGAGGAACTGCGCCGTGGCCGCCGGCATGGCGTAGAGCTCGGCGGTGGGGAAGTTCAGCGCATCGATGGTCTGGCTGTCGGTCTGCGGCCGGCTCGCGGTCTCAGCCACCCAGCCGGTGGCGAGGCCGGCGGTGGTCACCGGCTTCTTGTAAGTCGCGCTCGACACCTTGCGCACGCTGGCGAGCGAGCGGATCGGCGAGATCGCCGTCATCAGCCGGGTGATCTCGGTGTCGGTCTCGACCGGCACGAGGTAGCCGCCATCGGCATTGCTGCCCACCGACAGCGCCTTCTCCTCACCGCGCTTCACGTAGGCGGCGAACGCATCCTTGTACTTGTCGCCGGCACCGAAGCGGGCGGGCCCGCGGGCTTCGAGCCGCGGCCGCGCCCGCTCCAGATTGGCGCGGTCGATGGCCGCCTTGGCGCCGTCGAGCACCTGGTTCAGGCGGCCGAGCTTCTCCTCCGTCAGCGCATCGGCGGCGCCGCGGCGCTCGAGTTCGCCCAGGCGCCCCTCATTGGTGCGCTTGTATTCCTCGAACGCCCCCATCAGCTCGGCGACCAGCGCCTCGGTGTCGGCGCCGCCGGTGCCGGCCTTGTTCTCCAGGCCGCTTGCAAGATCAGTCATCGGGATCCTCAGTGTTTGAACACGGAAATGGCCGCCTCGAGCGACCGGTCGAGGCGCGCCTTGCGGCCGCCCGCTGTGCCCGGCGCAATCCGGGCGCGATCCATCATCGGGAAGGTGACGATGGAGATTTCCCACAGATCGATCTCCCACAGCCGGCGATGGCCGGTGCGGGGATCGCGCGTGGATTTGACGGTGCGAAAGCCGATGGAGAGGCCATCCACCGCGCCCCTGGCGATCAGCCGGCGCAGCGCATCGGCGCGCGGCACCTCGCCCACCAGCCGGCCCTCGACCCACAGGCCGAAGCCGTCCTCGACCACCTTGTCCCAGGTGCCCACCGGCTCCTTCGGGTCGTGCTGGAACAGCATTTTGACGCGGTGCCGGCCGCGCAGGCCGAGGCTCTTGCGGAAGGCGCCGGGCATGACGATGTCGCCGCCGTCGTCGACCTCGCCGAAGACGCTGGCATAGCCGGCAAAGCGTCCCTCGGCGTCGATAGGGATCGGCTGCATCAGCGCTTCTCCGCCGCCGGACGTAGGGGCCGGCGCGGCCGCCGCGGCCGGATTTTGGGCGCAACGAGGCTCCCGGCGAGGTTCCAGGCAAACTGCCTGAACACCTCGACCGCCTGGGTCTTGGTGGGCATGGGGTCAGTCCTTGCGGTTGAACAATCGGTTGAGCGCGGCGATTTCCTTCACGAAGTCCTCGAAGCGCCGGTTGGCCGCGGCGAGCTCGCGCAGCGTCCACACCAGCAGCCCGCTCGCCCCCGACGCCCACAGGAACAGCGCCAGATGCGCCAGGTCGCCGCGCTCGGCGATGGTGCGTGTCAGTTCATCCATGTCTCGATTGGGCACGCCTGTGCCCACCCCAATGGGTGTAACATCACGTCCCGAGGACGACTGCTTCGTTCAGCCCTGCACGAGAGCCAGCAACGACCTCGCCACCCGCGAGGCGCGCGGCGCATCGCCGCGCAGCCCCATGCGATCTCTCTCGATGGCAAGCAGGTGACTCGCCAGAGCCGCTTCGCTCACACCTGCGGCAAGCATCCGGGCGATGGCTGGCGCATAAGAATCGTACTCGTCCTGCGCCCGAGGCTCCTCGACAATGCCGATAGGATCCCACGTCTTCAACAGCATGGGGCGCACGCGCTGCGTCAGAGCTGCTATGTCGTTCATCTTATTGTGGCGTCCGCGATTGTTGCCGTCACTCCGGCAAGGGGTGCGCCCGGAAAAATTTCCCGCAGCTCAGGATGAGCTCGATCTCCGCCTTGCTCAATTTATGGTCGGCATCTGTCTTCGCCGTTTGCAGCTTCCGGTCCAGCCCCAGGGCGACCTGATAGGCATCGGCCGGCAGGGCTGCAGTTGAGACAATCGTGCAGCTGCCGCCGCTCGCATCGGGTCGTGTTGTTCCATCACGACCGAATTCCGCCGTCGTTTGCGACGTGATGTGTCGCGCAAAAAAGCTCGTCGCGCTTGCCGCGTACACCAGTATCAGCTTCTCATTGCCGTTACCTGAAACGCCATAGATCACATCGCCGACCTTGATGGCGTCAAGCGCGCGTTGTCTGGCCGAGGTCATCAGCATCACTCTCGCATGGTCTTGTCGAAAAACCTTATGGTCACGAGTTGCTCGTCTCTGGGCAACCCCTGAATCCCCAGATATTTGATCGTACAGTCCCAGCAGCGCGTCTTACCACCGATCCGGATCATTCCCGACGTGCCAAACGACCCGCCATTTTGGCATGAGGCTCCCTGGCAACGTGGCGCGCGCGGCCGCACCACCGCAACATGAACTCGGTCAGTTGTGACATGGCCAAGGTCTCGAATCCACTGTCCGCCCTCGGGCACCCCTCGTGGCGCGCGTGGCTGGTCCTCGCGATATCGCAGCTCGGTGGCAATCCGGCGCATCTGCAGGAACGCCAGATGGCCGAGCAGATCGAGAGTCGCGCTCCTGATCTCCGCTGTCAGTCGATCGAGTCGAGACACCTCATTGTCCCCCCACCCCCAGCATCTGCCGCTTCTCGTCGTCGCTGAGGAACGTGGCGCCGCCGATCCTTGACCATCTGCTCGCCTGGTCCTCGGCCAGCGCCTCCACGCCGTCGAAGTCCGGCTCCAGCGTCACGCGCCCGCCATAGGCCGGCGCCAGCCAGAAGCTCAGATCGTCGGTTACCCGCCGCACCAGCGGCACAATGGTGTGGCGCCACAGCGTGCGGTTGGCCTCGGCCATGTTGGCGTACGTGTTGTCGCCGGGGATGCCGAGCAGCATCGGCGGCACGCCGAAGGCGAGCGCGATCTCGCGCGCCGCCACGTGCTTGGCCTCGACGAAGTCCATGTCGCGCGGCGAGATGCCGATCGCCTTCCAGTCGAGCCCACCCTCGAGCACCATCGGCCGGCCGGCATTGGCGGCGCCCTGGAACGCCGTCTCGAGCTCGTCCTTCAGCCGCGCGAACTGATCCTGCGTCAGCTGCCCGGAGCCGGCCGAATAGACCAGCGCTCCGGACGGCCGCGCCGAATTGTCGAGCAGCGCCTTGTTCCAGCGCGCCGCGGCATTGTGCAGGTCGAGGCTCTGCTGCGCCGCCGCCAGCGGTGCCAGCCCGTAATGGTCGTCGAGCGGATGAAACAGCGCCAGATGCAGCACGCTCGGCACCGGCGCCGTATCCTGGCGCAGCGTCTGGGTACGCCCGCCGGAGCTGTAGGCATAGGCGTCCGGCCAGCCATCCGCGCCGGCCACCACCTGCATGCGGTCGGGCCTGAGGCAGAACAGCCCCTTCACCTCGCCGTCGGCGAGCGCGGCGCTGAGATAGGCATTCCCCGCCGTCTGCAGATAGGCGTACACCGCCTCCAGCAGCTCGCTGCCCGACTGGTGCGGGTTGGGACGGCGGAGCAGCGCCAGCAGCGGATGCTGCGCCAGCCGCTTTCCATCTTCGACCGCGACCAGCGGCACGCGATTGGCCGCCTCGGCGATCAGCCGCACGCAGCGATGCACCACCGGATTGCGGGCGAACCCCTCCTGCGCCAGCGCCGGAAAACTCCGCCGCGTCCAGTCGGGATCGCCGAGTTCGCGCAGCGCCATTAGCACCTGCGCCGACTTGCGTTCAGGCGTGACGGATCGGCCGCCGACCAGGCGGGTGAACAGATTGGGCATTGATGAACTCCGCTGGATAGGACGGCGCGCGCTTTAGCGCACCACAATGTCTCTGCCGTCGTAGTCGATCAGCCGACGCCCGGATGCCGCGTCCTCGTCGCGCGGCACGAACGCCACGACCTCGAACTGAGGGTCGGCGATGGCAATAAAATTGCTCGCATGCAGGTCGGTCCGAGGGATCAGCGCCAGGTCGTAACGATCAGGCATATCTGTTGGCGCCTGATTGGGCCTCGTGGCTTGGCCGCCCGCCCGCCAGGTGATCAAGGGATAGTAGGCAAAATCGGGTCTTGAGTAGTCCTTGACGAAATCGGCGATAGCGCGTGCGATCAGCGCGGTCACTGCTGCGCTGATCGTCCAATCATCACGGCTACCCATCACACCCCCGCACCTGCAGCCCATCGCGCAGCATCAAACGCGCATCTCGTCTTCGAGCGCGGTGAGGCGCGCACTTCGCATCCGGCCTCAGCGGACCACGATATGCTCGCCATCGAAATCGACATGTCGCCGGTCCGACGCCACATCTTGCGCGCAGGGCAGGAACACCACAAAGCCGAACCGCCGGCTCGGCACAAAGATCAGCCGATCGCCTTTGGGCTTGGGATCACAACGATAGAAGCCCGCGCTGTAGCAGGCCGGAAGGGTGTTCGCCCGCCCATCGTCGCCGCCGGCCGACCCGCCAAGGCTCCACATTACCGACGGGTAGATCGGGTAGTCGATCCTGCCCTGCCCCGCCTCGAACTGTTCGAGCCACGCCGCCAGTGCCGCCTCGAGACGCTCGCTAATTTTCCAGGTTCCGACCCTCATGAAATCCTCCGCGATCAGAAGATGTACCCGATGGGACAGTCAGTTCTGCCGGGCCATGTCTTCATGAAGCGA
>JAEWCE010000273.1 GCA_023390785.1 Pseudomonadota bacterium
GCCACCAGGTCCGCCATTGCCACCGGGGCCGCCATTGCCACCGGAGCCGCTGTTGCCACCGGAGCCACTGCCACCACCGGGGCCGCCACTGCCACCACCGGGGCCGCCACTGCCCTTCTCATCCGGGCCTTTGGCCTTGCCGCCGGGATCGCCCTTGTCCTTGGGGTCCGGACCGCCAGCTTTGCCGAGATCGTGGCCAGCGTGCTTGCCGTTGTTCGCAGCCGGACCGCCGCTGTCGCCTTTCTTGCCGACGCCGTCGACCGGCCCCTTGCCTTTGCCGCCGTTGTCCGCCCCTTTGCCCTTGTCTTCGCCCACGGCTTTACCGTGCCGGTCGGTAACGACAGGCAGCGTTCCGCTGCCTTCGACCTCCATCACCGCATGCTCCTGCGGAGCGACGATCGCAGACTGGCCGACGCCGACGGTGACCCGATCCCCGGTCCCGTGATCCTCGACGAACACATGCCCGCGCTGCACCGACACCGAGGCCGAATTCCGGCCCTGCACCACGGTGAACTTGGTGCCCTTGACCACGGCAGCGACATAGGGCGTCTGCACCGCGAAGTGCTGCACCTGCTCGACCCGGGCCTCAACGGCGACCGTGCCGAAGTCCTGCATGACCGTGGTATACGGCTTGCCGGCGGCCTTGGTCGCCCGGTCGAAGATCCGGATCTGAGTATCGACGGACATCTCGACGGTTTCGCCGCCGCGCTGGAAGGCGACGTGGCCATTGGCCAGCGTGCGCACCACCCGGCTGTCGGGAACGACATCGCCGCGCTTCAGCGGCTGCCACTGGTCGTCGACCAATTGCAGCACCTGGCCGCGCAGGCGCACCGCCGTCCAGTCGTCTGCCATCGCGATGCCGGTCCACGACAGAACAGCAGCGACAACGATGAATATAGCCATAGAGGCGCGCATGGTCGTCCCTTCCAGGGTCCTGCAATTCTGATCCGATGACGCCGCTCTCACCATGCCCTAAGCCCGTCAACAAGCCGCTAAGCCCGTTGCCTAACGAGCCCCTAAGATGATCTCGAACTATTCGGAGAATACCGGGAAGTTCAGTCTTGGCCCGCCTGTCCCGAGCCAGCTCGGTCAGTAGTGTTGGCCCTGACGGCAGGTCACAACCAGATGCGCGACCGGGGCCGACAGTTCGAACTCAAGTCCGGCTGCAGCGTAGTCCATGCGCACCGCTCCGTGCGTTTCACCCGCCAGGGCACGCGTTATCAGCAGCGAGCCGAAGCCTTGCTGCGTCGGCGCGGTGACCGCGGGGCCGCCGCGCTCGACCCAGGAGAGCAGCAGCGTCTCGTCCTGCAGTCGCCAAGTGATCTCGACGTAACCGGCATGAGTGGAGAGCGCGCCATACTTCGCGGCGTTGGTGCACAACTCGTGCACTGCCATCGCGATCGCAAGGGCGGGCTTCGAGCGAAGCCTGAGTTCCGGCCCTCGGACGCGAAAACGATTGGCATCACCGCCGCCAAAGGGAGCTGTCGTCTCGCTGATGAGACCATCGAGCGTCCCGGAAAACTCGTTCTCGGACACCAACTTGGCATTGGCGCGCACGATCGCGTCTATTCGGCCCTCGAACGCCTTGATCTCGGGAATTGCGGCGCTGCGCGAGAGTGTCTGCCGGGCCATGACCTGAATGATGGCGAGAAGGTTCTTCACCCGGTGCTGGACCTCGCGCGCGTAGAGGTCGCGTTGCTGTTCGGCGCGCCGCTGTTGATCCTCGCGCTGGTTGAGCTCGTCGAACAGCGCATCGGTGGCAGCAGCAATGGAGCCGAGTTCGGAATCGTCGTGGAGAACGCCCGTCCGAGCCGTCCGGTCGCCGGCCCGCCGCGCCGACAGCGCACGGTGAACTGCCTGCACGGGCGCATCGATAAAGCGTGAGCCGATGAACCACGCCGCCCCAAAGGCGATAACCGCGCCGACGAGGGCGATACCGGTGAAGATGAAGGCGTCGCGGTTCGCAGGCGCCATCATGGTCGCCTCGGGCATCGAAAAGACCACCGCCAGCGGAAATTGGTCCAGGGACGGCCGGTAGGCGATGACGGAAGGAACCCCTCTGGCGTCGGGGGCGTGAGCCGTGCCCCGGTCATGCGCGGTGACGTACTGCATGAACGCCGCAGGCGCCTTCTCGCCGGTCTTGGCGAGATCGTCGGGCACGCTCAGGAGCACCGTCCCGTCGCTGTCGGTGAGGATGGTGCCGCTCGAGGCTGGAATACTGGCTCCGGTCACCAGCTTCTGGAGATCGCGAACGCCGGCGCTGAGTTCCACATAGCCCTGCACGTGTCCATCGTCCCCCCGCACGGCCATGCCGATGGGCAACGCCGGGCCAGAAGGCGTCGACCGGTATTTGCCGATCACCAGCCCGGGCGAGGTTTTGGCGGCGATGTCCTCGATGGCCGCCTGCATCACGGAGGCGTCGGACGTCCCACGCGAGCAGATGATCTTGCGATCGGGTCCAGCGACGGTCATGTCGATCAACGAGGGGAAGTCGTGCATCAACCCGCCCAGGTATTCCTCGCAGCTATCGGTATGGAGCGGGTCGAGAAGCGCGGCACGTCCCGCGGCGACCATCATGGTGGTTGCCCCAGTCATGCCGCGAATAACCTCGGTCAGGACCACGTCGGTCATGTGCGCGGCATAATTGTCGACCTCCGCGGTCCGCGTGACGCGATACGACACCTGGCTCGCGACCAGCACGACAAGCGCCGGCAGAAGGGCGATACTGGTGAGCAGAAGCAGGCGCTGCCGCAAAGAGAATCGAGGTCCGCCGCGGCGTGACCCTGCCGTCACACTGTCAGTCAGCGCGCCCAACTCTGGCTTGTCTGGCAAAGCTGCGTCGGTCAATGATGCCCTAGCACCCACTGATCGGTGCAACTCTCTTAAACCCCAGCGCAGCAATTGGTTCCCAGGGTCGGTCGACGTGAAAAAGCTGCTGTTCGTTGACGACGAGGTGCTGTTGGCGCTGGAAGCCGAAGTCTCGTTGCGGGCCGCCGGGTACGACGTGACCATCGCGTTCAGCGGCGAAGAAGCGCTCGAGAAGGCGGTCGAGCATAATCCAGACCTCGTCCTCACCGATTACATGATGCCGAACCTCGATGGCGCCGGTCTGGTGCGGGAGCTGGCGGTCCGCGGGATAACTGCGCCCGTCGTGGTTCTGACGGCCGTACCGGAAGCCGATCTCGCCCCCGACATTCGCGACCTGTTCGCGGCCTATCTCGGCAAACCTGTTGAGAAGCAGCAGCTACTTTCCTGCATTTCCACGATGCTCGTCTGACGAGAAGACCGGCTTCAACAGAATTAAGCGGCCCATGCCGCCCTCCCGTCGGCTACAACTGCCCGCCGATCACGATGTGTTCTCATTTGTTATAAGTAAAACCTATGGCTATTTTCCCGTCGTCGGCGCATTACACCCGCTCGAGAGTTGCAGCCGTTATCGTTTGAGGGAGCGATGACAACCGACGACTTGCTCGCATATCTCCCAAAAGACACCGCGACGGCCTGACGCTCATTGAGGGGATCAACGCGGCCATCATGGCTCGCGTGATGGGGGCCACCATGGACAAAGACTTGTCCGCCAACTGGCTTGTTTCGGTCGGCGCACTTCTTGTTGCGACCTTCGCGATCGTCACCTCCGAGATGGTGATTGCCGGCCTGTTGCCCGCACTCGCGACGGATCTCGGCGTCACCATTCCGGTCGCGGGCCAACTCATCACAGGCTACGCGATCGGTGTCGGCATTGCCGGCCCGATCCTGGCGCTGCTCACGGCGCGGCTGTCGCGCCGCGTGCTGCTCATATCCATCATGGGGTTCTACGTTGCGGGCAATGTCTTTTGCGCCCTGGCGCAGAACTACTGGGGGCTCATGGGCGCGCGCCTGATCCTGGCAGCCTGCCACGGCATCCATTTCGGCGTCGCCATGGTTGTCGCCACACGCCTTGCTCCCGAAGGGCGCCAGGCGACCGCCATCTCCGTCGTGGTCGCCGGCGTCAGCGCCGCGACGATCCTGGGCGTGCCCCTCGGGACGGCCATCGGCAATGCCTTTGGCTGGCGCGCGTCGCTGTGGGCCCTCTCGGCCGTTGGCGTCGTCTCGCTTGTGGTGCTCGCGCTGTTCATCCCGAGGGGGGGCGGCGAGGCGGCGCAAACGTCCGACATGAAGGCAGAACTGGCAGCGGCCATCCGACCGATCTGCCTGTTGTGCTACGCGATCTTCGGCACTCTGCTCATCGCCTATTTCATGATGCTGGCCTATATCGTGCCGTTCCTCACAGATGTTGCGGCCGTGCCGCTCAGCGCCGTGCCGTTGGTGCTTCTGGTCATGGGTGCCGCCTCGTTCGCTGGAACGCTGATCGGGGGCCGGTTGGGGGATCGCAACCAGGCCGCGACCATCACTGGCGCGCTCACCCTGACGCCAATCTTCCTGGCCTTGCTCTGGCAATTCGCCTTCACCAGCTGGCTGGCAATCCTGCTGATCTTTCTCGCCTGGATCGCGGCATTCAGCGCGGCGCCCTCATTGCAGGGCCGGCTGATCCGGGCCGCGAGCGATGCTCCGAACTTCGCCTCCACGCTGATGAACACCTCGGGCCAGGCCGGCATTGCGGTTGGCGCCGCCCTCGGTGGACTGCTCATCGCCAGCGGCTGGGGCTACAGCCAGCTGCCGATTGTGGCGTCGGCCTTCAGCGCCATCGCGCTGCTCCTGACGCTGCTGCTGTTCTCGTACGACCGGCGCCGGGCCCCCGCGCCGGCGTGACCCGGAAGGCGGTGGTCCGCAATCTGCGATCGCGGACCACGATATCGTCTACGCCGCCGCCAGCAATCCTCCCGGGACGTGCGGGCGCGGTGCGGCGGCCGCCGGGGCGGGCGGCGGATCGTCGTCATCGTCATCATCGTCATGATAATGCTGCCATCGCCGGGTGAGCCTGGACCAATGGGTTCGGCTGACGGGCGGGATTTTCCCGTCGGGACGGGCAGCGTCCGGTCTGGTCGTGCCCTTCGGCAGCTTCGGTGCGTCCAGCACAGTTGTGGTGAGGTTCGCGTCAAGCATCTCCAGTGACTCCCAAATCGGCCCCCCGGACCGTGCCCGGGGGTCCATCCGAGATCTTTGAAGGTGGACCTCATGCGGCCTTCTGGCCGCTGTGCGGTTCGAGCTGCTTCTGGCCGGCCGACTGATTGGCAGCGCTCGGCACCGGCGTGCCGATTTCAATCTTGCGGGGCTTGAGCTGCTCCGGCACTTCGCGCACCAGGCCGATCGAGAGCATGCCGTCCTCCATCCTGGCTTCGACCACCTTCACGTGGTCGGCGAGATTGAAGACCTGCCTGAAGTTCCGGGTGGCAATGCCGCGATGCAGCAGCTGTCGCTCGTCCCGCTGATCCTTGCGGCCGACCACCACCAGGCTTGCGCCCTCCTGGGTGATCTCGATCTCGGACTGCTTGAAGCCGGCGACCGCCATGCTGATGCGGTACTGGTCGTCGCTCAGCTTTTCGATGTCGTAAGGCGGCCAGTCCGGCCGCTCACTTTCGAGCAGGTCGAACAGCGGCTCGAAGCCGATCGTGGAGCGATAGAAGGGGGAAAGGTCGAAGGTTCTCATAGCCACATTCTCCTTTGGAGCAACATGAATACGAGGGGCTCGCCCAGAGGCGTTGCCCCGTGGACAATCCGGGCCCTTACAGCGCCCGGTGAGATCGATTTTGGAAACCAGAAACGCCCCTTCAAGGGGTCGAACCAGAAATTTCCGCCGCCCCGAATTCCAGGGACCGGCCAGCGGCCGGCGATCCCTCCTCGCCACGCGCCGCGCGACCAGTGCATCGCACACAGTCGTCGGCGCTCCGATCCATCGGAGAGCGTAAACTGTTGAAATTTCGTGGCTATTGGGCTGGCGGAGAGGAAGGCTGCCGCTTCCTAATCCCCGGTATTCCACGAAATTCCGGCACGTCCTAGTGGAATAAGGCCTCGCCCCTCTTTTAGCTTCCCGCGTGTTCCGGTAATGTTCACGTAGTTCCAGCATCTATTGGGGGAAGGATTGGGGGAAGACCTCTCTATCAATCGCCGGCCTGAAAAGGCCCTCTCGATGCAGCTCGTCAGAACGGCCACGGAGCCCGGAAAATACTTCGATGGCAATGGCCTGTATCTCCGGGTCGAGCCGAACGGCTCCAGGTTTTGGGTCCAGAGGATTACCGTGCGCGGCCGACGCCGCGAATTGGGCTTGGGCTCTCCCTCTATCGTGTCGCTCGCCGAGGCGCGGGCGCTCGCCCATGAGAACCGGAAGGCTGCCCGCAGTGGCGCCGACCCGCTCCAACTGCGGCGGGAAGCGGCTGCTGTCCTCACCTTCGGGGAAGCAGCCCGCAAGGTCTATGAGATGCATCGGCCGACCTGGAAGAACCCAAAGCACGCCGCGCAATTCCTCGCGACCCTTGAAACCTATGCCGTGCCCCGCCTTGGAAAGTTGCGCGTGTCCGACGTGACGGCTGCCGATGTGCTGTCAGTGCTGACGCCCATCTGGAACGAGAAGGCTGAGACGGCCCGCCGCGTACGACAGCGCATCAGCATGGTGATGAAGTGGGCGATCGCGAAGGGATGGCGCACCGACAATCCCGCCGAGAACATCACGGTCGCGCTGCCGAGGAACGCGACCTCGAGGGTGAACCGGAAGGCGCTGCCTTATAGCAAGGTGGCAACCTGCCTCGACGCCGTTCGCCAGTCCAAGGCCGCGCTGGCGACAAAACTCGCGCTGGAATTATTGGTGCTGACCGCTTCGCGCTCCGGCGAAATCCGCGGGGCCGCATGGTCCGAGATCGACCTAGCTGCAAAGGTTTGGGAGATCCCCGCGGGCCGAATGAAGATGAAGCGCCCGCACCGTGTCCCCCTTAGCCCGGCAGCCTTGACCATTCTCGAAGCGGCCAAGGCGCTCGACGACGAGTCGGGCCTCGTCTTCCCGGGCATGAAGAAGGGGAAGCCATTATCCGACATGACGCTGCTCAAGCTGGTGAAGGAGCTGGGCTTCGAAGTCGATGTGCACGGCTTTCGGACCAGCTTCCGCACGTGGGCACAAGAGCGGACCAACTTCCCCCGCGAAGTCGCCGAGGCTGCTCTTGCCCATGCCGTGGGCGATGCGGTCGAGCAGGCCTACGCAAGGTCGGACGTATTTCAGAAGCGACGGAAAATGATGGACGCTTGGGCGGCCTTCTTGGCTGAGCCGGTGCGCAACAATGTTGTGAGGATTGCCTGATGCTGACCGAAAAGCAGATTGCCGTGGTGACCGATCCTGTCGCCGACGGGCCGGAAATCGAGTACGTGAGCAGCCCTCTCGACATCTATGGGCCGATTGACTTTGACAAGCTGCGCGAGGCGACCAACACCTTGGGGCCGCTTCGGATGCGATCGCCCGTCAGCCCTTACTCTATCGAGGTGGACGTAAAGGAGTGCCGATGCGGCTGCGGCACGTCAGTCGTGCGCGTTGTGCGTCGCAATGGCGTTTTCTCCATTCGCTGGATTCTCGACGAAGAAGACCTCCTCGCATATTCCAGCTTGGAGGAATTCAAGAACAACGTTCTGGCTGGCTCGATCATGGAGACGAGCGGCGAGCGGCAAATCATTGAAGGTGAGATCGAGAGAACCTTTGACACCCATTACTCCGAAGTCGAGCCGCAGACCTGTTTCTGCGAAGAGTGTGCCACGCGAATTGGCAAGGATGCACTCTGGCGCCGTATGCTGTTGTCTCAGCTCGCGGCCAACCTCTCGGATAGGCACACCGAGACGCAGGACGCCCGAAAGGCGTTTGCTACTCTCGTTTCCAACGTGGCGTCGAAGGCGGCGAAGGACGGCCTGACGCGAAACGAAAGGAAGATGGCTCGCGATGCTGCCGCATATCTGGCCGAGAGTTTTTCGCACGCGGCTTTCGACCTCGGGTATCAAACTGGTCGCCTCTATAGCGAATTCCAGGTGAAGGACGGGATTGAGGAACATGCCCTTGCCGGCATGCATTTCGAGGACATCAAGGCCCGGCGTGCTCAGGGCGGGGGCAAGACATCCTCGGGAAAACGTCTTGAGCGGATGACCGCGCTCCTCGCGTTCATGGAGAAGCTCGCCGCGGGCAGTCCAGCGCTGCTGAGGACCGGCCCACTGCAAGTTGCGCAGCTCGCCTGCCAAGACGCAGTGGCAGCGGACCCGGCGCTCTGGTCGCAGGGCGCAGGCCAAGTCGAGGAGTATCTTGGCCAGATACGAAGAGGCGAAGCAGGCGACGACTTGAAGGCGCGGTATTTCGCGCTTTTCCCCGTGCAGCCGAAGCACTCTCGCAAAACCGCTTAAGCGGTTTGCCTATGCGACCGAGGCGCTAAAGCAGCGTCCTCTTTTGGACACTCCGCTAGAGCGATTGGTCAGAAACGGCCGATCGCTTCGGCGGCTGTTTTTCACTGTTAACCCCTTGGCCGATTTGTGAATATTGGGCGTCACCGGAATTCCCCGGAAGCTGGTGACACACCATGGAAAAGCACTATCGCCGCAGCGAAGTTGAGGCCCTGACCGGCCTCAGCCGCAGCACAATCTACGATCAGATGAGCCGCGGGCTGTTCCCTCGCCCGATCAAGCTCACCGGCAAGGCCGTTGCCTGGCCCGAAAGCTCCCTCAGCGCTTGGCTGCAGTCCCGCAAGGGCGTCGCGACCGACACTCCGAGGGCCGCATGATGCTGACCATCCCCTCGCTCGATGACGACGAGGTGCGGGCGCTGGAAAGCCGCCTTCGCCAGAACGGCTGGACCGACAAGGTTTCCGACCAGCGCCTCGCTACCAAAAAGCGCCGGCCGATCGCGCCGCCGCCCACGCGGTTTGGCGGCCTCGACGGCCAGATCAAGTCCGCCGCCCAACAGCTCGCCAGCGATCACAACGGCTACTCGTGGCCTACGTACGGAGCCATCGCCGAGGCCTTCGGCTTTTCTTACGACGACGCCGTTCGCGCGCTCGGTGAGGCAAAGCGGCTGGCGGGGGTGGATGCCTGATGGTGGTGTCGTCGCAGCTCAAATGGAATCGGGCGCACGCGCTGGCTATCCGTGCCCATCGTGCGGTGAACCGCGCTGTTCGAGCCGGCGAATTGGTCCGGCCGGACGCCTGCGAACAGTGCGGCAAGGTGGGCCGCCTCGACGGCCATCACCCCGATTATTCGAAGCCCCTCAAAGTCAAATGGTGGTGCCGTCGGTGCCACCAGAAGTCCCATGCCAAGGCGAGGAAGCGGTGACCAAGCGACGGACCAAATCACCGCCCTTCATCATGCTGCCGAAGTGGGTGACGCTGACGGCAGCATGGCGGCACCTCGACCCACCAGCCGTGGCCCTCTACCTGGTGCTGCGCTCACGGTTCAACGGGCACAACAACGGGACCATCGGGCTCGGGTGCCGTGAGGCCGCGTCCCTCACGAATGTCGGACCCGACACGGCCAACCGAGCCTTTCGCAAGCTGACCGAGATGGGCTTCATCGAGGCAGCGACGAAGGGTGGATTCAGTCAGAACGGCCGTCGCGCGACCGAGTGGCTGCTGACCGAATTGCCGGACGATCGAACAGGGCACAAAGCGACGAAGGCCTTCGCCTCGTGGGTGCCCGAAAATTCAAAAGCTAGTCCGATCTCAAGGACGCATAGTCCTTCACATCGGACGCAAACTGCAAAATCGGCGATCGTCACGCCGTTGCGTCCGACCTCAAGGACCGAAACGCCGAATTCGCCCGATTTAGCGTCCGACCTCAAGGACACATCTAGAGCTACCACATCCCCGGAGCGCAAGAATGGGACGCGGTGACGACATGGACGATCTCTTCGCCGACCATCGGAAGACGGGCGGCGCCAGCGTGCGCCCCATCGCTGACGCAAGCCGCCCGTC
>JAEWCE010000377.1 GCA_023390785.1 Pseudomonadota bacterium
TCCCTGCCATCATGCCTTTCGATCCAGCGACCTATACAGCCATGCTTTTTGAACTCGTTGCGTTTAGTAAGTTTCATATCATCTATCATCAGTAAACGATCGCGATCTACAACCGGATCAATTTCAGATTCCACAACAATACCGCCGTACATTCCTTTTTCCATCTGTGAAGTCTCGTTATGATGCGAATGATACCAAAATGTTCCTGCATCCGGTAATTCAAAACGGTACTCGAATGTTTCCCCCGGCGCGATCGGCTTTTGCACTTCTATCGTACCATCCATATTAGCCGGAAGCCTGATACCATGCCAGTGGATCATTGTTGCCTCGGGCAAATTATTGATCACTTTAACGACAAGTGTTTCCCCCTGCTTTGCCCGGAGAACAGGACCGGGTACCTGTTGATTGAAACCCCAGGCGGTTACACGCTTACCGGGTTTTATCTCCCAGCTAAATTCGCTGGCTTCGAGTGTATAGCTTACAATGTTTTTTTCTGTCTGCATAACGGTTGGTTTTAGTTGATTTGATGAGGCAAAATTATTTCCGCGGATACCATACCTTATTATACATTAACGACCTTTGTTTATATAATTCCGGGGGAGTACCGGGAGGAAAAATCCTGACAAGTATGGTATTGTTTGTAAAAAATATGGTTTGTGACAGATGTATAATGGCAGTAAAACAATCCTTATCATCGCTGGCGATAGATTATGTCAACGTTGGATTAGGAGAAATACATCTGGATAAGCCATTGGATGATCAGCAGTTTAATGCATTGAGGCAGGCGCTTTCTATGAATGCCTTTGAATTATTGGATGATCAGAAAGCCGCAGTGGTTTCGCGCATAAAATCCTGCATCATCAGCTATATACATGGTGAGGACCAGGCAGAGGCCAATAAAAAACTCTCCGTATTACTCGCAGAAAAGCTGAATGCTGATTATAATTATCTGTCTGCGCTTTTCTCCTCTGTTGAGGGCCTTACCATAGAAAAATACGTGATCCTGCAAAGGGTGGAGAAAGTAAAAGAACTGCTGGAATATAATGAACTAAGCCTGAACCAAATCGCGGATCTGTTGCATTATAGCAGTGTTCAGCATCTTTCCCAACAATTTAAAAAGGTAACGGGCGTTACACCTTCGCATTATAAGCAATCAAAAGAAACGGGACGTAAACCACTCGACAGGGTGGGATCCTGAAATTATATAACAAACCGGGGTAATCATATAACAATAATATCAGCCGGCAATTGAACCTTTGCAAATCAAATGTCAAGATGCAAAAACAGACAATAATTGTAAAAGGTATGGTTTGTGAGCGTTGTATAACTATGGTAGAAACAGCGTTGAAGCAACTTGGTCATCAGGAAATAAAAGTTGGTCTGGGATCGGTTTCATTTAGTGCTGATGAAGAAAAGAATAACCTGGTATTGGAAAAAAATCTGAACGCATTAGGATTCAGCCTGGCGGAGGATGAAAAATTAAAAGTTATAGATGAAGTAAAATCATTGGTCGAAAATGTATACAGTGGTGAATTTGATTTTCCTGAGAACTTTCGCTTTGCCACGATGGTGTCGGAAAAATTGGGTAAGGCATATAAGCAGATCAGTGAATTATTTATCTCTTCAGAAAAACTAACCATTGAGCAATACATCATTAACTATCGCATCAATAAAGTAAAAGAATTGCTTGTGTATACGCCGCTTACATTAACCGACATAGCCTTTACAATGAACTATAGCAGTGTTGCCCATTTGTCTGCACAATTCAAACAAATAACCGGACTTACGCCCACCTATTTCAGAGGAATAAAGGAGAAGAAAACCGAGCAGATGCAGTAAGAAGATTGTAAAATCGGGTAATAAGAGATAATATTAAGGCAATGCAAAAAAATGCACCGGGCGAGTTCCGTTGATTTACTGTCAATGGTTCTATCCTGGTGCACCTGGATGGGAGCCCTGTTTCTTATGTGGCAGCCCCCATCAGCCGCGAAAATACCATTTCTTGCTGATAACGTTATTATGGGAGCCATCTTAGAATCCGGATTGGAACTGATTAGAGAGAATTGCCTGAAAATCAGTAAAAAAAGATTTCAGTTTTTTCTTGACCAAAAAGTAAAAACGCTTATTTTTGCCCTCCCAATTCCGGAAACGGTGGGTAAGATTCCTCCTTAGCTCAGTTGGTTAGAGCATCTGACTGTTAATCAGAGGGTCTCAGGTTCAAGTCCTGAAGGGGGAGCTTAAAAATCAAAGCGTTACGAGTTAAATCGTGACGCTTTTTTAGTGATGTGACCTCAAATGTGACCTGAGGTCACAATAGCATCAGAAAGCCCATAATTAGTAAGAGAAAAGAAAAGACAGAGTGGTGAGAACAGGAAGCTGTATCATCGGCTTCGCTTTAATTGGATAGTTACTTATCGTAACTACCGGGTAACAACTTCATATTGTAAACCCATGTACTGGCAGAACTCCTCAATACTAACAACCTGGTGTTGCTGCTTATTGAAATGCTCTTTAATCTTTTTGATAAGATTTCTGCCATACCTTTCGCTTCTGCCTGTGATTATCTGAATGTCTTTCGGGTAAATACACAGTCTGTTCATTAATCAAATAACTTTTTCATACACCATCCATACTTAGGCTATGGCTTTGATATGAATGATACATGGCAAAGATAAATAAATATTGAAGCCGGATAAAGTGTGTTGTTTGGAATAATGTGGAATAATCGGAACGGATGACCTTTCAGATTTGTAGAGACTTTATTGTGAATCTATTTTTGTTTTCAAATGCTGATAACA
>JAEWCE010000384.1 GCA_023390785.1 Pseudomonadota bacterium
TGCGTGCCTTCGGCACGCAGCTGCTGTGCGAGCAGGTGGTCGGCCGCGGCCTGCGCCGGCAATCATATCAGCCGGGGAGCCGAACCACAGCCGAGGGCTACCCGCTGTTCGATACCGAGTATGCCGACATTCTGGGCATTCCGTTCGACTTCGCCAGCGAGCCGGTCGACATCGAGCCGAAGGCGCCCAGGCCGGTCACCCGCGTCGCCGCGCTCAAGGAGCGAGCGCATCTGGCGATCCGGGTGCCGCAGGTCGCGGGTTACCGTTCTGAGCTGCCGGAGGACCGGCTTAGTGTCAGCTTCACGGACGAACACCGCCTGGTGCTGACGCCGGACGATGTCGGGCCGACGCAAGTACGCATGGAGGGCATCGTCGGCCAGGGTCATGATCTGTCGCCGGAGATTCTCGACAACATGCGTGTGCCGCAGATCGCCACGCACCTCAGCAAGCACGTGATCGAGAAGCATCTGAGCGACGGACATTCGTCACCGCCGTACCATCTCTACTATGCCGTGCAGCCGATCGTGCGGCGCTGGATCGCCGATTGCCTCGAGCTCAAGGCCGGGGCTCGCCCGGGCATGCTGACCTATGCGGTCATCGGCGCCCGGGCGGCCGCACTCATCGCCGCCGGCATCCGGCGGGGCAGCGGCGGCGACGATCGGGTGATGGCGCTGCTCGATCCGTTCAACCCGGCCGTCGCCACCGACCATGTGCAGTTCATCACCAGCAAGACGAAGCTCTACGCGACGACGCTCAGCCACGTGAATTTCGTGGTGGGCGACAGCGACTGGGAGATCGCCTTCGCGGAAATCCTCGAGCGGCATCCGGCCACCATCGCTTATGTCAAGAACCAGGGCCTCGGCTTCGAGGTGCCCTATCTCGAGTCGTCGGTGCAGCGCATGTATCGACCGGACTTCGTCGTGCTGGTCGATGACGGGCGCGGCCGCGACGACCCGCTCCATCTCGTGGTCGAGATCAAGGGAGAGCGCGACACCACCGACCAGATCAAGGCAGAAACGATGCGCAATTTGTGGGTGCCGGGGGTGAACAATCTCGGCACGTATGGGAGGTGGGCCTTTGTGGAGCTTGCCGACAAATATGGACTCGAAGCGGACTACGGTGCGGCGCTTGCCACCCTGTCTGGTGCCAGGAAGGAGACCGCCTGATGGCGCGCACGCCCAGATCGTCGAAGCCCAAGGCAATCGACTCGCTCAGGCACAAGGAGCGGCGGATCAACAATCCGACGGCGGAGATGGCCTCGCTCTATGAGCAGCAGGAAGAGCTGCTCAAGGCCAAGCCAAAGGCGCTGCGGCTGGCGCGGGCGACGCCATTGCCGGTTAAGTCGGAGCGACCGCGGGACAAGGACCTCGATCCGCAGATCGTCTGGAACGGCGTCAGGATCAGCCTGACGCCGGAGCAGCGGCAGCAGCTGGTCGAGACCGGCGAGATCGAGATCGGCGATGCGCAGCTGGTGTGGCGCGGCAAGGACCAGGAGGACTGGAGCGATCTCATCGTCAACGCGCCTCCGATCTACATCCAGGAGAAGATCAGCCCCAAGGTGCTGATCAACGACCTGAAGCGGCGGACCGCGTCGGGACGCGCGGCCAAAGACGACCAGCTCGATCTCTATGCCGATTTCAACGGCCTGCCGGGACCGGAGGCGGCAGCCGAGGCGTACCAGCACCCGATGCACTGGCAGAACCGCTTCATTCTGGGCGACAGCCTGCAGGTGATGGCGAGCCTGGTCATGCGCGAGAATTTGCGCGGTAAGGTGCAGTGCATCTATTTCGACCCGCCCTATGGAATCAAGTTCAACTCGAATTGGCAGGTGTCGACGCAGAGCCGCGACGTCAAGGACGGCAAGCGCGAGGACCTGAGCCGCGAGCCCGAGCAGATCAAGGCCTTCCGGGATACCTGGAAGGACGGCATCCACTCCTATCTCACTTATCTGCGCGACCGGCTGAGCGTGGCACGCGAATTGCTCACTGAGAGTGGCAGCGTCTTCGTCCAAATAGGCGATGAAAACGTACATCGCGTGCGAGCTTTGATGGACGAGGTGTTTGGCGAAGAGAATTTCGTTTCACTAATACCGTTCAAAACTACCACCGGTGCCGGAAGTTTCGCGGGTGGAACTGACGTAATAGCGTCGGTGGCTAACTACTTGGTCTGGTATTCGCGCGACAAAGCACGAATCAAGTATCGGCAGCTGTTCGGGTTGAAATCCGCTGGTGCCGAAGGAGCTACTGGCTATCGCCGTGTAGAGGACGCGAGTGGAGAGAGGCGGCCCGCTACGACCGCTGAAATGGAGTCCAATTCGACCAAAGGGCGCTTTTTTGCGGTCGATAATATTACCTCGCAGACCACTCGTATTGGCCAGACCACGATCTTCCCCGTTACAGTGAATGGGCGAACAATCTCTCCAGCAAAGGGGGGGTGGAAGACGAATCGCGTGGGCATGGAAAGATTGGCGAAGGCCAACCGACTTAACGCCGCGGGCACGCTGGGATACATCCGCTACCTAGACGATTTTAGGGCTTTCTACCTTTCGAATGTTTGGACGGACACCGTCGGGCAGAATCAGTTTGGCGGAGACAAGCTGTATGTTGTTCAGACTGGGCTTAAGGTTGTCGAGCGCTGCATTTTGATGGTCACGGATCCGGGGGATCTTGTCCTCGATCCCACCTGCGGCTCTGGGACAACGGCAACTCTGGCAGAGCAATGGGGCCGGCGCTGGATCACCATCGACACCTCGCGCGTGGCGCTGGCGCTGGCCCGTACGCGGCTGATGAGCGCGCGCTACCCCTATTACTATCTCGCCGACTCCGCGGAGGGGCGGGCGCAGGAGGGCAAGGTCACCGGCAAACTGCCGCCGCAGGAACCGGCGCCGGGCAATGATCTGCGCCAGGGCTTTGTTTATGAACGTGCCCCCCACATCACCCTGAAATCGATCGCCAACAATGCCGAGATCGACGTCATCTGGGAGACGTGGCAGCAGACGCTCGAACCGCTGCGCGCCGCGCTGAACAGCGCCACCGGATCGGCGTTCGAGGAATGGCAGATTCCGCGCGAGGCGCCGGCCTCGTGGCCGGATGCGGCGAAGGCCACTCACGCCAAATGGTGGGAGGCACGCATAAAGCGGCAGCAGGAGATCGACGCCTCGATCGCCCGCGCCGCCGACGTCGAGCTGCTCTACGACCGGCCCTATGAAGACAAATCCAAGGTGCGGGTCGCGGGGCCGTTCACCGTCGAGAGCCTCAGCCCGCATCGGGTCGTCACCTCGCGTGACGACACGCTGGGCGGCGACATCGCGGCGGGCGAGGGGGCGATGCAATCGGACCCCGACAGCGTGCCGGCCGCCGATTTCGGCCGGATGGTGCTCGACAATCTGCGCGCGACCGGCGTGCACCAGAAAGACAAGGCCGACACCATCCGCTTCTCGTCGGTCGAGCCGTGGCCGGGCGGCGGCTGGCTCGCCGCCGAAGCGCGCTATGACGACGGCAGCGGCCGCGAGAAGCGCGCCGGCATCCTGATCGGGCCGGAGTTCGGCACGCTGACGCGCAGCCAGATCACCGCGGCGGCGCGCGAGGCGAGCGAGAACCGCTTCGACGTGCTGATCGCCTGCGCCTTCAACTTCGAGGCGCAGGCCACCGAGCTCGAGCGGCTCGGACCGCTGCCGATCCTCAAGGCGCGCATGAACCCGGACCTGCACATGTCCAAGGAGCTCAAGCAGACCGGCAAGGGCAACGCCTTCGTGGTGTTCGGCGAGCCGGACGTGACGCTGCTCGACGCGGGCGACGGCGAACTGCAGGTCAAGGTCAACGGCGTCGACGTGTTCGATCCCTCGACCGGCGAGATCCGCTCCGATGACGCCAGCGGGATCGCCGCCTGGTTCATCGACACCGACTACAACGAGGAGAGCTTCTTCGTCCGCCACGCCTATTTCCTTGGCGCCAACGACCCGTACAAATCGCTGAAGACGGCCCTGCGCGCCGAGATCGACGAAGAGGCCTGGGCGGCGCTGTACTCGGACACGTCACGTCCGTTCCCGCGCCCGAGCACCGGCCGCATCGCGGTGAAGGTGATCAACCATTTCGGGGACGAGGTACTTAAGGTGTTTGGGGTTTAGGAATGGGGAAGGGAACATATCTGGGCGGTTCGACACTCATGGGGAGCTCCGTTGGCTTTATCAGAGAGACTTCGTCGAAGCCGCGTCATCGACGGCGTGCTCTTTCAGAGAAGCAGAGAAAGCAGCGAGCAGCGAAGCGTGCGGCAGATCGTGAACAACGGCGGTTAGCCCGTACGTTGGTTGCAACAAAGAAGCTGGAAGACGAGCGTGCCGAGCTGGCCCGCACCGCAGCTCTTAGAGCAAAGCGGGCGAGCGGCGCCCAAGACGCGGCCTCATCCAAGCCGATAGTCGTTGTCCGCGGACGAAAGGCAACCATTAACCTCAAGTCGGCAGAATGATCCCCGTTCTCGCCGACACATTCACCGCTTCCCTTGCTCGCCTCAACAACGAGGAGCAGAAGCAGGCGAAGCTGACCGTGTTCGATCTGCAGCTCAACCCCGATCAGCCGGGATTGCAGTTTCATCGCGTCGACAAGGCGATCAGTCCCGATGTCTGGTCGCTGCGGGTGAACCGTGACCTCCGCATCATTGTGCAGAAGCGCGGTGACGATGTCCTGCTGGTGCATGTCGGGCACCACGACGATGCCTATGATTGGGCTCGGCGCAGGCGGATTGAGCCGCATCCGACGACGGGCGTGCTGCAGATCGTCGAGGTTCGCGAGCTGGTGGAGGAACGCCCGACAGTTACTCCGGTCGTGCCGGCCGGCCCGGATTTGGTCCGTCCGGAGAGGCCGGTGGCCACTCCGATCTTCACCGCGCTCAGTGATGAGCAGTTGCTGTCCGTTGGTGTACCGGCCGATTGGCTGAACGATGTACGCGTGGCGACGGACGACAGTTTCTTTGATCTGGAAAGGCATCTGCCGCCGGAGGCACGCGACGCGCTGATGGAGTATGCGCAAAACGGCGTTCTTCCGGTTCCGCCCCCCCGCCTGCATCGGATCCGCTGTTGCATCCCGACACGCAGCGCCGGTTCCGCGTTTCCGACAATCTCGATGAGCTGCGGGCGGCGCTGGACGCCCCCTTCGAGAAGTGGGCGGTGTTCTTGCACCCGAGCCAGCGCGCGGCAGTCGAGCGCTCCTACGGTGGCCCGGCCCGGATCGTGGGTTCAGCGGGCACCGGAAAAACTGTCGTCGCACTGCATCGCGTGGCGCGGCTGCTCGAGACAAAGCCGGACGCCAAGGTTCTGCTCACGACGTTCTCAGAGCCATTGTCCAAGGCACTACGAAAGAAGCTGAGGATCCTGGTCGGTGATCGTCCGGCACTGCTGGAGCGGGTTCAAATCGGTTCCTTCGAGCGTGTTGCGGCCGAGCTCTATGAGCTGGCCACGAGCCGTGCGTTCCATCTCGCCAAAGCTCAGGTGATCACGGCGCAACTGGGCGAGGCGGCCAAGAACGCCGGCGTGACAGAGGTGACCCAGCAGTTCCTGCGCTCGGAATGGACCAACGTCGTCGACGCCTGGCAGCTCGAGAGCGCCGTAGCTTATGGCGAGGTGCCGAGGCTCGGCCGCAAGAGCCGGCTCGGCGCCCGCCAGCGCGAGCGGCTTTGGCCTGTGTTCGACTCCGTCCGCAAATACCTGGCCGCCCGAGCTCTGCTGACCGAGGCCGGCCTTTTTGCGGCGACGGCCGCGATCTACGCGCAGCGCGACAACAAGCCGTTCACCCACATCGTGGTCGATGAGGCGCAGGATCTCGGCGTGCCCGAGCTGCGGTTCCTGGCGAGCATCGCGCCGAAAGAACCCGATGCGCTGTTCTTCGCCGGTGACCTCGGCCAGCGCATTTTCCGCCAGCCGTTCTCGTGGAAGACGCTGGGAGTGGATGTGCGGGGTCGATCCGTCACCCTCAAGGTCAACTACCGGACGTCGCATCAGATCCGGATGGCGGCCGACCGGCTGCTGCCCGCGAGCGTTCGCGACGTCGACGGCATCGAGGACAATCGGCAGGGGACAATCTCCATCTTTGATGGCCCCGAGCCGGAGATTATTGTCGCGCCAGACGTCGCGGGAGAGCGGGCGGCCGTCGCGACCCGCCTGCAAAGCGCGATTTCGGACGGATACTCGCCGTCGGACATCGGCGTCTTCGTTCGGTCCGAAGACGAGTTGCCGCGTGCAAGGGCGGCCGTCCGCGACGCAGGCCTCGCGGCTCGCAGTTTCGTCGATGGCGGGTCGCCCCGCGAGGTGCTTGTGGGAACGATGCATCTCGCCAAAGGGCTCGAGTTTCGCATGGTGATCACCATGGCCTGCGACGAGGCGATCCTGCCGGCGCAGGGCCGGCTGAAGCAGATCGCAGACGACTATGACCTCGGGGAGGTCCTCCGCACCGAACGCCAGCTGCTGTACGTCGCGTTGACGCGGGCGCGGGATCGGCTGATCGTCAGCGCGGTTGCGCCCGCCTCGGAGTTTGTGGAGGAACTGTCGCGCCCGTTGGGGTGAGTTGACTTCGCGCACGAGCACGAGAAGTGGCCATGAGTGTGGAGCAAGGGTGGATGGAGCCTGGCTGCCAGTCCGCCTTGCGCTAGAATACGATCTACAAATTCTTGCTCTTTTGAAGTGGACTTGTGTCGCTGCACTGACGATGACACATCATCGGATGCCAAATCATGAAGCTGCTCGAAGACACATTTGGCTACGAGGCGCACCTCAATCGAACCCCCAAGCCGTCGAGTGCCGCGTCGGCAGGGTCCGAAGAGTCACGTGCCCTATTTGCCATTTGAGTTAATGGCGATCGCTTTGGCTCAGTGCCGCCACGAAGAATGCCGCCGAATCAATGAGATAAGTGGTGACCCCGGCGCGATCGTCGACGTCACTAACGAAAAGCCTGCCAGCGCTTGCTCCCCACCGGGTGCGCCGGTGTCTGTCACGCGTCGTCTCGGTCCTTCACCGGCGGCACCGCCCGGCCGGTATCAGCCATAGTTCCACTTGGCGCTGATGCTTGTCGCTGGTGCGGACACCCCGGGTCGATCGCGTCCGTTCACAAAGCGAGCATTTCTCGGATCCTGGAGGTCAGTCCGCGAGCCAACGACCTGGTGTTTTCCGCGTCAAGATGAACCCCATCTAGCGGCGAGGGCCTTGCGATTGACCCGGCGTCGAGGAAGCCGCAACCAAGTTCATCTGCCAGTGCACGGTAGAGGGGCGCAAGCAGCTGGGATTCTGTTTGACTGTCCCGATAGATTGCAGAGTAGAGCGGACTTTTAGTCGCGCAGAGCGGGGGCGGTGCGACGATCAGAATCTGCGGCGCGGCGTACGGGCGACCCCAGTCATGGAACCGTATCAGGCTGACCAGCTTCTTCATACCCTGCCGTGCACCGATGGCACTGCCGTGGATTGCCGGCTTCAAATCGTTTGTGCCGAGCATGATAACGACCAGGTCGAGCGGAAAGTGCGTTTGAAGCAGCGTCGGCAGCAGTCTCGCGCCGTTTCGGTCGCAATCCCCCAGCATATCGTCGTAGGCCGTGGTCCGGCCTCCCAGTCCCTCGGCGATAACAGCTACGGAATCACCAAGCGCGGCCTGCACGACATTGGGCCAGCGGTTTTCGAATTCGTGACGTTGACCGGTGGCAGCATTCGTTCCCCAGGTGAGCGAGTCACCAAAGCACAAGAGAAGGTGCGCGAGATCATGGCGCTCGTCGGCCTCAACGCCGAATATCGCAACCGCTTCCCGCACGAATTCTCCGGCGGCCAGCGGCAACGTATCGCCATCGCGAGGGCGCTGATCGTCAATCCAGAAATGATCGTCTGCGACGAGCCGATCTCGGCGCTCGATGTCTCGATCCAGGGCCAGATCGTCAACCTGCTCAAATCGTTGCAGGAGCGGATCGGGCTCACTTACCTGTTCGTCGCCCACAATCTGTCGATGGTGAAGTACATCAGCGACCGCGTCGGCGTGATGTATCTGGGCCGGCTCGTCGAAGTGGCGCCCAAGAACGAACTCTTCAGCAATCCGCTCCACCCCTACACGCAGGCACTGTTGTCGTCGGTGCCGATTCCCGATCCGCGCCTCGAGGCGCAGCGGGTGGAAAAGACGCCGGAGGGCGAACTGCCCAGTCCCATCGGCACGATCCAGGGTTGCGCCTTCTACAGCCGCTGCCCGCTCGCCCATGACGGCTGCCGATCCATGCTCCCCGAACTCACGCCCGCAGGCGGGGCCGGCCACGGCGTGATGTGCACTCTCGTCGGCACCCCCACTGCGCCGTCGACGGCGGTTTAAAGCACCGCCTGCCGCATGCTCCGCTCAGTAACTCTTCTTACTGAGCAAGAGGATCGCGCGCCAAGTTGCAGGACGCCCATGGACTGCATAAACGGATGGACGGCATCCGCGTGGTCGAAGAGCCTGTCAGCAAGGCAGACTTTTGGCCAGTGGGGCGGCGTGACAAGAAAACAACGGGCAAGACAATGAAGGATGCGGACCAGATCTTTGCGCAGCAATGGATCGATGCCTGGAATTCCAGAGATCTGGAGCAGATTCTCAGGCATTACGCGCCGGAGATCGAATTTTTGTCGCCGGTGGCGGAGAAGCGCCTCGGCAACGGGCGCGTTGTGGGGCTGGGCGCCCTGCGAGGGTATTGGGGGCCGGCGCTGCAGGCGATCCCGAACCTGAAATTCGAGCTTGAGCTGGTCCTCTCCGGGGCAAACTGCCTTACCATCCTCTACCGCAACCAGAATGGCGCGCGGGTCGCGGAAACGATGGAGCTTGACGACAACCGCCGGGTCGTTCGCTCCTATGCGTGCTATTCGCCGCCAGTTTAGGGGCCGCGGGAGACGTTGATTTTCATCGAGCCCCGCGGCAGACGCGGGGCTCGCCGTGCCGGGACTAGCCCGCGGTCATGTCGGTGCCGTGCCCGCCTGCAATGGCCGGCAGATCCACCAGATCATCGAGCTTGCAAAGCGCGGCCTCGATATCGTCGATCGAAACGGTGGGGCCGAAATTGATGCTGCGCAGCGCCGGCGCGCTTCGCACGGCATGAATGTCGGAGGCCCAATAGGCAAGCAGTTGACGCTTTCTCGCCAGGGTCAGCTGGGGATCGGTGACGATGTCATCGGGCTTGTAGAAACCGATCAGGTCGCTGTCACTGACCAGCGCATCATCGTCGGTGAAATCGGTGCTCATGGCTACATCCTCCTGAGAGCAACATAGGAATGAACGCCGCCTTAGGGCGGCGACGACAATTTGGGAATTGCGGTCAAAGGCGTCAAGGGGATGGCTGGGGCCGGATGGTGAAGCCCGCGGCGACGGGAGCCGACCGCGCCGCAGCCGGTGACGTCCGCCGGGCCTATGATGCGACCAATGGCCCTTTGTTGCGCTCCCGCGTCACCCAATGGTCCTGTTGCCATTCGCGCACATTGATCGTGATCTTTTCGCGGTCGATCTCGATCGAGTTGTAGGCGTTGGGATCGCCGCGCAATCGGGTCGACGTCGTTGAGGAGGTTTGCGCCACGAGGATCGGCGCGCTTGCCGCCTGGCGTAACCCGGTGGGAGCGCCCTGGCGGCTCGAGCCCGGGTGCTCATGCACGCGCACGTAGGACAGATGGAAGTGTCCCGACAGTACCAGCTTCACCCCGAGGGCAGCAAATTGCCCCAGCGCCGCGTCGGCGTTGCGCACGATGTGCTGCGCCATGCCGTTCCGGACTTCCGGATAAAGCAGGGGGTGGTGAGCAACGACGACACGGATCGCGGAAGGCGATGCATGCGAGAACCGCTCCTGCAGCCGTGCCAGCTGGGGGCGGCCCAGAAAGCCGTTGGACCAGTTGAAATCCGGCGTGATCCGGCGCGCCGTCTTCAGCCCCAGCACCGCAATACCGCCGAGCTCGACAAAGGGCTCGAGTGTGTCGCAGATATATTTTTGGTAGAGCGCATAGGGGTGCATCAGCCGGGTCAGAAGGTTCAGCTGCGGCACGTCGTGGTTGCCGGGCACGGCAAAAACCGGGGCACTGATCTTGTCCACAAAGGCGCGAGCAGCCTTGAACTCGTGCTCGGTGCCGTGCTGGGTAAAGTCACCACTGATCACGACGAGGTCTGGGGCCTGCGTCGCGAGCTCCGGGATCAGGGCGTCAACGACGGCTTGATCGTGCCGCCCGAAATGCAGGTCCGATAGATGGGCGATCCTCATACCGGCTGGGCCTCTACCTGATCCCTCGCGGCGGGCGGTGGCGTTTCGACAGGTGCGAGGACCTGCAGGCTTTTGGGTCGAACGCCAAAGCGGAGCGGCAGGTCGAGATGGAGCACTTCTCCGTCCATGGTGGCGAGAACCCGCTTTCTCTTGCCGTCGACATCGAGACTACGGACGCGTTCGAACTCGATGACCTCGTCCTCCTGCCAGGTTCCCCAGAGCATCTCGGCAGCCAGGCGCACAGCGTCGGCCAGCCGCAGGCTGCGGATCAGGTATACAGTCAAGCTTCCCCGGTCGAGGCGGCGCCGGCTCATGATCGTACCGAAGCGCTGCTCGTAGGAATTGTTGGCGACAACCAGGGTCTGCAGCCGTTCGATCCTGGCGTCCTCCCCGTCGGGCCTCAACGCCAAGGCAATGCGTCTTGCCCGCGCGAAGCGCCGGAGCATGAAGCGTACAAAGCCCAGCTTCTGGACCAGCCCCTTGCCGCGGATGTGCTCCCGGCCAATCGCGATGCTGGGGACCAGTCCAATGATCACGTTATGCAGAAAGGGTTGCCCATTCACCTCTGCCAGGTCGATCGCGCGGGGTTCACTGCTCGCCAAGGCAGAGATTGCGCCCTCGAGATCGAGCGGTAGCCCGAGGTCGCGGGCCAGGGCGTTCATCGTTCCAAGCGGCAGGATGCCGAGGGCCTTGTCGGTTCCGGCAACGGCCTCGGCAACGGCCAACACGGTACCATCGCCGCCGCCGGCGACCACGACGCCGCTCGATCCTTCCATTGCGCGCGCGACCCGGTCCGCCATCGGCAGGGTTTCGTCGTCATCGATCTCAAAGGTCAGGCCGGCGGCCCCGAACAATGCCCTGAGCCGGTCGGTGGTCAGCCCGGACGCAAGCGCCATGCCGGCGTTCGGGTTGAAAATGACGTGGAAGCGACGCTCGGCCATGGTTTTCTCCTGACCGTCTAAACGGCGTTGAGGAGAAAGTGTTCGACCTTTCCTGGAACGAATTCACAGTTTGAACCGCAATCGTTAGCGTCGACAGCGAAACTGGCTGTCCTGGACGGGGTGAAGTGAAGCGGTGTCACTCACTCATTCTACCCAGTCCGAATTGTCGTGACGCCGGGGCATTGTCGGCGTAGGCCTCCGCGCATGCCAGTGTTCCACTTCAACATTCGGCGCGGCACCGCCGTGTACGACGACCACGAGGGCTTCTTCGCGACCAATCTGGCCGAGGCGGTGCTGCACGCGGAAGAAGACGCCCGCGCCATCATGCGCGAGGAACCCGAAGTACCCGCCCAGCAGCAATGGGTAGAGATCACCGACCCAAACGGAAACGTGCTTCGCACCGTGCCATTCGTCACCGTCAAATAAGGGATCTCGGGTAGCCGCTTCGGCTATCCGACGGCGGGTTGGTGCTCGAGGCCGACCGTGACCCAGGTTCCGGCAAGGTTGAGTTCAAACGTTCCGCCTCGGAAGAAGCTGCGTTGAACGAGTACATCATTGGCGATCAAGCGGTCGTGATCCTGTGCGTGGACCCCGAGGCGCGGCCAATCAGCGTGTAAAGGCCGCATCTCAAGGTGCCGCTCGCAATCAAAGTGGGGCTCTTACTCACTCCGATTGAGCTTTCCTTGTTGCAGCCGCGGGCGCATCATCATTGCAGACCGAAGGGGCCGCCGGGTTGCAACCGGTCATGGCATTCGCCCTTCACGCGTATCCTGCGCAATACAATTTGGACGTAGCCGGCGCGCATCCGCGTGCCGGTCCTCAAGACCTAGGAGGACCGCAATGTCCACCTCAAAACATATTCTCGTGGTCGAAGACGAGGCC
>JAEWCE010000019.1 GCA_023390785.1 Pseudomonadota bacterium
AGCAGCACCCCCGTGGTGAGCAGGATGAACGCCGCCTCGCTCATGAAGGTGGTGAAATAGATCGACCACGGTCCCGCCAGTAGATAGGCGGAGAACAGCGTGTAGGCGCGCAGATTTCGCCCGAGCAGCGGCCAGGCGAGCACCGCCGTCGCGTACGACATGGCGATCGAGATGCCCATGGCCAGCCCCATGGTCGGCAGTCGTGTCATCCAGCGCACGGCGCCGACGAACACCGGCATCAGCGGAAAGAACGCCCAATTGCCCGCCGCATTCATGCCCGGCGTCGGGAACGGATGGTAGCCGTGCTCGGCGATATAGAGGTACCAGCCGCAATCCCAGCGGCAGAGGCCCATGGGAAAGCCCGCGATCGTCTCGTCCGGCACCGCCGTGGCATAGGCGAAATAGCGGATGACGAGGCCGGCCACGACGAACACCGCCGGGATCAGCGCGATCGTCACCGCCAGCGGCAGCCTGAGCCCGAAGGGCCGGCGCAGCGTCGCGGCCACCGCCGCATCGGTCTCGAGCACGCTCATGGCTGCGGGCTCACGGCCAAATCGCCCGCCGCCGACAATTGCATGCGCGCCACGGGCGCGGGGCGCCTGCCCGGTTTCAGCCGGTCGAGCACATCGGCCAGCGCCAGCATGATCAGAATGCCGGCGAGGAACAGCACGGCGTCGTTGAACGGGTTCTGGCCGATCGCCGCCTTGATCGCCTGCAGCACCATGTCGAGCACCGAGCCGGTGGCGAATACCGGCAGCCCATGCCGGCCGAGCAGCGTCAGCGGCGCCACGACCGGGCTCTCGGCGATGTTGCGCACCAGCGGGATCGAGCTCAGCACATAGGCCAGCGCCAGCGCATGCAGCAGTCGCGGCAGCGCCAAGAGGCTCTTGTCGAACCAAACGAAATAATCGGGAAAACCGAGATGGCTGAGTGGCGCCAGCAGATGGTCGCGCCCCAAGGTGCCGAGCCAGTCGAGCTTCATCCAGACCCCGACCACCAGCACCAGCACCGCCGCTGCAATGAACAGCACATTGTCATAGGGCACCAGCGCCCGCCGCTCGCGCATGGCGACGCCTGAGAACAGCCCGATGACGAAGATCAACTGCCAGCTCAGCGGGTCGAAGAACCAGCCGCCCGGATTGGGATAGTTCGGCAGGTTGAGATGCCATTGCCCGGCCGCTGCCCACAGCAGGATCGAGCCGACGATAACCGGCCAGGGATGCCGGCGCCCCACGATCAGCAGCGCCGGCGCCACCAGCAGCAGCACGAGGTAGAGCGGCAGGATGTTGAAATAGCCCAGCTGGTGCGTGAGCAGCGGCAACCCGATCATCGTTTCGAGTGGCCGTTCGAACAGTGGCGGGATGTTGTTGGTACTGAGCGGCTTGCTGATGCCGAACCACAACGCCGCCGCGGCGAACACCGCCAGCGCCATCGCCGTGGTGGCGACATGCACGAGATACAGCGTGCGCGCCCGCGCCCACACCCGCGCGATCCCCGGCCACAGCGGTGCGTCGCCCCTGAGCTGCGGCGAATAGGCGATCCCCGCGGCAATCCCCGACATCAGCACGAAGGCCTCCGCCGCGTCGGAAAAGCCGAAATTGCGGCTGGTGAAATTCTCGTACAGCGTCCCCGGCGCATGATCGATGAAGATCATCAGCAGCGCCAGGCCGCGAAACATGTCGAGCCGTTGATCGCGCAGCGACGGAATGGCAGCGCGCCGCTGCTCAGCCGAGGACATTGGCGGCCTCCTCATCCGGCAGATGCGGCCCCATACGGTCGCCGGTCCCGGTCCAGCGCGCATGAATTGCCTGCCACTCGCGCAACACCGGCGCCGGGGCAATCTCGTGCGGCACGCGCCACAGCGCCGCCAGCGGACTGAGCGGCAGGCTGGTGACCGAAATCAGCAGCGGTGCCAGGATCATCGGCAGGGCCACAGGCAGGCTCCAGATCACCAGCGCCGGGCTGGCCCACAGCACCACCGCCAGCGCCACCCCGCCGCAGCAACTGATCCACCATGCGCTGGCCCACGCCTGGCGCAGCGTCAGCACGCTGCCGGTGCGGTTGCTCGCCGGCCAGCCGCCGTCGAACCCGGACAGCACGCGCAGCACGGCACGCACCTGGAACATCAGGACGATCGGCGCCGTCAGCGTCGACAGCACCAGTTCGGCCAGCACCGAGAGCAGCAGCATCGCGCCGCCCTTGAAACCCGCCACGCGGCCCGATGCGATATGGCTCGCCGCGATCAGCAGCTTGGGCAGCACCAGCAGCGCCGTGACCGAGCAGATCAGTCCCCAGCCGACCCAGCCCGGCGGCACCGAATTGCGCCCGATGCGGGCCATGTCGGCCGCCGCGATGGAGACGATCAGCAGCACCAGCCACACCGGCGGCATCAGGTAATTGAATATCCCCTGCAGCAGCGTGATGCGGTTCCAGGGGTGCAGGTCCGGCGCCAGCAGCACCCGCATGTGCTGCAGATTTCCCTGGCACCAGCGCTGGTCGCGCTTGGCGAAATCGACAAGGTTGTCGGGGCCCTCTTCGAACGAGCCGCCGATTTCGGGGTCGAGCCGCACCTCGTAGCCGGCCCGCGCCAGCAGCGCGGCCTCGACATAGTCGTGGCTGAGGATCTGTCCGCCGAAGGGCGGCTTGCCGCTGAGCTCGGGCAGGCCGCAGCTTTGCGCGAAGGCGTCGACGCGAAAGATCGCATTGTGCCCCCAATACGGGCCGTCGCGCCCCTGCAGCAGCGCAGTGCCGCGCGCGAACACCGGGGTGTAAAGATTGGCTGAAAACTGCAGCACCCGCCCGAAGATCGAATGCGCGTTGACGATCAGCGGCAGCGACTGCAGCAGCCCCAGATCGGGCGTTGCCTCCATGCGTGCAATCATGCCGACAATCGCGTCGGCCTCCATCAGGCTGTCGGCGTCGAGCACCAGCGCATAGTCGTAGGCGGCGCCCGAGTGGCGGATGAAATCCTCGACATTGCCGGCCTTGCGGCCACTGTTGCGGTCGCGGCGGCGATAGAACACCTGCTGGCGCGCCGCGCAGTCCGCAAGCAGCCTCTCGAACCACAGCGCCTCGCGCGCCGCCGCCTCCGGCGACTGGCTGTCGGAGAGAATGAAGATGTCGATCCGCCCGTGCGCGCCGATTGCGGTGAGCCGCGCGCTCATCGCCGCGACCCGCGCGAAGGTCGAGGGCGGATCCTCATGATAGATCGGCATCAGCAGCGCCGTTCGCCGCGCCTTCTGCGCCGCATGGGGTCCCGGCCGTTCGGCCAGTTCCGGCCGAAGCGGCAGCAGGCCCAATATGCCCGACATTGTGCCCCAGGCGAGCCAGAAGACACACAGGCTCGACAGCACCAGCCGAATGCTATCCAGCGACGTCCAGCCATCGGCACGGGCCAGCAGCACGAACAGCCAGGCCGCAAACAGCGCCGCCAGTCCGCTCACGGCGAACGCTACCCATCTGAGGGTGAGCGCCATCAGGCGGCAGTCCTCGATTGATGCGGCGGCACCGCTCAACCCCGCCGCAGGCGGACGAACTGGAAGAGCCGCAGCACACTGCCCCAGTCGAGCCGCCGCTCGAGCACCTGTCGCGGCATAGCCATCGGGGCGTCCGGCAGGTCGTGGTTGCGTGGTTGATCCACCGGAAAGTCGATCTCGTGTTTCATGCCGCCCGCCATTGATAGAGCCAGGTTTCCGTCAATTGCTGGCCGCCGCCCACGAGGTAGGCGCGCAGTTCGATCGGCGCCTTGCTGTCGATCTCGGCATCGATCGCCAGGCGCATGGCACCGGTGCCCGGCAGCTTGGTCACCGACGAAAACACGATCTTGCCGTCGCCCCCGGTCAGGGTCGCTACGGCATCGACGTCCTCTGCCTGTAGCTCCGCGAGACTGCCACCAGCGAAATCGACCACGAATTTGCGCAGCGTCTGCTTGTTCTCGACGCCGGACACACCGCCCTGGCCGCCGCGCGTCGCCGCCACAAAAGCAAGCGCACCCTTGGGGTCGGGACTGAGGTCGCCCCACGATAGACGATAGCGGAATTCGGCGCTGTCGCCCGCCTTGTACCTGGTCTCGGGCACCCAGAAGGCGATGATGTTGTCATCCGTCTCGAGCTTGGCCGGCACCTCGATCAGCCGCACCGCACCTTTGCCCCAGTCGCCGAGCGGCTCGACCAGCATCGACGGCCGAAGGTCATAGCGCGCGCCCGGATCCTCGTAAGAGGCAAAGTCCCGCGCCCGTTGCATCAGGCCGAAGGCCTTGGGGTTGGTCGCCGAGAAGTACGAATTGCCCAGCGTCGGAGGATTGTTCAGCGCCCGCCAGGCGATTTCGCCGGTGCCGGCGTCGAACATCAGCCCGTCGCTATCGTGCACCTCGGGGCGGTAGTCGTCGAACTGGCTTCGATTGGCCTCGGAATAAAGGTACATCGAGGTCAGCGGCGCCACCCCCATTTCCGCGATATCGGTGCGGAAGAAGAAGCGCGCCGTGACCTCGAACACCGTTGCCTGGCGGTCGGCATTGCCCGGATCGAGCTCGAACTTGAACGCGCCGGTAAGGCTCTGTCCCTCGAGCGCTGCATAGAGGGTCAGCGGTTCCCCCCACTGCGCCTTCTCGACATAGAACTGCGAAAACCGCGGGAAATCCTCCGGGCCGGTGAGCCAGGAGTTGACCACCGCGCCGCGGGCGCTGCCGCCATAGGCGTTGCCGCGTCCGAGCGCGCGGAAATAGCTCGCGCCCAGGAAGGCCACGATCTCATCCATCTGGCTGGGCGCCATCATCGGCCCGTCGATGCGGAAACCGGCGACCCCGGGCAGCGTGATCGCCGCCATTTCCTTTTCCACCGCCGGGTCGTGATAGTCGAAATCGGCGGCGCTGAACGGGATCGCCCTGGCCGTGCCGTCGGCCGCCTCGAACATCTCCACCGGCTGCTGGAACAGCCAGCCCAGATGGAACGGCTGGATGAAATAGCCAAAGCCGTCCGACAGCGCGACCGATTTGTCGTTGCGCGCCTGGATCATGCGGTAGCTGTCGTAATCGAGGGCCTTGAGCACCGGCGGCAATGGCGCCTCGTCGGTGGCGAACGGCGCCGCCGCCAGACGGCGCATGCGCTCGCTCAGCATATCGAATGAAAACGCGGCAGGAGCCGTGTCCTCGGCAAGACTCGGAGGAGTGAGCGCCGTGGTCGACAACATTGCCGCGAGGCCCGCCAGCGCCACCACAACCTGGCGCCTGGACAGCACAACCCCACCGGACTTCAAGACGCTAACCTCCGACACGCGAACGCAAAATATTCCCCGCAACGCACAAGGAAATTTGGAGTTCACGCACATCTGCCATGCAATTTCCGCAATGCGGATGTGAGCTTTTTTGTGCTTGAGGGCACCCTGAGTCGCCCCGTGCTGCTGCCGCCCCGACACGGCCTCCGCAGCCCTGTTGTTGCGACGTTCTATTATGTAATTCTAACGCCGACACCGACCGCTGACAGCTCGCCGGACACGGAACCGTCCGGTTGCACCCGGAGGCAGAAGCGCCAGCAATATCAGTCCAGCAGAAGCCGTGACGGGCATCCCGGCTTGACGCCGGTCCCGTCACTTTGTAACTGTCCGGTTACAAAGACGGAGGTGGGAATGGCGGTTCGGCGACTGGGCATCATCATGCATGGCATCACCGGACGGATGGGGCTCAACCAGCATCTGGTGCGCTCCATCGTGGCGATCCGGCAGCAGGGTGGCGTCACCCTTCCTGATAACGATCGCGTGATGCCCGACCCGATCCTCGTTGGGCGCAACGCCGAAAAGATCGAAGCCATCGCCCGCCAATACGGCATCGCGCGCTGGACCACCGACCTCGGCGCGGCCCTCGCCAACCCCGACGACACCTTGTTCTTCGATGCCGGCTCAACCCAGATGCGCACCGACCTGCTCAAGCGCGCCATGCAGGCGGGCAAGCATGTCTATTGCGAAAAGCCCATCGCCGAGACGCTGGCCGATGCGCTCTCGCTGGCCGAGATGGCGGAGCGGCTGAAACTGCGCAACGGCGTGGTGCAGGACAAGCTGTTCCTGCCCGGCCTGCGCAAGATCAAGCTGCTCAAGGACAGCGGCTTTTTCGGCCGTATCCTGTCGGTCCGCGGCGAGTTCGGCTACTGGGTGTTCGAGGGCGATTGGGGCGTCGGCGCCCAGCGCCCGTCGTGGAACTACCGCAAGGCTGAAGGCGGCGGCATCATCCTCGATATGCTGCCGCACTGGCGCTACGTGCTCGACAACCTGTTCGGCGAGGTGCAGGCGGTGAGTTGCCTCGGCGCCACCCACATCCCCGAGCGCGTCGATGAGAAGGGCATGGCCTATCGGGCCGACGCCGACGACGCCGCCTACGCTACCTTCGAGCTTGCCGGCGGCATCGTCGCCCACATCAATTCCTCCTGGGCGGTGCGCGTGAAGCGCGATGACCTCGTGACCTTCCAGGTCGACGGCACGCACGGCTCGGCCGTCGCCGGGCTGCAGCGCTGCTGGACGCAGCATCGCGTCAACACGCCGAAGCCCGTGTGGAATCCCGACGTGCCGCAGACCATCGCCTTCAACGACACCTGGGAGGAGGTGCCGACCACCACGGCGTTCGAGAACGGCTTCAAGCAGCAATGGGAGGATTTCATCCGCCATCTCGTCGCCGGCACGGCGTGGAGCTTCACCCTGCGCGAAGGCGCCAAGGGCGTGCAGCTCGCCGAGCTGGCCCTGCAGAGCTGGAAAGAACGGCGCTGGGTCGACGTGCCCGCCCTGACCCCGGCCAAGACCTCGATCCCCGCTTGAGCCCGCGATGCCCGCCCTCACTCTTCCGCGCGCCGACGGCAGCCTCGAACACTACAGCCTGCGCAACACGCCGCTGCCCGTCGCCACCGGTGGCGCCCGCCCTGCCTTCAACCGCATCGCCTACGCCGCCGCCCATGTGGTGATCGATCCGCTGGCCGCCACCGACCCTTGGCTCGACAGCCGCATCGACTGGGACGCCACCATCGCCTTCCGCACCCATTTGTGGGACCTCGGCCTCGGCGTTGCCGAGGCGATGGATACCGCCCAGCGCGGCATGGGCCTCGACTGGCCCGGCGCACAGCAGCTCATTCGCCACTCGCTCGCCGCCGCCAAAGCGCGACCCGATGCACTCATCGCCTGCGGCGCCGGCACCGACCATCTCGTCCCCTCGCCCGCCGTGACGCTCGACGATGTGATCCGCGCCTATGAGGAACAGATCGGTTTCGTCGAGAGCCTCGGCGGCCGCGTCATCCTGATGGCGAGCCGCGCCCTCGTCGCCGCTGCCAGGGGACCGGACGACTACGCCCGGGTCTACGACCGCCTGCTGCGCCAGGCCCGGGAGCCGGTGATCCTGCACTGGCTGGGCGAGATGTTCGACCCGGCGCTCGCCGGCTATTGGGGTTACACCGACCACGACCTTGCCATGAACATCGCCGTCGACGTGATCAACGCCAACGCCGGCAAGGTCGACGGCATCAAGATCTCGCTGCTTTCCGCCGACAAGGAGATCGCCATGCGCCGGCGCCTGGCCCCCTCGGTACGCATGTACACCGGCGACGACTTCAACTACGCCGAGCTGATTGCCGGCGACGACAAGGGGTATTCACACGCCCTGCTCGGCATTTTCGATGCCATCGCGCCGGCCGCCTCGGCCTCGCTCGCCGCCCTCGCCCGCGGCGACCGGTCTGGGTTCGATGCCATTCTCGCGCCTACGGTGCCGCTGTCGCGCCTGATCTTTGCCGCCCCGACCCGCTTCTACAAGACCGGCGTGGTGTTCCTCGCCTGGCTCAACGGCTTCCAGGACCATTTCCTCATGCTGGGCGGCCAGCAGAGCGCCCGCTCGCTGCAGCATCTGGCCGAGGTCTTCCGCCTCGCCGACGCCGCCCGCATGCTGGCCGACCCCGAGCGCGCGACACACCGCATGCGGCAACTGCTCGCCGTCGGAGGCATCGAGTCATGAGCAGCACCAAGGACCTGTCGATCAACCTCGCCACCATTCGCGCCCAATACGATCTGCGCGCCGCCTGCGAAGCCTGCGCCAGGCACGGCATCGAATGGGTCGCCCCCTGGCGCGACCAGATTGCCGCGACCGGGATCACCGAAGCCGCGCGCATCCTCTCCGACAACGGCCTCAAGGTGACCGGCCTGTGCCGCGGCGGCATGTTCACCACCGCGCCCGATGCGATCGACGACAACAAGCGTGCCATCGATGAAGCCGTCGCCATCGGTGCGAGCCATCTGGTGCTGGTGGTCGGTGGCCTGCCGCCGGGATCGCGCGACCTCGCCGCCGCCCGCGCCCGCGTCGCCGACGGCCTCGCCGCGGTGCTGCCGCACGCCCGCGCCACCGGCATGCCGCTTGCTATCGAGCCGCTGCATCCGGTCTATGCCCCCGACCGTGCCTGCGTGAATACCCTGGCCCAGGCGCTCGACCTCTGCGACGCGCTCGGCGATGGCGTTGGTGTCGTGCTCGATACCTACCATTTGTGGTGGGACCCCGAGCTCCTGCCGCAGATCGCCCGCGCCGGACGCGGTGGCCGCATCCTCGCTCACCACATTTCCGATTTCCTCGTCCCCACCCGCGACCTGCTCAACGATCGCGGCATGATGGGGGACGGCGTCATTGACTTTGCTGCCTTCCGCCGCGCCGTCGAAGCCGCCGGCTTCCACGGGCCGCAGGAGGTGGAGATCTTCTCGACCGATTGGGCCCAGAAGCCGGGAGAGACCGTCATCGGCACTTGCATCGAGCGGTTCAATTCGGTCTGTTGACGCCACACACGAGACGGCTGGGGGCACAGTGGCCAAACGTCCAGGTGGCGCAACCATCCGCGATCCGGAGCGGACCAAGGCCTCGATCCTTGCGGCGGCCACGCGCGAATTCACCGAAAAAGGCTTCGGCGGTGCCCGCATCGACGCCATCGCCCGCCGCGCCCGCATCAACAAGCGCATGCTCTATCATTATTTCGGCGGCAAGGAGCTACTCTACCTTGCCGTGCTCGAGCAGAGCTATGCCGCCATCCGCGCCGCCGAGGCAGGCCTCGACCTCGGCCACAGGCCACCGCGCGAGGCCATGCGCGAGCTCGTGCTGTTCACCTGGCATTACTTTCTGGCCCATCCCGAATTCCTGAGCCTGCTCGGCACCGAAAATCTGATGCGCGGCCGCTTCGTCAAGAAATCCGAACGCGCCGTGATCATGAACTCGCCGATCATCGCAGAACTGCGCGACGTGCTCGCCCGTGGCAGCGGCGACGGCGTGTTTCGTGCCGGCCTCGATCCACTCGATATCTACATCACCATCGCCGCGCTCGGCTTCTTCTACCTCTCCAACCGCTGGACCCTGTCCGCCGCTTTCGCCCGCGACCTCATGGACCCCGCCGAGCTCGCCCGCTGGGAAGCCCACATCGTCGAGGTCATGCTGAGTTACCTTACCCCGCCGAAACCTTGAGCCGCGTACCACGATGCTGCGATCGCCTCCTCTCCTTGCGGGGAGGGAAGCGCAGCCGTGGCCGGTAGCGAAGCTGGGCTGGGGAGCAGTGGGCACGGCCTCAGCCGGCAGTCGTCTTCACACCAGCAGCGACTGCGCCCCGTCGATCCAGATCGGCGTTCCACTCAGATGCCGCGACCGATTGCTGGCAAGAAACAGCGCCAGCTCTGCCACCTCGCGCGCCGTGCCTGCCACACCGTCGGTGAGCGGCACCGTGCCCTTGGGAAATCTCGCCGGCACCTTCGCGCGCGCCGTCGCCCGCTTCTTGGTGTTGTCGCTGATATCGGTGCCGATGGCGCCGGGGCAGATCACGTTAACCCGGATCTTGTACCGCGCCAGCTCCAGCGCCAGCATCTGCCCCAGCGCCAACTGTCCCGCCTTGGTCGTCGAATAGGCACTGGCGCCGGCCGTCGTAAACGTCCGCGTGCCGTTGATCGACGAGGTGATGGCGATCGAGCCGCCGCGCGGTTTCATCAACGGCACGGCGTGATGTACCGTCAAATAGGTACCACGCAGGTTGATGCGGATGGTCTCGTCCCACTCGGCCGGCTTAAGCTCTTCGATCGGTGCCCATACGCCATTGATGCCGGCATTGGCGAGAACGAAATCCAGCCGCCCGAACCGTCGGCCGATGCGGCGGAAGAGGTTGGTCATCGCCTTGTCGTCGGCAACATCCGCGGCCACTGCCAGCGCCTTGCGCCCGAGCCCCTCGATGGAGGCGGCGACCTTGTCGATCTCCTCGGCCGTGCGGCTGACCAGCACCACATCGGCGCCCTCCTCGGCCAGCCGCAATGCCGTGGCCGCGCCGATCCCCGAGCCTGCGCCCGTGACCAGGGCGACCTGGTTTTCGAGTTCCATCGCGTAGCCTCCACTGTGCCGCGCCACTCGAATGGCGCCCGAGTGAAGTTGGTTCCCTGAGCCTACGCCTGGAGTGCCGCGATGATACCACGCAACTCCGCCAGACCGCGCATTCGGCCGGTCACCGGATAGCCCGGCGCGCCGTGCCGCCCGAAATCGCCGATCATCTTCTGGCCGTGGTCGGGCCGGAAGACGATGCTCTCGCCCGGCGCCCGCTTGCCGTCCTCGGCCAGCAGCTCCTTGAGCACAGCCACCATGTCGACATCGCCCTCGAGGTGCGCGGCCTCGTAGAAGCTGCGTGGATCGGCCTCGCGCCTGGTGGCGCGCAGATGCGCGAAGGCGATGCGCGGCGCAAACCTGCGCGCGATCGCCGGCAGATCGTTGTCGGCACGCACCCCGAGGCTGCCGGTGCAAAAGCACATGCCGTTGGCCTTCGAGGGCACGGCGTCGAACAGCGCCGCGTAATCGGCCGCAGTCGAGGCGATGCGCGGCAGCCCGAACAGCGGTCGCGGCGGATCGTCCGGATGCAGCGTCAGCACCACCCCCAGCGCCTCGGCCGCCGGCGTGACGGCCTCGAGAAATTCGATCAGGTGCTGGCGCAGCCGGTTCGCATCGATATCGCGATACTGCTCCAGCTTGTCGCGGAACTGCGCGATGGTCAGCGGCTCGGTCGTCGAGCCTGGCAGCGCCGAGGCGATGTTGCGCACCAGCGCCGCCTTCTCCGCCTCGCTCGTTTCGGCGAACAGCGTTCTGGCCGCTGCCTGTTCCGCGGCCGAATAGTCGCGCTCGGCGCCGGGCCGCTCGAGGATACAGAGCTCGAACATCGCCATCTTGGCGTGGTCGAAGCGCATCGCGGTCGAGCCGGTGGATGTCTCGTAGTCGAGATCGGTGCGGCACCAGTCCACCACCGGCATGAAATTGTAGCAGATGATCTTGATGCCGGCTCGGCCGGCCGCCTCGAGGCTCGCGATCCACGCCTCTATTTCGGCTTTGGCCGCCCCGCCCTTGCGCTTCACCGCGTCAGGAATGGGAATCGACTCGATCACCGACCAGATGAGCGGCACGCGGCCTGCCGGGGTCGTTTCGATCAGGTTCTTGCGCTCGGCCACCAGCGCGTCGGTCCACACCGCGCCGATCGGCTCCTCGTGCAGCGCCGTCACGATATCGGTCGCCCCGACCTGCCGGACCTCATCCAGTGTCACGTCGGAATTCGGCCCGAACCAGCGCCATCCCTGCCGCATGCTTGCTCCTTGGCGCTCGCCGCCTAAACGAAATAATCGGGAAATTGCGACTGCAGCGAGCTCACGTCCGGCAGCACGGCCTGCAAATGTGCCCGCATCGCGCTCAGCGCCGCGGCCGGATCGTGTGCTGCAAGGGCGTCGCGGATGATCTTGTGCTCGGCCAGTGCCGCCGAGGCCCCCAGGAACGGCACCGTCAGCCAGCGCGCCCGGTCGATATGGATCTTGGCCGGCCGCAGATAGCTCCACACCCCCGGCAGCCCGGCCATTGCGGCGATCGCCTCGTGGAATGCCTCGTCCGCGGCCATGAAGCGGTCGACATGGCTGCGGTCGCGATAACGGGTCTGCTCGGCAATGATGTCGTCGAGCACCTCGATATCGCCGGCCGTTGCGATTCGCGCCGCCTCCTGCACCGTGGCCCCCTCGAGCGCCTGCCGGATCACCACCGCTTCGGGGATCAACGCGATGTCGAGCCGCGACACGAATGTGCCCTGCTGCGGCAGCACGTCGACCAGCCGTTCCTCGCTCAGCCGGATCACTGCCTCGCGCACCGGCGTGCGGCTCACGCCATAGCGGTCGGCGAGCATCTGCTCGCCCAGCGCCGTGCCTGGCTTGAGCGTCATGGTGACGATCTGCTGCTGCAGATCGCGATAGATCGCATTGGCGCTGGTCGTGCGCTCGCGCCGATGCAGGCGCGGCCGTTTCCCCTGGTCCAGCACTGTACGGGTTTCCGCCAAGGGGCGATTCTCCTCACCACCGCTACGGAGCATTTGCTATTGCAAATAGCAACTAGTGTACTAGTATGCAAGCGCGTAAGCGACGCCCCGGCGACGTCCGGCCGCGCCGCGCAATGGGAGGACATCAATGATCAGACTTACACGCCGCCAGACTCTGGCGGGCATCGGCGCCTTGGCTGCCTTGCCGGTCGCCACCCGTGCCTTCGGCGCCAGTCCGGCGTTGCCGAGCGCCCCGGTCGCGCTCAACATCATCGCCGTCGCCGGCAATCTGGCCCTCACCCAGAAGGCGATGGAGGCCTACGTGGCCGCCAACCCCAAGCTGGTCTCGGCCATCACCTTCAACAAGGCCACTGCGCCCGAGCTGCCCGGCAAGATCAAGGCCGAACAGGATGCGGGCCGCCTCGACATCGACATGGTGCTGTCGGGCACCGACGCGTTGAGCGCCGGCATCGCCCAGGATTTGTGGATCAAGCTGGTTCCCGACCACGCCGATGCACTGCCCAAGCTCGATGACATCTACCTGCCGGCCGCCAGCAAGATGCAGGCGCTGAGCCAGGGTTACGGCGTCACCGTCACCTACTACCCCTCCGGCCCGCTGCTCGAATACATGCCCGACCAGGTCGCCGAGGCCGACGTGCCCAGGACCGCCCAGGCCCTGCTCGACTGGGCCAAGGCCAATCCCAACAAGTTCATCTATGCCCGTCCGGCCAATTCCGGCCCGGGCCGCACCTTCATGATGGGCCTGCCTTACATCCTGGGCGACAAGGACCCGATGGACCCCGAGAACGGCTGGGACAAGACCTGGGCCTATCTGCAGGAGCTCGGCAAGTACATCGAGTACTACACCACCGGCACCGGCGCCCTGATGAAGGAGCTCGGCGAAGGCACCCGCGCCATGACCGTCACCACCACGGGCTGGGACATCAATCCGCGCGTCCTCGGCACCGTGCCGGAGGAGGCCAAGGTCGGCAAGATCGAGGGCTTCCACTGGGTTGCCGACGCCCATTACATGATCGTTCCCAAGGGCGTCAGCGACGACAAGCTCGCCGTCCTGCTCGACCTCATGAAGTACATGCTGACGCCGGAGGCGCAGGCCTACACCTATGACGAGGGCTACTTCTACCCTGGCCCGGCGGTGAAGGACGTGCCGATCACCATGGCCCCGCAGGAGAGCCAGGACGCCATCAAGCAATTCGGCCGCGCCGAATATGCCGACTGGATCGCCAACAACCCGATCGAGGTCCCGCTCGATCCGCTGACCATGGTCAAGGCCTTCGACCTCTGGGACAAGAAGGTCGGCGGCGACCAGATCAAGAAGTAGGCTTCCTCTGCCGATCGGGGTGGCGCGGCCAGCCGTGCCACCCCGCATCAGACCCCTTGCGACCCGTTCTCTCTCGCGACAAGGTATCCCTCATCGTGCAAAGCGCCTCGTCGCCCTTCAAGCAGATCCGCCTCGACCGCGTCAGCCGCGCCTTCGGCAATTTCAACGCGCTGCGCGAGGTCTCCCTCAGCATCGAGCGCGGCGAGTTCATCGCGCTGCTCGGACCCTCCGGCTGTGGCAAGTCCACTGCCCTCAATTGCATTGCTGGCCTGCTTGCCATCACCGGCGGCGCCATCTCGCTCGATGACAAGCGCATCGACGAATTGAAGCCCGAGGACCGCGGCTTCGGCATGGTGTTTCAGAACTACGCTTTGTTCCCGCACATGAAGGTGCGCGACAATGTCGGCTTTGGCCTCAAGATGCGCGGCGTCTCGCGCGCCGATGCCGACCGCCGCATCAACGCTGCCCTCGATCTGGTGCGTCTGGGTAACCAGGGTGACAAGCTGCCCGGCCAGCTGTCGGGTGGCCAGCAGCAGCGCGTCGCCATCGCCCGCGCCATCGTCATCGAGCCCGCTCTGGTGCTGATGGACGAACCCCTGTCCAACCTCGATGCCAAGCTGCGCCTCGAGATGCGTGCCGAAATCCGCCGCATCCACAACCAGCTCGGCGCCACCACCATCTACGTGACGCACGACCAGGACGAGGCTCTGTCACTCGCCGACCGCGTCGTCGTCATGCGCGAGGGCGAGATTCGCCAGGTCGGCCGACCCGAAGACCTCTACGACAGCCCCGCCAGCCTCGATGTCGCCGAATTCATGGGCTTCCGCAACCGCGTGACCGGCACCGTCGCTGCCATCGAAGGCGACCGCGCGACGATTGCCGCCGGCGATGCCCGCCTCACCGGTCGCGCCGCCCCGGGCCTGAAATCCGGCGATGCCGCAACGCTGGTCGCGCGCCCCGATGATCTGGCGCTGGCCGCGAGCGGCCTCGGCGCCACGGTCGAGAGCGTCGAATATCGCGGCCGCGAATTCGTCGGCCTCGCCCGCACCGGCAACGACAACGAACTGGTGTTCCACTCCGGCACGCGGCTCGATACCGGCGCCACGGTGACGCTTGCGCCCGATCCGTCGCGCGCCCTCGTCTTCAAGGCCGTGCCGTGAGCAGCCCCGACACCCCGGTCTCGCTCCGCCGCCGCCTCGCCCTGCTCGGGCTCGACGGCACCACGCTGCTGATCGCGCCCGCGCTGCTCTTTCTGCTCGCGGTCTTCGTCTATCCCTTTCTCTACGGCCTGTGGCTGAGCTTTGCGCCGAAGGCCGGCCCGTGGTTCAGCAACTACGCCGCCTTCTTCTCCGATCCGTTCCAGTACGACACCATCTGGACCACCCTGGCGCTGGCCCTGCCGGTGACCATCATCAGCCTCCTGGTCGCCATCCCGGTCGCCTTCCGCGTCCGTCTGATGCGGCGGCAGCGGCTGTTGACCACCATCCTCGTGCTGCCGATCACACTGGGCACGGTGCTGATCGCCCAGGGCCTGCTCAACTATCTCGGCCCGCAGGGCTGGTTCTCGCGCACCCTGATGTTCCTGCATCTGACCGGCGGGCCGGTGCGGCTGACGCACAATTACTGGGGCGTCTTCGCCTCGCTCCTCATCACCGGCTTTCCCTTCACCTTCCTTCTGACCCTGAGCTACGTCACCGGCATCGACCCGGCGCTCGAGCAGGCCGGCGCGACGCTGGGCGCCAGCGCCTGGCAGCGCTTCCGCCACATCTTCCTGCCGCTGCTCGTGCCGGGGCTCGCCATCTCCTTCCTGCTGTCCTTCGTGCAGAGCTTCGCGGTGTTCCCCTCGGCCGTGCTCGTCGGCGCGCCGGCCGGGCCGACCCGCGTCATCTCCATCGCCGCCTACCAGGCCGCGTTCGAGAAATACGACTACTCGATGGCCTCGGCCATCGCCATGATCATGGCCGCCGTGCAGCTCGTCGTGGTGGTCGTCGTGCTTGCGGGAAGAAACATGTTCTACCGGGGCTCCACCTCGGGAGGCAAAGGATGATCCGCGACACCAGCATCGGCGCCCGCCTGTGGACCACCGCGGTCTGGGTGGTAGTCGGCTTCTTCGTGCTCAATCTGCTTGCCATGATCGCCACCGTGATCATCGACAGCTTCGCCACGCGCTGGCTCGGCACCTGGCTGCCGGTGGGCCTGACGACGAAATGGTACACCTCGGCCTGGAGCGAGTTCCAGCTCAGCCAGGTGCTGGTCGTCACTTTCGAGATTGTCTTCACCGTCGTGCTGCTCGCCGGCCTGCTCGGGGTCACCGCCGCCTACGCCATGGCGCGCCGGAACTTCCCGGGCAAGCAGGTGGTGATGCTGCTGTTCCTGCTGCCGCTGCTGGTGCCGCCCATCACCTACGGCATTCCCATGGCCACGGTGCTCTACCAGACCGGCGTCGGCGGCACCTTCTGGGGCGTGGTGCTGGCTAATCTCGTGCCCACCATTCCCTTCGTCGTCTTGGTGATGATCCCCTTCATCGAACAGATCGACCCCAAGGTGGAAGCCGCCGCCCGCGTCTTCGGCGCCGGCACCTTCCGCCTGTTCATCCACGTGCTGCTGCCCATGCTGCTGCCCGGCATCCTCGCCGCGCTGCTCCTGGTGCTGGTGCGCACCATCGCCATGTTCGAACTCACCTTCCTTGCCGCCGGCCCGACCAGCCAGACGCTGGTGGTGGTGCTCTACTATTCCGTTTTCGCCCCCGGCGTGCGCGCCGTGCAATCGGTCGATGCCATGGCGGTGGTCTACATGGTCACCACCCTGATCTGGCTGCTGATCGCCCTGCGCTTCGTCAACCCCACCCAGATCGTCGCCCGCGCCCGCACGCAACAGGCCAACTAGGTCTCGGCGTCTGCGGTTCCTGCGCCCCCCTCCCCCTTGCGGGGAGGGGCCGGGGGTGGGGGCCGCAGCCACCGGCGGCGAGACTGACGCCCTTGCGACAGCTTGCAATCCGCCGCCGCCCCGGCGAGGCTGGCGCATGGCCAAAGCCCCCCGCCCGCTGCTGATCATCGACGGCGATTCCTTCGCGCATCGCGCCTATCACGCACTGCCCAAGACCATCCGCCGCGCCGGCGACAAGGGCGGCGGCGCCATCGTCGGCTTCGCCAATTACCTGCTGCGACTCTACGAGACCGAGCAACCCCGCGCCGTCGTCGTCGGCTGGGACACACTCTCCGAGCCCAACTGGCGCGCCAAGGAATTCGCGCCTTACCAGGGCGGCCGCGAGTTCGACGACGAGCTGGTCGAGCAACTCGACGTGCTGCCGCAACTCGTCACCGCCTGCGGCTTCGCCTTCGGCAAGGCCGCCGGCTACGAGGCCGACGATTTCCTCGCCACCGCCGCCAGCGCCGAGGAACGGCGCGGCGGTACGGCGCTCGTCGCCAGCGGCGACCGTGATGCCTTCCAGCTCGCCTCCGATCGCGTCACCATCCTGCATCCGGTCAAGGGCGGCGAATTGGCCCGCATCGGTCCGGCCGAGGTGCGCGAGCGCTATGGCGTCCAGCCGCAGCAGGTGCCCGACTTCATCGCGCTCCGCGGCGATCCCTCCGACAAGCTGCCGGGCGCCCGCGGCGTCGGGGAAAAGACGGCCGCCAGCCTGCTCAAACGCTACCCCGATCTGGAGGCGATGCTCGCCGACAACCGCTTCCCGACGCAGTCCGACGACCTCCGCCTCTACAGGCGCATCGCCACGATGCTGCACGACGCCCCGTTGCCGCCGCTTCCGGACATGACCCCGACCTGGGATGTCGCCGCGAGGCTCGCCGCCGACTGGCAGCTCAACGCCCTCGCCAAACGCCTCGCCGATTTGGCGCAAGCCGCCGCCCAGCCATAACTCCCCAGACACCAATCCCGCAGTCGGGCTCCCCTCCCCCTGCGGGGAGGGGCCGGGGGTGGGGGCCGCATGCACCGGTGGTTCGGCTCGCGGCTCAACCGTAGCCCGCGTTGAACTGCTTGAGCGCCGCATAGAGCTCGCGGTACTTGCCGAACTTGTCGTCGTAATAGCCGCGCATGCCAGGGTCCGGCGTGAACGTCCGGTCGAACCGCACCAGCCGCTGCACCGCCTGCGCCAGATCGGGCTCGACGCCGCTGCCGACCCCGGCGAGGATCGCCGCTCCCAGCGCTGCAGCATCGGGGATGGCGGTCCGCCGCAGCGCGAAGCCAAGCGCGTCCGCCCGGATCTGGCACCACAGATCCGACTGCGCCCCGCCGCCGCCGACATGCGCCAGTGTCAAAACCCGCCCGCTCGATTGCGCCAGCGCCTCGAACGCCAGCCGCACCGAAAACGCCACGCCCTCGAGCACCGCGCGCGCCATCTCTGCCGCTCCCGCACGCCCATCGATGCGCGCAAACACCCCGCGCGACGCACTGTCCCAAAGCGGCGCCCGCTCGCCCTGCAGATGCGGCAGGAACAGCGGCACCGCCGCCGGTTCCGCCACTCCTTCCGCCAGGGCCACCACTTCCGCCGGCGTCCGTCCCAGCACACCGCTCCACCAGCCGAGCGCCGCGCCGCCCATCTGCGTCGGCGCCGCATGCATCACGATCCCCTCATAGGGCGGGAACAGGATCACCCCCGGCGTCGGATACACCGCGGACGACACCACGCCGGCGATCTCGCTGGTGCCGCATTGCAGCATCGCTTCGCCGTCGCGCACCACGCCCACCCCGAACATGCCGCCCCAGGCGTCCATCGCCCCCACCACCACCGGCGTTCCGGCGCAGGGCAGCCCCGCCTTCACCCGTCCCGCCACATGGTGGAACGGAAAGAGCGGCGGCAGCAGCTCCGCCGCCCGCGGCACCAGGTCGAGCAGCGGGCCGACATAGCCGTCGCGATTCACCAGCCCCACCGCCGCGATCGGATCGCTCGCCACCGCGCCGGTCAGCTGCAGCACGCAATAATCCTTCGGCAGCAGCACATGCACCGTGCGTGCGTAGAGCTCGGGGTATCGTCGCGCCACATAGGCCAGACGCGACAGCGCGTGGCTGGCATCGATCGGCAGCGGCCCGCCGAACCAGGCGAGCTTCTGCGCCGCCGTCACCTGCGCCTCGAGTCGCGCCGCGTCCGCCGCCGGCCGGCTGTCCTGCCAGGTCAGGGCCGGCAGCAGCGGCGCCCCGGCGGCGTCGACGAACACATGCGTGTTGACCTGCGAGCAGATGCCGATGCCGGCGAGCCCGCTGAGATCGTGCCCGGCGGCAAAGCCCTCGAGCGCCGCCAGCACGCTTGCCATCCAGTCGCGCGGGTCCTGCTCGGCTGCCCCCGGCTCGGGCCGTCCCATCGGATGCGGCCGCGAGAACGCCGCCAGCCGCGTCCCCGCCGCGTCGAGCAGCACCGCCTTGGTCGCGGTCGTCCCGACGTCGATGCCGATCAGCGTGGTTGCCACCCAATCCCCCAAAAGCCCCTTGGATCGGGCCGCTTCACTCCCCTATAGTGCCTTGAAGCGCAAGCAAAACAATCCCGCGCCTCAGGAGGGCATCATGCTGACCACTCTGCGCCGCATCACGGTTGCGGCGACCTTCACTGCTGCACTGGCCTTCGCCGGCAGCGCACTCGCCGCCAAGGTGGCGGTGATTACGCCCTATCTCGCCCAGCCGGGCACCCAGTTCTACGTCGAAGCCTTCCAGGCCGTGGCCAAGGACAAGGGCTGGGACGTCAACGTCATCGACACCCAGGGCGACGTCGCCGCCGTCATCAGCCGCATCGAGGACATGGTGACCCAGAAGGTCGACGCCATTGTCATCAACGTCGATCCGGCGCAGGTGAAGGCCGGGCTCGAGACCGCCAAGGCCGCCAACATCCCGGTCATCGGCATGGACGCCGGCGCCGATCCGCTGCTCGCCACCAACGTCACCTCCAACGGCTACGCCATGGCCGCCGAGACCTCGAGCTATGTCGCCGACCGCATCGGCGGCAAGGGCAACGTCGTGATGTTCGTGTTCGACGCCTTCCCCCCGGTGCAGGTGCGTGGCGTCGTGGCCAGCGCGGTCTTCGGCAACTATCCCGACATCAAGATCCTCGACAAGGTGACGCCCGACGTGGCCGATGGCGGCATCGCCGACAGCCGCGCCAAGATGGAAGCCATCCTTGCCGCCAATCCCACACCCGGCTCGATCAGCGCCGTGTGGGCCGCCTGGGACCAGCCGGCGCTCGGTGCCCTGCAGGCCATCGAGGCTGCCGGCCGCGACAAGGAGGGCATCGTCATCACCGGTATCGACGCCAACCCGCAGGCGCGCGACGAGATCGCCAAGGGTGGTGATTTCGAGGCCTCGGTGGCACAGGACTTCAAGGGCATCGGCGCCGCCACCGCCGACGCCGTCGCCCGCGTCCTTGGCGGCGAAACGCTGAAGCAGCACGTCATCTACGTGTCCACGAAACTGATCACCGCCGCCAACGCGAAAGAGTGAACTTCACGCCTCGACCAGTCGCTGGCCCCCACCCCCAGCCCCTCCCCGCAAGGGGGAGGGG
>JAEWCE010000276.1 GCA_023390785.1 Pseudomonadota bacterium
CCGCACCATCTGCTGGCGGCGGATCTGATCGCGCGCGGCATCTGGGCGGCGTCGGCAGGGCACTACCGCCGCATCATCCTGATCTCGCCCGACCATTTCCGGAAGGTGCAGAAGCCGTTCGGCACGACGCGCGAAGATCTGCGCTCGGTGCTGGGCGTCGTGCCCTCGGACGCGGCCGGGGTGGCGGCGCTGGCGGCCGAAACCGGGCTGGTGCAGATGCTGCCGGCGGTGGATTACGAGCACGGACTGATGGCGGAGGCGCCGTTCATCGCGCATTTCTTCCCCGGCGCCGAGGTGATCCCGGTGCTGGCCTCGGTCAACGCCACGCCGGCCGACTGGCGGTCGATGGCGGCGCTGCTCAGGCCGCTGGCGACAGCCGAAACGCTGATCGTGCAATCAACGGACTTTTCGCACTACCGACCGCTGCCGGAGGCCATCGCGCGCGACCAGGAGTCGATTGCCGCGCTCGATGCCGGCGACCCCGCCGCGATCGTGCCGCTGCTGCAGCCGGCGCATATGGACAGCAAGGCCGCGACCTATCTGCAGATGGCGCTGCAGCACGACATGTTCGGGGCGGCGCCGGTGATCCTGGCCAACCGCAATTCGGCCGATTACGGCACCGGCGCGAACTCGACGACGAGCTATGTGGTGGCGGCCTGGCTCAAGGACGCCGCGGCTGGAACGGTGTTTTCATACGCCGACACGAGGCGGCTATTCTTTACCGGAGATGTGCTGCTGGGGCGGTATTTCCTGCCGCTGCTGCACGATGCCAGATCGTGGACGGCGATCCGCGATGCGGTGCTCGCGGTGACGCATGGGGCGCCGCTGATGGTCAATTTCGAGGGCGTGCTGCTCGACGGGCCGGTGACCGGCGTCGGGCGCGACGCGCATGTGATGACCACCGAGGACGCCGCGCCGATGCTGGCGGCGCTCAACGTCAAGGCCGCCGATCTCGCCAACAATCACGCCAACGACCTGGGGGTTGAGGGCCGGACGGAGACGGTGGCGCAACTGAGCCGAATGGGCATCGTGCCGCTCGAGCACGGCACGGTGAACGATATGGGGGCGTTCCGGCTGCTGGCGCTGAACTTCGTCGGCGGCAAGCTGGTGGGCGACGCCATCGCCGATGCGGACGACCTCGGCTGGGTGTGCGGCGTGACCGGCGCGCCGCCACTGGTGGCAATGGTGCATTGGGGCGAGGAGTATACCGCCGCGGCGACGGCCGCCGAGCTGGATATCGCGCAGAAGCTGATGCGCTGCGGCGTGGCGCTGGTGGTGGGAGGGCATTCGCACCAGGCCTCGAACGCGGTGCAGACGGTGGCAGGCGGCGCCGGGCAGATGGTGTTTTCGCTCGGTAATTTCCTGTTCGACCAGACCTCGCCACGCGGCTCGACTGCGCTGCTGGAAGTGCGGGTGTTCGAGCAGGGCACGGTGGCGGCGCGGCTGGTGCCGATGCGGAATTTGTTCGAACTGGGGCGGGAGTAGGCAGTCGGGGGGCCTGCAACACGACCGGCGGCGGCCCCCGTCGCCCCACCCCCATGCGGGGCGCGGCGGGGGTGGGGGCCGCGGGCACCGCCGCCTCCGTCCAAGTTGATGCTATTTCAACACCTTGTGCTTGGGTGGCATGAAGTAGGTGAGGTGGATGGGGCGGGAGGCGAGCTGGCGGCCGTCGCTCAAGAGCAGCACGATCTGGAAATCGTGGAGCGACGTTTCGGCGGCGCTGAGCTCGATGCGCCAGCGCGAGGTGAAGCCAGGGGCGACGTCGCCGGTGAAGGGCAGCGACATGCGGTAGTTCTGCTGGTCGAGGTGGAACTGGAACGGGTCGTGGCGGACCGGGATGATCTCGCCGCCCTCGCCGCATTCGGCGTCGTTGGCGACCGAGGCGATGGGAATGGTGACCGAGAACGGCGAGCTCTTGTGGCTGACGGTGCCGTCGGAGGCGGTCCAGTCGTAGTCGATGCTGCCGAGCACGGCGACGACCACGGTGGTGTAGTCGAGCGAGATGAAGTTGGCGAGCTTGCCGAAGCGGCCCGACTGCTTGAGCTCGGCCAGGCAGAGTCGCTCGTCGTTGGGATTGGTGCAGTGCAGCTTGTTGGTGGAGACGAAGGCGGTGTCGAGTCCGAGGGCGGTCATCTGCTCGGTGACGTTGGCCTCGGCAGTGGTGGTGATGGCGGGCAGCGGCACGCTGAGCGGCGTACCCTCGCTGCGGCCGTCGATGGAGCCGGCGGTGATGTTGAGCGAGGCGTTCTCGACCGCCGACCAGCCGAAATTGTCGATATAGAATTTGGGCAGGAAATCGACCGCACCCGAGCACGGATCGCGCGGGAACGGGCGGACCTGCACCGCCGGCTCGCCGTCGCGGCGACTGTTGCCGACGTCGAGGAAGCCGCCGACCACCGAGACGGCCTGGGTGGAGCTGTTTTCGAGCTCGAACACCAGCGACAGCGGGTCGAAGCGCTCGTAGGCGCCGAGGAAGCTCGGAGTGGTGGAGGGATCGTCGAAGGCGGCGATCTCGGCATCGGTCATGGTGATGGGCACGGCGCCGTGCCAGACGTCGAGCAGGCGCTGGTCGTCGGGCAGGATGTCGAGCGCGTCGCCGTCGGCCTTGCTGGTGTAGCTCAGCGGATCAAAGCCGAGGTCGTAATTGTGCGGCCGGCGCTCGGTGACGACGCCGATGCGGAGGTCGTCATAGACCGGATAGGGACCGGCGGTGCGCTGCAAGGTGACGCCTTCAGCCTCGGCGCCGTTGACGAAGCGGCCGGTGAAGACCTGCCCCGTGGCGTCGGTGAACACGCCCTTGCCGTCGCGGCGGCCGGCCTTGAAGGCGCCGACATATTCGTCGCCATTGGCGGCGACGAGGCGGCCCTGCCCGTCCATCAGGCCCAGATGCCAGCCGCCAGCATAGGAGAAGCCCGAGCGGTCGAGGAATTCGCCAAAGCCTTCGGCGCGGCCGCCGTGCAACGTGCCGCGATATTGCGCCAGCGTGGCGGAGGCGTCGTAGGACGCGGCACCAGGCTTGCGGAAGCTCAGCGTGCCGCGTCCCTCGAGCGGGCCGGCGCGGTTGTTGGCCGGATCGTCGGGCAGCCATTGCAGCTCGAGGCCGAGCGAGGGGATCGGGTCCCAGGCGGTAAAGCTCAGCCGCTCGAGGCGGCGGGTGGCGGGGTTCCAGACGAGCTGCACCCAGGTGCGGAAGGCGCCTTGTTCTGCGCCTGGCACGGCGACAGGAGCGGCCGGCGCCGCGGGCAGCGCCTCGACGGTGGCGGCGAGACCCGGCGCGGCAGGCGCGCACAGGCTGGTCGACAGCGTGAGGGCCACCAGCCAGGCCGGATATGATCGTCGGTGCACCTTGCCCTCCCCAGGTGTGCTGCCGGTTTCAGACTATTGAGTGAAGTTCAGGGTGTCCACACGGGCACGCCACGCGGCGGGGTCGAGGTTCACGGATTCGACGGTGCCCGCGGTGGTGGCGATGAGCAGCGTGTGCTCGTCCTGCCAGCCGAGCCACGAGGTGGTGCGCGACGTGCCGGCGGCGATTGCTTCTGGCGAATTGTCGGGCACCGCCGGCGCGCCGAGGATGGTGGCGGTTTCGGGATGCGCCAGGTCGAAGACGTAGAGCCGGTCGGTGGCACTTAGGATGGCGAGCTGCGTGCCAGCGGGAGAGAAGACCACCGTCTTGCTGTCGGGCGCCGCCAGCGCCAGGCAGAGCGGCTGCGCCGGATCGGCGAGATTGTGGACGATGACGCGGTCGTCGCTGCGGGTCGCCACCAGCCATTTGCCGTCGGCACTGACGTCGAGGCTCTTGGCGCCATTGTTGTCGGTGGTGGGCGGCGCGCCGCAGAGCGAGGTCCTGGCGTCGAACACGGTGGTTCCGGCGCCGCCGGCGCCGAGGTCGCGGCGGTGGATGCTGCCGTCGGAATAGGAGACGAAGGCGGCATTGGCGGCGGGCGCCGCTACCAGCCCCCATTGGTCGAGACCAAAATCGTCGGCGGGCAAGCGCGTTTCGCGCAGGTCAGGACCCGAGAGCACGAGGATGGTCTTGTCGCTGAGCGGCACGGCGGCGCGGATGTCGCCGCTGAGCGCGGCGACGCGCGAGAAGCTGAGATTGTCGAGCGTCACCAGCTTGTCGGGCGCCGGCTTTTCGGGCGACCAGACGGCGACGGCGCGGTTCTCGTACACAGCGGCGAGGCGGCCGTCGCTGAGCCAGGCCAATGAGGTGACCTTGCGCCGCAGGTCGGGGATCGTGAGCTTGCTCGGTGGGGCGGTACCGGTCCAGACCCAGAGCGCGCCGGTTTCGTCGCCCGCGGCGACGCGCCCCCCCGCCCGGTCGACGGCCAGAGACGTCAGTGCCGTCCAGGCCTCGGTGGTGCGATGGGCCGTGATCTGCGGATCGTCGGCGACCGACCAGAGGCGCACCGGATCGCCGGGGGCGACGGAGGCCAGCTCGGTGCCGTCGGCGCTCCAGCGCAGCGCGCCGATCCTGCCGGTGTGGCCGACGAAGGTGGCGACGCGCACGCCGCTGGGCCGATAGAGGCAGACGGAGGTGTCGTTGCAGACGAGCGCCAGCAGCGGTGCGGTGGGCGACCAGGCGAGCGCTGGGGTGAGCGTGCCGCCGTCGATGATCACAGGCGCATCAGCGGCGACGGGATCGAGCACCACCACCTTGCCGGCATCGGTGTTGATGGCGATGCGGTCGCCGGCCCAATCGATGCCGGTGGCAGCGCCGTTGTTCGACGCGCCCTCAGGCAATGGCAGGAGGTCGGGCGGCGTTTGGGCGTCGGCATAGACCGCGACGAAGCCCGGCCACCAATTGACGGCAAAGCCGGCGCCGTCGGGGCGCACGGCAATAGCACCAGCCAGCGCGCCAGCGCCGCCGGCGGCTTCGGGGGCGGTCAGCATGGTGTCGATGCAGGGCAGCGAGCGGCAATCGCGGACGAGCACATCGCCGGCAAGGCCGATCATGGCGACGAGCTTGCCGTCGGCGCTGGTCCGCACGGTGCCGGCGCGGGCGGCGAAGGCGTCGTCCGAAGCAGGCGCGACGTCGCGGATTTCGCCGTCGCGGTCGGTGCCAAAGCGCGGCGCCGCGGCGATGACGGTGCCGTCGAGCGCGCCGATGCTGCCGTCGGCGTAGATGATTTCCGCATCGCCCGCGCCGCGCGGCGCCAGCGCGATGGGGAGCGGGCCGGTGGGCAAGGCGGCAGGCGCGGCGAGCCTGCGCATGCCGAGATCGGCGTTGGTGACGGTGCCGGCTGCATCGAGCAGCAGCAGGTGATCGGGATCGAGCCAGAGCGTGTCGGCGATGCGGCCGGCGACCGGCACGGTGGCGATGGCGTTGGGCGACACCGCCATGGCGGCGGTGAGCGCGGCGGTGCGGGTGGCAGTCGACGGAGCGATGTCGAAGGCGGTGAGCGCCGCCCTGGCCGCATCCTCGGGGCGGCCGGCGCGCAAGGCCGCTTCGGCCTGCGCGGTGGCAAAGCTCGCCGCGGCGTCGCGCTTTGCCGCCTCGCCGGCGGTGTAGATGAAATAGCCGGCGGTGAGGCCGGCGACGAGCACCACACCGGCAATGGCCGCGGCGATGGCCAGGCGGGTACGCGCGGCGCGGGCCCGGCGCCTTGCCGCCGCTTCGGCGACACGGGCCGCGTCGAGATAGGCGCGATCGACAGAAGTGAGGTAGGCAGCGAAATTGTCGCCGGACGCGGCCTCGACCGCCGCGGCGAGGCGGGCGCCGGTGTGGACCAGATATTCGGGGCTGCGGGCGTTGGCGTCCCAGTCGGTGGCGGCGCGACGCAGCGCCTCGATGGTGGCGAGAGCTGCCGAATCCTCGACCAGCCAGCCGTCGAGGGCGCCCCACTGGCGCAGCAGCGCCTCGTGCGCCGGCTCGATGGTCTGCTCGCCGGTGGGCCTGTCGATGTCGGTGGCGAGCAGGCGCTGGCCGACCATCAGCTCGATCAGCGGGCGCGCCTCCGCGGGCACCTCGCTGAGGCGGGCGACGCGGCGGCGCGGCGTGCCGGTCTCGGGATCGATGCCGGCCAGCCAGGGGATGAGGCCGCGGCGCAGCAGCGCCAGGCGCGCGGCACGATCGCGCGGGATGGCAGGATTGCCGTCGGCGGCGCTCAACGCCTGCTCGACGGCGGCCTCGATGGCGCCGCGGATGCGGCCGAGCCTTTCGTACTCGCCGAGCTGCAGATCGCCGTCGGCGCCGTAGTCGGTATAAAGCCGTTCCAGCGTGAAGGCGAGGAGCGGCAGCGCGTCCTTGGTGCCGCCCTGCTCGATGTCGGCGAGAAGTGCGTCGACCAGCGTTTCGTCGACGATGAGCTTGCGGCCGGAAGCACTCATGCGGCGGGCGGGACCGCGGATGATGTCGCCGTAGGAACCGGCAGGCACCGGCGGCAGATCGACGAGATGATGCGGCTGCGTGGCGGCGAGTTCAGGCCGGGACTGCAACTGCTCGAAGCTGTCGGAGCGCACGGCGAAGATGACGAGCACCGCCGGGCCGTCGGTGCCGGCGAGATCGGCAAGCAGCGCGAGGAACGGGCCGGCCTCGGCCGTGTCGGCGCCGAGCAGCTCCTCGGCCTGGTCGACGGCGATGACCAGGGTGGGCGGCGCGGCAGCCGCACCTCCGTCGCCGCTGTCGAGCGGGACGGCGAGTTCGGCCAGCAGCGGCCGTACCG
>JAEWCE010000111.1 GCA_023390785.1 Pseudomonadota bacterium
GAGCTGTTCCAGATCGGCGGCTTCTGCACGGTTCGCGACGACGACCTGGCGGTGTGGATGGAGGTGGCGCGCGAGGCGCGGCAGTGCGGGGCGCTGCTGTCGACCGATCCCAACCTCAGGCCGTCGCTGATCGCCGACATGGACGCCTATCGGCAGCGGGTGCTGGCGTCGCTCGATCTGGTGAGCCTGGTGAAGCTGTCCGAAGAGGACCTGCACACGCTCGATGCGAGCAAGAGCATCGAGCAGCATGCCGATGCGCTGCTGGAGCGGCCCAACATCGAGCTGGTGGTGGTGACGCTGGGGGCCGAGGGCTCGATGGCGTTCACCGCCAAGGCCAGCGTGCGCGCCGACATCTATCCAGCGACGCCGGGGGGCGACAATGTCGGCGCCGGCGACACGCTGATGGCGGGCATCCTCACCTGGCTCAAGGATCACGGGGCGCTGGCGGCGGGCCGGCTCGGGACGCTGACCCCGGAGCAGTTGCAGCAAATGCTGTGGTTCGGCGCCGTGGCGGCCGGCATCAATTGCAGCCGCGTCGGCGCCAACCCGCCGACGCGCGCCGAGGTGGATGCGGTGGTGAGGCAGCAGTGATGGCAGTCGGCGTCCTCCCCTACTCCGACGGCGTGGGGGAGGGACCGACTGCTTGCTCCTCGGCTGCGGGATTATTCCCCGATCACTGAAATATTTGTCGGGTTGTCCGCCTTGCGCGGCTCTGCTTTGTTTTGCACATGCGGTTCGTGGCGTGGCTCATTGCGGTTGTCGTGGTCATCGGCGTGGGGGTCGGCATCTACATGCTGACGCCGGTGCGCGGGCCGGCGCGCGACGTGACGCTGGTCGGCGATGTCGAGCGCGGCAATTACCTGATGCGGCTGGGCGGGTGCGTCACCTGCCATACCGACCCCAAGAACAAGGACGCGGTGCTGGCCGGAGCGCAGACGGCGGGGCTGAAGACGCCGTTCGGCACGTTCTATCCGCCCAACATCACCTCGTCGAAGAGCGCCGGCATCGGCACCTGGACGCTGGCGCAGTTCGCCAGCGCGCTCAGCGACGGCGAGGGACCGCAAGGCCATCTCTATCCGGCGTTCCCCTACGACAGCTACACGCTGATGAGTGACCAGGAGGTGGCCGACCTCTATGCCGCGCTGCAGGCGACGGCGCCGGTCGATACGCCGAGCAAGCCGCACGAGGTGGGCTTTCCGTTCAACCAGCGCTGGCTTATGGCAGGCTGGAAGCATCTGTTCTTCCACCCGCAGCGCTTCGTCGCCGACGCCGCGCAATCGGATGTGTGGAATCGCGGCAGATACATCGTGTTCGGGCCGGGGCACTGCGTTACCTGTCACAGCCCGCGCAATGCGCTGGGCGGGCTCGAGGCGGGCAGGGAGCTCAGCGGCAATCCCGACAAGACGAGCCCGGGCGGCCGCACGCCGTCGCTGCTCGCGGCGGATCTCGAGAAGCACGGCTACGATGCAACGTCCCTGGCGCAGGCGCTGGTCGACGCCTTTACCCCCGACATGGACAGCCTCGGCGGCCCGATGGGTGAAGTGATCGAGGACGAAACCTCGCACTGGACCGATGCGGACCGCGCGGCGGTGGCGGCATATCTTCTGGGCGGGCCGTAGGATCGGGATCGGGCCAGAATCGCGGTGTCATCCCCGCGCAAGCGGGGACCCAACGCACGTTTTGAACCAGCGGCAAGAGGGGTCCCCGCTTGCGCGGTGATGACACCCGGTGGTGGGCGGCGGTCTGATGCTCTTTCCGGCTTGATCCTCTTACGACAACCTCCTAACTCACCGTCAGAGCCAAGGAGCCGACCATGCCGCAAGACGCCGAAGTGCTGCGCTCGACGCTGTCCCTCGCGCCGGTGATTCCGGTGATCATCCTCGACGATGTGCGCAAGGCGCGGCCGCTGGCCGAGGCGCTGGTGGGAGGCGGGTTGCCGGTGCTGGAGGTGACGCTGCGCACGCCGCACGCGCTGCAGGTGATCGAGGAGATGGCCAGGGTGCCCGGCGCGGTGGTCGGTTCGGGCACCGTGCGCTCGCCGCTGCAGATGGGTCATTCGGTGGATGCCGGCGCCAAGTTCATGGTGTCGCCGGGGGCGAGTCCGCGCCTGCTCGAGGCCGCCGACGATGTCTCGATCCCGTTGCTGCCGGGCATCGGCACGCCGACCGAGGCGATGACCGCGCATGAGCACGGCTACTACTTTCTCAAATTCTTCCCGGCCGAGGCGCTGGGCGGGGCGCCGGTGCTGAAGGCGTTCGCGTCGCCGCTCAGCGATATCATGTTCTGCCCGACCGGCGGCATCGATGCGGTGAAGGCCAAGACCTATCTGGCGCTGCCCAACGTAATCTGCGTCGGCGGGTCCTGGGTGATGCCGCAGGACGCGATCGAGGCGGGGGACTGGGCCCGCATCGAGGGCCTCGCGCGCGAGGCCGCGGCGTTGAAGAGGGGCTGATGCGAGCGCCGAGCATGTCGCCCGGCCTCACGCATCTGCACGTCACCTTTATTACCCTGTGGCGCGGGTTCATGTTCGGGATCGCCCTCGTGGGCACGGCGATCGTCGGAGCGAC